>CAMWWU010000036.1 GCA_947178025.1 uncultured Alistipes sp. | reverse complement strand
CAATCGGTTTCGGGAGGGGGAATTATCGGCCGGCGCCAACATCTAGTTCAACCGCAACCGGATCCTCGACCGGAAGGGGCAGAGCCCGATCCTCAACTCCACGACAGGCATCCTGCTCGAAGAGGGGCGTCCCATCAACACGCTCTACGGCTACCGGATCGAGGGCATCTACCAGAGCGACGAAGAGATCCACGCCCACCTGAAAACCTTCGACCGCAACGGCAATCCGGTGAACTCCTACTCGGGGCTCGTCGCCGCTCCGGGCGACATCCGCTTCAAGGACCAGAACGGCGACGGCATCATCGACCTGGACCACGACCGGGTGGCGCTGGGCGACCCCAACCCCGACTTCCTCTTCTCGTTCCACCTCGGGGCCCGCTGGAAAGGGCTCGACCTGACGGCCTTCTTCCAGGGCGTCTGCGGCGGCGAGGGCTGGAGCACGGGACAGCTCGTCTCGCCCTTTTTCAACGGCTACAACTCCGCGGCGTGGATGACCGAGCGCTGGACGCCCGAACGTCCCAACGACACCTACCAGCGGGTCTACATCGACAGCCAGCGGGCGCAGATCAAGTCGTCGTACTACGTCGAGGATCTCTCCTACATGCGTCTGAAGAACCTCGAACTGGGCTACGCCTTCCCCCGCTCGCTCATCGGCAAGATCCACCTTTCGGGGCTGCGCGTCTTCGTCAGCGCCCAGAACCTCTTCACGCTGACCCGTTACAAGGGATTCGATCCCGAACGCGCCGGCGTCAACGCCACCAACATCTACGATTACCCGCTGGTCCGCACCTTCACGGCCGGCCTGAACGCAACTTTCTAAACCATGAAAAAGCACACCCTCCTATTCGTCGCGACGGTACTGCTGGCGGGTTGGACGAGCGGCTGCTCCGACTACCTCGATACGGTTCCCGTCGACAAATCGTCGCCCAACACGTTCCTCAAAAGCGTCGAGCAGGCCAAGAGCATGCTGGCGGGTATCTACTACTGTTTCTACGACACGTCGCCGAGCTACATCACCCCCTACACCTACGAGAACATGTGCGACAACTCCTACAACCACCACACCTGGGAGTTCAGCGCCGAGTTCGCCAAGGGTACGCAGACCGCCGCGAGCTGGTGGGCCGAGCTGAAGTGGACCCAGAACTGGCAGGCCATCTCGCGCGCCAACGCCCTGATCCGTTCGATGGCCCTCGCCTCGGGCATCAGCCCGGCGGAGAGCCTCAAGATCCAGGCCGAAGCACGCTTCCTGCGCGCCTGGTTCTACTTCGACCTGGTGCGGTTCTACGGCCGCGTGCCCCTCGTCGACGAAAATTCGCCGCAGGAGAACGCCCCGCGCGAGGAGCTGGACAAGGTGCTGGAGTTCATTCGCAGAGACACGGAGTTCGCCGTCGAACACCTCGATCATGTTACGGGCGGCGAGGTCGCCGGCAAGGGGGCGGCCCTGATGCTCCGCCTGCAGATCGCCCAGTACGAGTACGACAACGCCACGGTGATCGCCTGCGCCCGGGCCATCTCGGAGCTCGGCTACGACCTCTACCACGACTTCCGCACGCTGTTCCTCGACACGGGCATCAACGACCCGGCGAACCGCGAGGTGATCTTCAAGGTCAACTACGCCGCAGACCTCCGGTCGAGCTACCAGACGCAGCTCTGGTACAACTGGTTCTCGTTCAACACGACGCTCGAAATGGTCGACAGCTTCTTCACGGTCAACGGACTGCCGATCCGACCGCTCGAAGCCGACAACGGAGCCTCGATCCCCGCCGACCCGACCTACGACACGGACTACCCCTTCGAGCGCCGCGACCCGCGGCTGAAGCTCTCGGTGCTCTGCCCCGGCGACGAATACCGCTGCGACGGCACCTCGCGCTACCAGGCGCACTGGCAGCCCGCGAACTGGGACAACAAGACCGGCTTCGCGGCCAAGAAGGGTGCCGACGAGACCCTCCAGAACCTCAACAACGACGGCAACGACAAGATCCTGATGCGCTACGGCGAGGTGCTGCTGGCATGGGCCGAGGCCGAAAACGAGGAGAACGGCCCGCAGGGCGCCTACGAGCCGATCGACCGGCTGCGCCGCCGCGTGGGGATGATCACACTCTCCGAATCGCTGCCCCGCCTCACGCAGGAGACCATGCGGGCGCTGATCCGCAACGAACGCCGCGTGGAACTCTTCCACGAGGGGCAGCGCTGGCACGACATCCGCCGCTGGAAGATCGCCGAACAGGTGATGGTCGACGCCCACGGCCTCGACGTCTCGAAGCTGCAATACTATCCGGCGAGCGGCACCACGTCGTCCTACTGGCAGTACGAGCCGATCGTCGTCGACAAGCGGTCGTTCGACCCGAATCGCGACTACCTGTGGCCGATCCCGCTCAAGGAGATCAACGCCAACCCGCTCATCCGCGACGACCAGAACCCCGGCTATTAACCGACAAAACCACTCCGATCATGAAACGACTCATCATCCATACGCTCCGTGCCGCGCTCCTCGGCGCCCTGCTGCCGCTCTGCTCGTGCGAGCAGGAGGTCCGCCCGGTCGAGGCGACGTGGGCGCGCCCCATCTTCCCCGAAGAGGGTTCGACCCTGAAGATCGACTTCTTCAAACCCGACGACACGCAGGTCTTCACCTGGGAGGCCCGTCCCGGCGCCACTTACCGCATCGCCTTCGATGTGGACATGCACTTCGAAAACGCCTGCGTCTACGACATGGGCCCGAAGGATTCGCTCGTGCTGACCAACTCCGAAATGCTCGACATGCTGCGCACCGTCTGGCCCGACTTCTCGGGCGTCAAGCGCTTCTTCTGGCGCGTCGAGCAGACCCGCGGACAGGAGGTGCGCACCTCGTGGCGCTACTTCAACGCCATTCCGCAGGTCGAGAGCTTCACCGACGAACGCGACGGCGAAGCATACGGCGCCTGTCAATTCATTCTGAACGACGGCTCGCTGATGACCATCATGGCCGACAACCTGCGCGCCACGGTCTACGCCGACGGCGAGCCGCTCGTCGTCGAGTCGAAAACGGCTGCCGGCGACGGCTATTGCAGCGATCCGCTCTACGTGCAGCAGGTCGGACGCTACTACACGTGGGCCGCAGCCACCCGCCTGACATGGGACGAGGCCAAGGCCGCCTACCTGGCCGGCGAGCCGGTGCAGGGCGTCTGCCCCGACGGGTGGCACCTCCCCTCGATGGACGAATTCGCCGCCCTGCGCGAATACTTCGGCAACGACGCCTCGGCCGTGAAGGATCCCTCCTACTGGCCGACGAGCTCCCTGGCCTCGAACAGCGCGAAGATGAACATCGCCGTCACGGGCTTCTACTGGCACGAGGGGATGACCTTCCTCACCGACCCGACCTTCACGGCCCGCTTCTGGAGCTCGACGCCCCGCCTGCAAGGGATGCAGTTCGCCTACGGCGACAGCGCCTCGGCCGACGACCCGGACCGCGCCGTGCTGCTCTCGCTCTACGACGACGCCTCGACGTTCAACATCCAGACCTACCGCGTCGTGCCGGCCTCCGAAAATCACATGTACCCCATCCGCTGCGTGATGGACCCGATGTAAACCCAACCTGCGAAAAGCCATGAAAACCTATCCGATCCTTTTGGCCGCCCTGCTGAGCGTTTGCACGCTGGCGGCCTGCAACGAGGAGCGTCCCGACGTCCCGAACGGCACCGAGGAGGAGATCTCCCATCCCCGCCGCTACTACATCGACCCCGAAAACGGGGCCTACTACAACACCGGCCACTCCCCCTCGCAGGCGTGGGAGAGCGTCGACCGCATCCTGGAACGGCAGTGGAAAGCCGGAGATACGATCCTCATCAAGCGCGGCACGGTCTGGGAGGGCACCCTCACGCTGCGCGGCAGCGGAACGGCCGAAGCCCCCATCGTGCTGGGCTCCTACGGCGACGAGCGCCTGCCCCTGCCCGAAATCGCGGGCCGCGGCAACTACGAGGCCGTGCTGATCCGCAACGTGCAGTACTGGGAGTTGCAGGACCTGAAGATCACCAACCGGGGCGCCGAGCCGCGCCCCAAGCTCGCCGGCATCCGCATCGAGGCCGACAACATAGAGGGCGGCGTGATGAACCACATCCGCATCCGCCGCTGCGAAATCTCGGACATCTACGGCACGAAGACGCACCACAACGGCGGAGGCGGATCGGGCATCTTCTACTACAACGTGCTCACGGGGCCGAACCCCTCGTCGTTCCACGACCTGGTGGTCGAGGAGTGCAGGCTGACCGACTGCCAGCGCGACGGGCTGACGGGCTACATCGCCACGGGCGACCGCACGCTGCGCAAGGCCAATACGGGCGTCGTCTTCCGCCGCAACCTCTTCGAGCGAATCCCCGGCGACCAGATCATCGTCAACGGCTGCGACGACGCCCTGGTCGAGTACAACGTCGTGCGCGACTGCGCCCCGGGCGACTTCGCCGACGAGAGCGTCCCCGACCGCATGGAGGCCGCGGCGGCCCTCTGGTGCATCCACAGCGACGGCACCGTCTTCCGCTACAACATCGTGCGGGATCACCGCGCGACATGGGACGGACAGGCGTTCGACTGCGACCAGAACTGCCGCAACACCCTCTTCGAGTACAACATCTCCTGCAACAATACGGGAGGCTGGCTGATGCTCTGCCCGAGCGACCCGGCCCCCGACCGCCGCTTCGCGGAGCAGGAGGGGACGGTGGTGCGCTACAACATCAGCATCAACGACGGCACGCGCGACTACGTGAAGAGCAACGGACAGACCCTCTCGTCGACGATCGACGTCGTGGGACGCGTGGCCGGCTGCCACTTCTACAACAATACGATCATCAAAAGCCGCTCCGCCGCGACGCATGCCGACAACTCGGCCGTCACGTTCGACAGCTACACGAACATCGAGGGGTCGCTGATCTTCACCAACAACATCTTCCTCAACACCACCGGCACGGCCAATCCGTTCGTCAAGACCGGCTCGGGACAATTCGTCGACAACCGGGGGCTGATCCTGCGCAACAACTGCATCTGCGGCTACCGCGAGGGGACGATCCCCGGATCGGGCGATCACAACGTCGGCACGATCGCATCCGATCCGCAGTTCGTGCGCCTGGTCGAGGAGTTCGCCGCCGACCTCGACTTCACGGCCCGGGCGGAGATCCTCGACGGGCTGCGGCTCGCAGCCGGCTCGCCCTGCATCGGAACGGGCCTCCGCATCGCCGACGACCCGATCTTCCCCTTCACGACCGATTTCTGGGGCGAGCCCGTCGGCCAAGCCCGCAACATCGGGGCCTACAACCACTAAAAACCGCACTGCCATGAACCAATTCATCCGACATATCGCACTGACAATCCTCTTCGCCGCTCCGTTCTGGATCGGCGGATGCAACAAGGAGAACGATTTCCACGAAGTGGGCCGGCAGCCCGTGACGCTGACCCGTCCGGAGATCGACACGGTCATCCTCCTCGACTACGAACAGCCCGACTCGCTCTTCACCTTCGCGTGGAGTTCGCGCCGGCACTTCATCGACTACAAGCTGCGCTTCGGTCTCGACGAGCACTTCACGACCTCCTGCGAACGGAATCCGGGCGTCGGCACCTCGTGGCGCATGACGACCATGCAGCTCGACTCGCTCCTGAGCTCGATGAACGTGGCGATCGGCGCCACGGTGCCTCTCTACTGGACGGTCGAGGTCGTCGATCCCGAGGTCGGCTGGTGCGACGAGATCCGGCGGCTGACCGTCACGCGCTGCGACCTGCCGACCAACCCGATCCTGCTCCGACACCCCGCGAACGAGGCCGAAATAGGCCTCGACCGAAAAACGCCCGATGCCGAAATACGCTTCGAGTGGGAGTGCGCCTCCGCGATTCCCGACTGCACGCTGCGCCTCGGCCTCGACGCCGGGCTGGCGGACGATGCGACGACGACCGTCGACTGCACGGCGAAAAGTTCGCACCTCTTCACCATGCAGGAGCTGGACGACTGGCTCGCCGGGCAGGGCGTCGAGCCGAACGCCGAAGCTGCGGTCTACTGGCAGGTGACGGGCACGGGCGATCTGAACAACCCGATCGAGAGCAGCGCCGTCCGCACGGCGACCCTGCGCCGCATGACGAAGGCCCCCGTGCCGCTGACCCTCGCGGAACCGGCACCCGACGCGGAGCTGCTGCTCGATGCGGACCGGGCCGACGAGACCGTGCGCTTCGCCTGGCAGTGCGACACGACGGGCGTCGATTACACCCTGCGGCTCTACGACGCAGAGTTCGACCGCAGCGCGACCCTCGAAACGGGAGAGGCCACCGGCTACGAGATTTCGCAGGCCGACCTGGACCTGCTGCTGGAGCAGACATTCGGCATGGTCGCCTCGCAGAAGAAGCGCTTCGCGTGGAGTGTGACGCCGAGCGACCCGGATCGCGCCGAAGCGGCCGACGGGGAAAACGGGCGGCCGCTGGTGATCCGACGGTTCGAGGCCGTGACCGCCGCCGACCCGATTCTCCTCGCCGAAGGACCGGAAGACGGAGCGGCCTACGTGCTCGACTACGACCGGCAGGAAGAGACACTGGCCGCAGCGAGCTGGAGCTGCAACGCCCGCGGCGTCACCTACGCCCTCGAATACAGTCTCAGCGAAGAGATGAGCGAAGCCAGAACCCGGCCGCTGACGACCGAAAAGTCCGCGGCGCTGACCCACGCGCTGCTCGACGAGATGCTCACGGAGCTGGACGGCGCCTACCTCACCCGCACGATCTACTGGCGCGTGACCTCGACGATCAGCATCAAGACCATCCCCTCCGAAACCCGGCGGCTAACGCTGACGGGCATGCTGCGCCCCTTCACCGACCTGCGCGATCCGGAGGCACCGGAGCGCTACGCCGTGGTGCGGATCGGCGACGACATCTGGATGGCCGAGAACCTCCGGGCCCTGTCGTACAGCGACGGCACGGCCTTCACGACGGTCGATGCGATCAACGGCCGGGCGGTCGTCAAGACCTTCGCGAACGACCTGATCGGCGACCCGCGGATCCGCGGCGTCTATTACAGCTGGCCCACGGCCCTGCGCACCTACGAACAGGCCACGGCGGCCGAAGACACCCGCATGCAGGGCGTCTGCCCCGACGGCTGGCACGTCTCGACGAAGCAGGAGTGGCAGGCCGTGCAGGCCGCGGCGGACTACGGCGCCTCGCGGATCAAGTCGGCCGGCTACTGGTCCGGCAACACGGGGACCGACGAACTGGGGCTGAACATCGTTCCGGCCGGTCAGTTCTGGCACGGCAATGTCGCCGCACCGGACAGCGCCGACGAGCGGGCGAGCTTCTGGACCACGACCAGCACCGACAGCACGACGGCCTGGATGTTCGAGGTCTTCGGCTGGAGCAACGAGATCGTCCCCTGGAATTTCAATGCGCGTCCGTGGTGCGAGGGCGACGGCACCGCCTCGAAGCTGGTGAACGTCCGCTGCGTCCGCGACCGGGATTGAGCCGCAAAACGATCGTTCCGGCAGCGGCGCCGACCGGCGCGCGGGCTGCCGGCAACCCGAATACGAACCCCGAACAACGACTTCGACATGATGAAAAAACTGCTTTTCCTGCTGTGCGTCTTCGCACTGGCGGAGCCGGCCGCAGGAGCCGGCCCCGAGACATCCATCGTCCCCAGACCCGCCTCCATAACGACCGGCGGAGGGACATTCACCGTAAATACCGCGACCGTGATCGGCACGGGCAGCGACAAGGAGCTGCGGCGCGTGGCCGCACTCTTCGCCGAGAGCGTCGCACCCGCCCTCGGAGGCCGCATGAAGTGCGCCGACCGGGGCGCCGTCGCCCTTTCGACCGACGACACGCTCGCCGCCGAGGAGTATCGGCTCGAAATCACCTCCTCGGGCGTCGCGGTATGCGGCGGCTCGGCGCAGGGCGTCTTCTACGGTTTGCAGAGCCTGCGTCAGCTCCTGGTGAACGGCGGCGGCGTACTGCCCGTGGCGACCGTCTGCGACAAACCATTCTTCGAACACCGCGGAGGCATGCTCGACTCGGGCCGTCACTTCTGGACGACGGAGCAGGTCAAGGAGTTCATCGACATCCTCGCCCTGCACAAGATGAACCGCTTCCACTGGCACCTGACCGAGGACCAGGGGTGGCGCATCGAGATCCGCAAGTATCCCGAGCTCACCCGCACGGGCTCGGTGCGCCGCGAAACGCTCGTGGGGCACGGCTCCAACTCGACCGAATACGACGGCACGCCCTGCGGCGGATACTACACCCGGCGGGAAATTCGCGAAATCGTGCGATACGCCGCCGAACGGTTCGTCACGGTGATTCCCGAGATCGAACTGCCGGGGCATGCCGTGGCCGCGCTGGCCTCCTATCCCTGGCTGGGGTGTCGGGGCGAAGGCTACGAGGTCCGCACGCGCTGGGGCGTCAGCGAGGAGGTCTACTGTCCGGGCAAGGAGACGACTTTCCGCTTCCTCGAAGATCTCTTCACGGAGGTGCTGGAGCTCTTCCCCTCGGAGTACATCCACATCGGCGGCGACGAGTGTCCGAAAACGAGCTGGAAAAGCTGCCCGCTGTGCCAGCAGCGCATACGCGAGGAGGGGCTGAAGGACGAATACGAGCTCCAAAGCTACACCGTGCGCCGCATGGAGCAGTGGCTCCGCGCCCGCGGACGCCGGATCATCGGCTGGGACGAGATTCTCGAAGGCGGCGTCTCGCCGACGGCGACCGTCATGTCGTGGCGCGGTTCGGAGGGCGGCATCGCGGCGGCCAAGGCCGGCAACCGGGTCATCATGACGCCCAACGACCACTGCTACCTGGACTACTACCAGACGAAGAACCCCGTGCTGGAACCGCAGGGAATCGGCGGCTGCGTTCCGATGAGCAAGGCCTACGCCCTGGATCCCTACGACCGGCTCTCGCCCGACGAGCGGCCCTACATCCTCGGCGTGCAGGCCAACCTCTGGACCGAATACATCGCGACGCCCGTCCATCTGAAGCACATGCTGCTGCCGCGTCTGGCCGCCATCGCCGAGGTGGCCTGGGCCTACGACCGCCGCGACTTCGAGGATTTCCGGCACCGCATGGAGGCGCTGCGCAAATGCTACGACACCGCAGGCTACAACTACGCCACCTACTTCTTCGACGGCTGCGACGAGTAGCCTCCCCGCACGACGATTCCGGCCGCACCGAGCGCGGGTGCGGCCGGAATGGCGTGCCGGCGCCCGGTCGGGCACGGTTTTCGCTACGGAACGGCCGTATGACCGGCCCCGTGCCGCAAACCGGAAAAAATCATGACCAAAAAGAGACTGACGTCCGAAAACGGACGCCCCATCGCCGACAACCAGAACGTCCAGACCGCCGGACTGCGCGGCCCCGCCGTCTTCCAGGATCCGTGGTATCTCGAAAAGATCGCCCGCTTCGACCGCGAGGTGATCCCCGAGCGCCGCATGCACGCCAAGGGTTCGGGCGCCTTCGGCACCTTCACCGTGACGCACGACATCACCCGCTACACCCGCGCCTCGATCTTCGCCGAGGTGGGTAAGAAAACGGAGTGTCTGGTCCGCTTCTCGACCGTCGCGGGCGAACGCGGCGCCGCCGATGCCGAACGCGACATCCGCGGCTTCGCCATGCGCTTCTACACCGATGCCGGCAACTGGGATCTGGTGGGCAACAACACCCCCGTCTTCTTCCTGCGCGATCCGCTCAAGTTTCCCGACCTGAACCACGCCATCAAACGCGACCCGCGCACGGGCATGCGCAGCCCCAAGAACAACTGGGACTTCTGGACGCTGCTGCCCGAGGCGCTGCACCAGGTGACGATCACCATGTCGCCGCGCGGCATCCCGGCTTCGTTCCGCCACATGCACGGATTCGGCAGCCACACCTTCGCCTTCTACGACCGCGACAACCGACGCACCTGGGTCAAGTTCCACTTCCGCACGATGCAGGGCATCCGCAACCTCACCGACGCCGAGGCCGAAGCCATCGTCGCCAAGGACCGCGAGTCGAGCCAGCGCGACCTGTTCGAGGCGATCGAGCGGGGCGATTTTCCGCGCTGGCTGATGCAGGTGCAGCTGATGAGCGAAGAGCAGGCCCGCGACTACGAAATCAACCCGTTCGACCTGACGAAGGTGTGGTATCACAAGGATTTCCCGCTGCACGACGTCGGCATCCTCGAACTGAACCGCAACCCGCAGAACTTCTTCGCCGAGATCGAGCAGGCGGCGTTCAACCCCGCCAACATCGTCGAGGGCATCGGCTTCTCGCCCGACAAGATGTTGCAGGGCCGGCTGTTCTCCTACAACGACGCGCAGAACTACCGGCTGGGCGTCAACCACAACCTCATCCCCGTCAACCGCCCCCACTGTCCGGTGCATGCCTACCACCGCGACGGACAGATGCGCACCGACGACAACTACGGAGCCGCCCCGGCCTACGAGCCGAACAGCTTCGGCGAGTGGCGCGAAACGCCCTCGGTCAAGGAGCCGCCCCTGCCCCTCGACGGCCCTGCGGACAACTACGACGAACGGGCCTGGGACGACGATTACTACACGCAGCCCGGCAAGCTCTGGCGCCTGATGTCGCCCGAGGACCAGCGCGCGACGTGCGAGAATACGGCCCGCCACATGGACGACGCCCCGCTCTTCATCAAGCAGCGCCACGTCCGCAACTGCCACAACGCCGATCCGGCCTACGGACGCGGCGTGGCCGAAGCCCTGGGCATCGACCTCGGCGAAGCCCTCGCGGCCGAAGACCCGGCGCACCCCGTCTGGGACAAACGCACGACGGTCCGCCGGCCGGTCGCAGCCGGCAGCAAACGATAAAAAACGCCCTTTCCGCGCGAGCGGCATCCCGGAATCGCCTCCGATTTTCGGGATGCCGCTCGTTTTTGGGCGACGAAATCCCGCAGAGCCTTGCGATTTGTCGAAAAACTGCGTATCTTTGTAGGATTTACAACCGAACCCGAAACAAAGCAACGAAAAACATATGGACATACTCGCCAGTTTAATCAAAGCCGTATTCGGCTCCAAGGCCGACAAGGACCGCAAGCAGATCGAGCCCTATCTCGCCAAGATCAAGGCCGTCTACCCCACCATCGAGGCACTCTCGAACGACGAGCTGCGCGCCCGCAGCGAAGCGCTCAAGCAGGCCATCGCCGACTTCATCGCCGCGGACGAAGCCCGCATCGTCGAACTGAAGGCCGCACTCGAAAAGCCTGAGACGACGCTCGAAGAGAAGGAGAAGATCTCGAAGGAGATCGACGAGACGACCAAGCGCATCGACGAGCGGATCGAGGAGAAGCTCGACGAAATCCTTCCCGAGGCCTTCGCCATCATGAAGGACACGGCGCGCCGCTTCGCCCAAAACGACGAAGTGGTCGTCACGGCCAACGACTTCGACCGCGATCTGGCCGCCGAAAAGGATTTCGTGCGCATCGAGGGCGACAAGGCCGTATACGCCACCCACTGGACCGCCGGCGGCAACGACATCAAGTGGGACATGATCCACTACGACGTACAGCTCTTCGGCGGCGTGGTGCTCCACAAGGGCAAGATCGCCGAGATGGCCACGGGCGAGGGCAAGACCCTCGTGGCGACGCTCCCCGTATTCCTCAACGCACTGGCCCGCAAGGGCGTGCACCTGGTGACGGTGAACAACTACCTGGCCAAGCGCGACTCGGAGTGGATGGGCCCCATGTATCAGTTCCACGGACTGTCGGTGGCCTGCATCGACGACACGCAGCCCAACTCCGACGCCCGCCGCCGGGCCTACATGGCCGACATCACGTTCGGTACGAACAACGAATACGGCTTCGACTACCTGCGCGACAACATGGCCTCGTCGCCCAAGGATCTCGTGCAGCGCAAACACCACTTCGCCATCGTCGACGAGGTGGACTCGGTGCTCATCGACGACGCCCGCACGCCGCTCATCATCTCGGGCCCCGTACCCAAGGGCGACGACCAGCTCTTCGAGCAGTATCGTCCGGCCATCGAACACCTCTACAACCTCCAGAAAAACCTCGTCACGTCGCTGCTCGCCGAAGCGCGCCAGCTGATCGCCGAGGGCAAGAACGAGGAGGGAGGCATCAAGCTCTACCGCACGCACAAGGGTCTTCCGAAGTACAAGCCGCTGATCAAATACCTCTCCGAAACGGGTGTCAAGGCGCTGATGCAGAAGACCGAGAACACCTTCATGCAGGACAACAACCGCCGCATGCCGGAGATCACGGACGACCTCTACTTCGTCATCGACGAGAAGCTCAACTCGGTGGAGCTCACCGACAAGGGCCACGAGGTGCTCTCGAAATACTTCAACGAAGACGGCTTCTTCGTGCTGCCCGACATCGGAGCTGCGGTCGCCGAACTCGAAAAGAGCGAGCTCTCGGCCGAGGAGCGGGCGCAGAAGCGCGACGAGGTGATCAACGACTACTCCGTCAAGTCGGAGCGCGTGCACACCGTGCACCAGCTGCTGAAGGCCTACGCGATGTTCGAGAAGGACATCGAGTACGTGGTGATGGACAACAAGGTGAAGATCGTCGACGAGCAGACGGGCCGCATCCTCGAAGGACGCCGCTACTCGGACGGCCTGCATCAGGCCATCGAGGCCAAGGAGCACGTCAAGGTCGAGGCCGCGACGCAGACCTTCGCCACGATCACCCTGCAGAACTACTTCCGCATGTACCACAAGCTGGGCGGCATGACCGGTACGGCCGAGACGGAGGCTTCGGAGTTCTGGAGCATCTACAAGCTCGACGTGGTGGTCATCCCGACGAACCGCCCGGTGCTCCGCGACGACCGTCAGGACCTGATCTACAAGACCAAGCGCGAGAAGTACAACGCCGTGATCGACGAGATCGTGCAGCTCGTCGGCCAGGGGCGCCCGGTGCTGGTCGGCACGACGTCGGTCGAGATTTCGGAGCTGCTGAGCCGCATGCTCAAGCTGCGCGGCATCAAGCATAACGTACTGAACGCCAAGCAGCACGCCCTGGAGGCTCAGGTCGTGGCCGAGGCGGGCCGTTCGGGCCAGGTGACCATCGCCACCAACATGGCGGGCCGCGGTACCGACATCAAGCTCACGCCCGAGGTCAAGGCTGCGGGCGGTCTGGCGATCATCGGCACGGAGCGCCACGAGAGCCGCCGCGTCGACCGCCAGCTGCGCGGCCGCGCCGGACGTCAGGGCGACCCCGGATCGTCGCAGTTCTTCGTCTCGCTCGAAGACGACCTGATGCGTCTGTTCGGCTCGGGCCGCATCGCCGCCATGATGGACCGCATGGGGCTCAAGGAGGGCGAAGTGATTCAGGCCGGCATGATGACGCGCGCCATCGAACGGGCACAGAAGAAGGTCGAGGAAAACAACTTCGGCATCCGCAAACGCCTGCTCGAATACGACGATGTGATGAACTCGCAGCGCGAGGTGATCTACACCCGCCGCCGCCACGCCCTCTACGGCGAACGCATCGAGATCGACCTGAACAACATCATGTACGACTACGCCGACAACTTCGTCGAGACCAACCGCGGCATCGAATTCGAGGACTTCCGCTTCGAGCTGATCCGCGAGGTGGCCGTCGAGCCGTCGTTCGACGCGGCATTCTACGACGATGCGAAACCCGAAGAGCTCGTCGAGCGCATCGTCGCCGACCTCAAGGCGGCCTACGCCCGCCGCGCCAAGGCCGTGGCCGACACGGTGCGTCCCGTCATGGAGCGCATCTACGAGGACAAGAAAGACCAGCTCGACTCGAACATCTACTTCCCGATCACCGACGGCCACCTGGGCTACAACGTCCCGGTGAACCTGCGCCGCTGCCAGGAGACCGACGGCGCCGAGATCTACAAGGTATTCTCGAAGGTGGTGATGTTCACGACGATCGACGACGCCTGGCGCGAGCACCTGCGCGAGATGGACGATCTGCGCCAGAGCGTGCAGAACGCCACCTACGAGCAGAAGGATCCGCTGCTGATCTACAAGTTCGAATCGTTCGGGCTCTTCTCGAAGATGCTCGTCAAGGTCAACCGCGAGGTGCTCGCCATCCTCGGCAAAGCCTATATCCCCGTCCGCGAGCAGGCGCCCGAGGCGGCGCGCCAGCAGCAGATGCAACAGCAGCGCGAACGCGCCAAGGTCGACGTCAACAAGTTGCAGGCTTCGCGCATGCAGGCCGCGGCGCAGGCCGGACAGCAGGACCGCCAGCGGACGATGCCGATCCAGGCCGACAAGAAAGTCGGCCGCAACGACCCCTGCCCCTGCGGTTCGGGCAAGAAGTACAAGAACTGCCACGGAAAGGGATTGTAACCGAACAGATTCCGGGCCCCATCCGCCGAGTCCCCTCCTCAGAGAGGATTCGGGGGAGGATCGGATCAACGCACGCGGCCCATCGGCCGCGTGTGTACGACCGGCGGCAACGAGGCGGCATTCCGCACACAAGAAACGACACCTATCGCACCTATGACCTACGAAGAGGAAAAACAGCGGCAGCTGGACATGCGCTACCTGCGGATGGCACGCATCTGGGCCGAAAACTCCTACTGCGTGCGCCGCAAGGTCGGAGCGCTGATCGTCAAGGACAAGATGATCATCTCCGACGGCTACAACGGCACGCCGTCGGGCTTCGAGAACATCTGCGAGGACGAGGGCGGCAAGACCAAGCCCTACGTGCTGCACGCCGAGGCCAACGCCATCACCAAGGTCGCCAAGTCGGCCAACAACTGCGACGGCTCGACGCTCTACATCACGGCGGCGCCCTGCATCGAGTGCTCGAAGCTCATCATCCAGGCCGGCATCCGGCGGGTCGTCTACTGCGAGGATTACCGTTCGGAGGAGGGGCTGCAACTGCTGCGCCGCGTCGGCATCGAGTGCGTGCAGTGCACGCCGGAGGAGCGATGACCCCCTCCGCAGAAACGCCCCGCCCCCGCAAAGAACGGATCGCGGCGCACGCCGCAGCGACCGGGACGACGCGCATCGTCATCGTGGGCGCCACGTCGGGGCTGGGACTCGCAACCGCTCGCTGCTGCATCCGCCGCGGCTGGCGCGTCGGCATCGCCGGACGCCGTTCGGAACTCCTCGAAGCGCTCCGCGCCGAGGCCCCGGAGCAGGTCGAGACCGCGACGCTCGACGTCACGCAACCCGACGCTCCGCAGCGCCTGGCCGAACTCGCCGACCGTCTCGGCGGCATGGACATCTACCTGCATGTCGCGGGCATCGGCTCGCAGAACCCGGCCCTCGACCCCTCGATCGAGATCGACACGCTCCGCACCAACGGCGAGGGATTCGTCCGCCTGACCACCGCGGCGTTCGACTATTTTCGCCATCACGGAGGCGGCCGGATCGCCGTCATCAGTTCGATCGCCGGCACGCAGGGTCTCGGAGCTGCCCCGGCCTACTCCGCCACCAAACGATTCCAAAACACCTACATCGACGCACTGGCCCAGCTGGCCCGCATGGAGCGGCTGCCGATCCGTTTCACGGACATTCGGCCGGGATTCGTCGCGACGCCCCTGCTGCGCGACAGTCATTACCCGATGCTGATGCAGCCCGACGCCGTAGCCCGACGCATCGTCCGGGCGATCGAACGGGGCCGGCGCCGCGTCGTCATCGACCGCCGCTACGCCCTGCTGGTCGCCCTGTGGCGGCTGATTCCCGCCTGGCTGTGGGAGCGGCTGCCGATCCGCTGACCGGCCCGACTCCGCAGCAGCATGCGTCAACAGTTGCGTCGCGCCCACTCCAGCAGTTCGTCGAGCAGCGGCAGCAGCGTCGCACTCTTCTCCGCCAGCGCATACTCCACCCGCGGCGGCACCTCGGGATAGACCCGCCGCTCGACCAGCCCCATCCGCTCCAGATCGCGGAGCACCGAGGCGAGCATCCGCTCCGAAATTCCGCCCGGCACCTCCCGCACCAGTTCGCTGAAACGCATCGTCCCCCGGTCGCGCAGGGCGAAGAGGGTCAGCAGCGTCCAGCGGCTGCCGAGCTGCACGACCAGCGCGCAGGCGGGCGACAGCGATTCCCGATCCGTTTTTTTCATATTTTTTCGTCATTGCAAGCCGTTCGGAGCGAACAAAACTACACTCGGCGTAAGCTACTTACGCCGACGTAAGCTCTTGCATGCGTCGCCGGAACGGACTATCTTTCGCCGACAAAATTACGAAAAAAATATGCACGATCTCGACCGACTCCACTTCACGGGAACCGTTTGGCGCCCGCCCTACGAAGCCTTATCCGTGCTGCTCCAGGCGACGACCGGCTGCACGCACGGCGCCTGCAAATTCTGCTCGCTCTACGGCGATCTGCGATTCCGCCTCTCACCGCTCGCGGAGGTCGAAGCCGACCTTCGGATCATCGCCCGCTACCAGCCCCGCGCACGGAGGGTCTTCCTCGTGGGGGCCAACCCCTTCGCACTGAGCTACGGCCGGCTCGTGCGGCTCATCGACCGCATCCGCGACTTCCTGCCCAAGGTCGAGAGCATCGGCATGTTCGCCCGCGTGACGGACATCCGGCCCAAAAGCGCGGAGGAGCTGCGCGAACTGCGCGCCCGGGGCGTGACGGGCCTCACGATCGGCACCGAGACGGGCGACGACGAGGCGCTCGCCCGGATGAACAAGGGGACGACGGCTGCCGAAACCCTCGAACAGTGTCTCCGGCTCGACGAGGCGGGCATCGCCTACCACCTCACCTATATGACCGGGCTCTCCGGGGCCGGCAACGGCGAGCGGGCCGCCCGCGCCACGGCCGAGCTCTTCAACCGGCTGCATCCG
Organism: uncultured Alistipes sp.; assembly: GCA_947178025.1. GTDB lineage: Bacteria > Bacteroidota > Bacteroidia > Bacteroidales > Rikenellaceae > Alistipes. Next base: position 2,709 of record CAMWWU010000036.1, on the reverse strand, counting down.
CAGGTGATCGGCATCGTCTCGCTGACGCTCTTCCCCGAGGCGCCGCTATGGCAGGAGGTCACCGCCGGCACGTTCGTCGAGGCTCCGGAACGCGAACGGCTCGAAGAGCTGCACACGTTCATCGAACGGCTGTGCATTCCGGTGCACCTGATGGGCAACACGCTCTCCAACACGGTGCCGCTTTCGGGCCGCCTGCCCGAAGACCGCACCCGCCTGCTCGCCGAACTGCAACGGGCCCTCGGCGCCGCGACCGAATGCGAACTGGCCGCTTACAGAAAAAGCATCAGACACTTATAGCATCCAAACGGTTCGCAGGACGACGAGCGTCCTGCCCCCCGGATCCGACACTCCGCCGAAACAATCGAGCCCCCGGAGCTCGTCGGGCCGCAGCCTCCCGACGCGGAAGCCCGCAATCCCTGCGAGCACTCCGCAGGCTGCGGCCCCATGCTCCCGCGCAGGCCGCAACTCGCTGCCTGTCGATTTTTTGCATGTTTTTCCGAAGTTTTTGTTATCTTTGCATCTTTGAGGAAATTCAGCAAATTCGCCATATGAAATTCAACGAGTACAAGGGCCTCGACCTGGCCGGAACGGCCGACGAGGTTTTGCAGCGGTGGGATGCCGACGACACGTTCCACAAGAGCATCTCCACACGCGAGGGACACCCCACGTTCGTATTCTACGAGGGTCCCCCGTCGGCCAACGGCATGCCGGGCATCCATCACGTGATGGCCCGCACGATCAAGGACGTCTTCTGCCGTTACAAGACGCAGCAGGGCTACCTGGTGCACCGCAAGGCGGGCTGGGACACCCACGGTCTGCCCGTCGAGCTGGGCGTCGAGAAGAAGCTCGGCATCACCAAGGAGGACATCGGCAAGTCGATCTCGATCGAGGAGTACAACCGCACGTGCCGCGAGGCCGTGATGGAGTTCACGGGCGTCTGGGAGGAGCTCACGCGCAAGATGGGCTACTGGGTCAACATGGACGATCCCTACATCACCTACGACAACAAATACATCGAGTCGCTGTGGTGGCTCCTGAAGCAGCTCTTCGACAAGGGGCTGCTCTACAAAGGATACACCATCCAGCCCTACTCGCCGGCCGCCGGAACGGGCCTCTCGACCCACGAACTCAACCAGCCGGGCTGCTACCGCGACGTGAAGGATACGACCTGCACGGCGCAGTTCCGCGTCGTCCGCGACGAGCGGAGCGCGAAGCTCTTCGAGCCGGTCGGCGACGGCCCGCTCTACTTCCTAGCCTGGACCACGACGCCGTGGACCCTGCCCTCGAACACGGCCCTCTGCGTCGGTCCGAAGATCGACTACGTATACGTCAAGTGCAGCAACCCCTACTCGGGCGAGCAGGAGACGGTCATCATGGCCCGGGATCTCGTGCCGGCCTACTTCACCAAGAAGATGGAGGGACAGTACGAGGTGCTGCCGATCGTAATGAAGGGCTCGGAGCTCGTCGGCGCAGGCTACGAGCAGCTGCTGCCGTGGGTGAAGCCCGTGGCGACGGACGCCGACGGCAACTGGCGCGACGCCTCCGCCGAGGCCTTCCGCGTCATCGCCGGCGACTACGTGACCACCGAGGACGGTACGGGTATCGTACACATCGCCCCGACGTTCGGTGCCGACGACGCCTTCGTGGCGCGCGCCGCAGGCATCCCGTCGCTCTTCATGATCAACAAGCGCGGCGAGACCCGCCCGATGGTCGATCTGACGGGTAAGTTCTACCTCCCCGAAGAGCTCGACGAGCGCTTCGCCGCCGAGTGCGTGGCCCCGGAGTACGCCGAGTACGCCGGCCGCTGGGTCAAGAACGCCTACGACCCGCAGTTCACCGTCGACGGCAAGTACGACGAGGCTGCCGCCGCTGCCGCCGAATCGCTCGACGTCTACATCTGCATCCGCCTCAAGGAGGCCGGCAAAGCCTTCAAGATCGAGAAGCACGTCCACAACTACCCCCACTGCTGGCGCACGGACAAACCGGTGCTCTACTACCCGCTCGACTCGTGGTTCATCCGCACCACGGCCCTGCGCGACCGCATGATCGAACTCAACAAGACCATCCGCTGGAAGCCCGAGTCGACCGGCACGGGCCGCTTCGGCAAGTGGCTCGAAGGACTGGTCGACTGGAACCTCTCGCGTTCACGCTTCTGGGGCACGCCGCTGCCCGTGTGGGCCACCGAAGACCACGCCGAACTGAAGTGCATCGGCTCGATCGAGGAGTTGATGGGCGAGATCGAAAAGTCGGTCGCCGCCGGCTTCATGCAGGAGAATCCCTACAAGAATTTCAAGGTCGGCGACATGTCCGACGCCAACTACTCCACGGACAACATCGACCTGCACCGTCCCTACGTCGACCGCATCGTCCTCGTCTCGTCCAAGGGCGAACCGATGCGCCGCGAACCCGACCTGATCGACGTGTGGTTCGACTCGGGCGCCATGCCCTATGCGCAGGTGCACTATCCGTTCGAAAACAAGGAAGGCTTCGGCGACGTCTACCCGGCCGATTTCATCGCCGAGGGCGTCGACCAGACGCGCGGCTGGTTCTTCACGCTGCACGCTATCGCCTCGATGCTCTTCGACTCGGTGGCTTTCAAGAACATCATCTCCAACGGACTGGTCTTGGACAAAAACGGCAACAAGATGTCCAAGCGTCTGGGCAACGCCGTCGATCCGTTCGAAGTGCTCGACACCTGCGGCCCCGACG
>CAMWWU010000035.1 GCA_947178025.1 uncultured Alistipes sp. | reverse complement strand
TGATGCGGCTCGACGAAGCGAGCGGCGCCGTGCGCCACTACTCCTTCGCCGAGAACTCGGGCACCCAGGCCAAGCAGCACATCAACCATCTGCTTTGCGACTCCGCCGGCGATCTGTGGCTCGGATCCACGGGTTCGGGAATCTTCCGATACGACCCGCAGACCGACACGTTCGAACATTACGGCGGCAACCGGGGGCTCGACAACGGGTTCGTCACCGCCCTGGCCGCCCGCCCCGCCTACGCGTCGAAAGGCGACAGCACCTCGCATACGATCTACGTGGGCCACAGCCACGGGATCAGCTGGCTCGACGAACACCGGCAGCAGTTCGAGAATTACGGCACTCCGAACGGATTCCCGCTGTCGAACGTCTGCGAAAACGGTCTTTACATCTCGGCCGACCGCAACATCTTCGTCTGCGGGCCGCAGGGTGTCGTCCATATCCGCTCCGGACAGTTCCGGGAGCGGCAAGCCGACTACCGCATCCACATCAAGGGGGTGCTGGTGGACAACCGGCCCGTGCATCCGGGCGACTCGCTCCGGCTGCTCGACGCCTCGCCGCTCTACTGCCATCGGATGACGCTTCCGCCGCGCCATTCGTCCGTCACGTTCCGCATCGCCGGCAACCACTTCGTCAACGAACCCGCCGCCGGACTGGAGTATTGTCTCGAAGGATTCGACTCCCGGTTCATCAAAGCCGAAAATACGACCCAGATCACCTACATGAACCTCAAGGCGGGACGTTACCGTTTCGTCGTGCGGGGCATGCAGCCCGACCGAAGCGGGCGTCTGCCCGAAGCGGCGTTCGACCTGCGCGTCAAAGCGCCGCTCTACGCCCGGCCGTGGTTTCTGTCGCTGCTCGCCGTCGCCGTCGCCATCGTGCTCCGGAAGTTATGGGCTCTCTGGATGCGACACCAGAAGCTGGAGCAGATGCTGCGCATCGAACAGCTGGAGAAAGAGCATATCGAACAATCCAACGCTCAGAAGTTCCGCTTCTTCACCAACGTCTCCCACGAGTTCCGCACCCCCCTGACCCTCATCATGGGGCAGGTCGAAGTGCTGCTCATGCGGCAAGACATCGCCCCGTCGGTCTACAACCGGATTCTGAGCGTCTACCGCAACACCCAACGCCTGAAGAACATGGTCGACGAAATCATCGACATCCGACGGCTCGACCAGTCGCAGCTGCGTCTGCACGTCGATCGCGAAGAGCTCGGAGCCGTCGCCAAAGGCATCTGGCTGCTGTTCCAGGACTACGCCTCGCAGCGCGGCATCGAATTTCGGTTCTCGAAGCCCGACGGCCCGCTCTCGCTGGAGTTCGACCGTCGGCAGCTGGAAAAAGTGCTGGACAATCTGCTCTCCAACGCCTTCAAATACACGGCCGCCGGCGGTCGCATCGCGATGACGGTAGAGGCCCGTCCCGACGAAGCCGTCGTCGCCGTCGCCGATACGGGAATCGGCATCGCGCACGAGCACCTCGACCGCATCTTCGAGCGGTTCTGGCAGGACGAGCAAGCCAATGCAGCCATCGGCCAATACGGGTCGGGGATCGGTCTTTCGCAGGCCAAAAACCTGGTCGAGATGCACGGCGGACGCATCACCGTCGAGAGCGAGCCCGGCAAGGGTTCGGTCTTCGAAGTACATTTGCCGCTCGCGCTCCGTCGCGACGATCCGAACATCGTCTTCATCGACGCCGCGGGGAAGCCCGCCGCCGCTCTGCTCGAACAGGAGCGGCCCGAAGAGGCACCCCGGCCCGAGATGGAGAAGACCGCGAAGATCCTGCTCGTCGAAGACCATGCGGAGATGCTCGAAATGCTGCGCCGAATCTTCGGACCGTTCTACGAAGTGCACACCGCCGCGAACGGTGCCGAAGGGCTCGAAGCCGCCCGAGCGCTTCAGCCCGATCTGGTGCTGAGCGATATCATGATGCCCGTCATGTCGGGATTCGAGATGTGCAAGCTCATCAAGTCGGGTATCGAGACGAGCCATATTCCCGTGGTGCTTCTCACGGCCTACCACACCGAGGAGCATACGCTCGAAGGGCTGCACACCGGCGCCGACGACTATATCGCCAAACCGTTCAACGTCCGCATCCTGCTGGCCCGCTGCAACAACATCATCGTTCAGCGCCGGCATCTTCAATCGAAATTCCGCGATGCGATCGACGATCGCGCATTCATGGCGGCGACCCATCCGCACGACCGGAAGATCCTGGCCGACGCCGTAGCCATCGTCGAACGGCATCTTGCCGACAGCGAATTCGACGTCAACCTTTTCGCCAGCGAACTCGGGCTCAGCCGCACGCTGCTTTTCACCAAGCTCAAGGGCATCACCGGACAGACGCCCAACGAATTCGTCCTCTCGGTCCGGCTCCGGCAGGCTCTCGAACGGCTCCGGTCCGACCCGCAGGCGAGCGTAGCCGCCATAGCCTACGACACGGGGTTCTCGTCGCCGAGTTATTTCATCCGCTGCTTCCGCAACAAGTTCGGCGTAACGCCCAGCGTCTACCGCAAACGATCATCGGACGCTCCGACGAAGGTTTAAGACGGTTTTATCATTTTTACGAATGATTTTTTGATCCCCGGCAGCATTTCTTTTCGTCCTTTGCCGTAGAGGAAACCAACCGTAAAAACCATCGATTTATGAAAAAACTCCTGCTCTTCGCCTTTCTCGCCGGTCTCGCCCGGACGACGAGGGCGGAAACACCTCCTGCGTGCGACATGTCGAGGCTGGGCAGCGTCGACCGCACGCTCGATTTCGCGATCGAGCAGTCGCTGCGGCTCTACGAATCGGTGAAAGAGACGCCCGACCGGATGCCCCGCAGCTGGTATGCGCCCACCGATTCGCTCGTCACATGCCCGATACGCTGGTGGGCCAGCGGATTCTTTCCGGGTACGATGTGGTATCTGTACGAACACAGCGGACGCGAAGATCTGCGCCGCATCGCCGAGCAGCTCACCGAGCGCATGGACAGCGAGAAAGACCGCACCGACAACCACGACATCGGATTCGCGATCAACTGCACCTACGGCAACGGCTACCGCCTGACGCACAAGGAGGCCTATCGCGACGTCCTTCTCACCGCGGCACGCAACCTGAGCACGCGCTTCGACCCCCGGGTAGGCTGCACCCGGTCGTGGAACACCCGGAAATGGGGCTATACGGTCATTATCGATAACATGATGAACCTCGAACTGCTGACCGTAGCCTCGCACCTGGCAGGCGACAACAGCTATTGCGAGATGGCCGAATCGCATGCCGACGTCACGATGCGCAACCACTTCCGCCCCGACGGCAGCTCGTACCACGTCGTAGGCTACGACGAACAGACGGGCGAGGCCATCCACCGCGTGACGCGGCAAGGCTACTCCGATTCGTCGTCGTGGGCGCGCGGTCAGGCGTGGGGGCTCTACGGCTATACGATGATGTATCGTCAGACGGGCGAGCGCCGCTACCTCGACCATGCGGTGCGCATCGGCGAATACCTGATGAATCACCCGAATCTGCCCGCCGACAAGATTCCCTATTGGGATTACGATGCGCCCGACATTCCGAAAGCGGTGCGCGACGCCTCGGCAGGCGCACTGATGGCCTCGGCCTACATCGAGCTCTCGACCTTCGTCGGCGGCGATGCCGGCGAACGCTTCCTGCGGCTGGCCGAGCATCAGCTCCGCTCGCTCTGTTCGCCCGCCTACCGGTCGAAAGCGGGCCGAAACGGCAACTTCATCATCACCCACTCGACCGGCTTCTTCGCCAGCGACTACGAAATCGACGCGCCGATCTCCTATGCCGACTACTATTTCGTCGAGGCCATGATCCGCTACAAACGCCTGGCTGCCGGACGCCCCGTGACCGACAACACCGGCCCCGCCACGGCCTGCGACGACCGCGAAACATGGATCGCATCCCTCGACCGCGTGGCCCGGCCCGTGCTGACCGCTCTGGCCGACAACAGGCTGCGCGCCGCGATGCCCGTCGAAAGCACCGGCGACATCGCACGCCGCCGCACCTGCACCCACCTCGAAGCATTCGGTCGCGTCATGGTAGGCATCGCTCCGTGGCTCGCGCTGGGCGAGGATCCGACGCCCGAAGGCCGTCTGCGCGGCGAATACCTGCGGCTGTCGGTCGCGGCGCTCGCGCATGCCGTCGATCCCGATTCGCCCGACCGGCTGAACTTCGACGAAGGCCGGCAGCCGCTGGTCGACGCAGCCTTTCTCGCGCAGGCCCTGCTGCGTGCCCCGCAGCTGTGGGAGCGGCTCGACGACGTGTCGCGCTCCCGTCTGCTCGACGCGCTGCGTTCGTCGCGCGTCATCGAGCCCTCCCAGACCAACTGGCTCTTCTTCTCGGCCATGATCGAAGCCGCCCTGCGTGAGTTCGGCGGCGAATGGGAGTACGACCGGATCGCCTGCGCCTTCGAACGCTTCGATGCGTGGTACAAGGGCGACGGCTACTACGGCGACGGCGCCGATCTGCACCTCGACTACTACAACAGCTTCGTCATCCAGCCGATGATGATGACCCTCCTCGACGTACTGAAGCGTTACGATGCGCCGGACGCGGCGTTCGCCGTCAGACAGAACGGCCGCTACACCCGCTATGCCGCCCTTCAGGAGCGGATGATCTCGCCCGAAGGCACCTACCCCGTCACGGGGCGTTCGCTGGCCTACCGGTTCGGGGCCTTCCACGCGCTTTCCGATGCCGCACTCCGCCGCATGCTGCCCGCGGAGCTCTCGCCCGCGGCCGCCCGCAGCGCGCTGACGGCCGTAATCCGCCGTCAGACGAATGCACCCGGCACTTTCGACGAGCAGGGGTGGCTCCGCGTAGGATTCTGCGGCCACCAGCCGTCCATCGGCGAAAGCTACATTTCGACGGGCAGCCTCTACCTCTGCTGCGCCGCATACGTCGCCCTCGGACTGCCGTCCGACGATCCGTTCTGGAGTATGCCCGCTGAACCGTGGACCGGCGTCAAAGCCTGGTCGGGCATGGATCTGCCCGTCGACAAGGCACTCAAAGAATAAAAAACGCACAACCTAAAACCACTACCCCATGAAACCAACGATCCATACGAAACTCGTCCTGCTCATCGCAACGCTGTTCGCCTGCACGAGCCTTCGGGCACAGCAGGCGACGGTCTCGGGCACCGTGAAGGACGCCAACGGGCCGCTGCCCGGCGTCCACGTCACCGTGGCCGGCACCTCAGTCGGCGCGACGACCGACATCGACGGCCGCTACCGCATCGCGGCCGATGCCCGTGCGACGCTCGAATTTTCGTTCATCGGCTACCGCAAGGAGCGGGTGGCCGTCGACTCCCGCACCACGATCGACATCGAAATGGAAGAGCTCGCCAATGCCATCGACGAACTCGTCGTCGTGGGTTACGGCTACCAGCGCAAGAGCGACGTGGCCACCTCGGTCACTTCGGTGAAGGCCGACGAAATGAAGACCTTCCCGTCGAGCAACGTGGCGGACATGCTTCGCGGACGCGCAGCCGGCGTGCAGGTCACCGCCTCGTCGGGACGCCCGGGCTCCGTTCCCACCATCACGATCCGCGGCGCCCGTTCGATAGCGGCCGAAAACACGCCGCTGTACATCATCGACGGCTCGCCGTCGAGCGCCACGGAGTTCAGCACGCTGAGTGCGGAGGACGTGGAGTCGCTCGAAATCCTGAAAGACGCCGCAGCGCAGGCCATCTACGGTGCACGCGCCAGCGACGGCGTGATCCTCGTCACCACGAAGCGCGGCAGCGTCGGCCGGACGGAGGTCTCCTACAACGGTTATGTCGGCATTCAGAAACTCTGGCGCAATTTCGACTTCTACTCGGGCGAGGAGTATTTCAACCTGCGCCGCGAAGCCAAAGCCAACGACGCCGGACTGCTCGATGCCCGCGACATGTCGGTCGCCGATGCCCTCGGCGACGAAATCATGGCCCGCGCATGGGCCGACGGCAAGTCGGTCGACTGGGAGAAACTGATGTTCCGCAACGCCCTCTACCACAACCACGACATCAGCATCCGCGGCGGCAACGAGAAACTCAAGGTCGCGGCCAGCGCCGGATTTTTCGATCAGAACGGCATGGCCCGCCTCGGGTCGGGCTACCGGCGCGGCACGTTCCGCATCAACGCCGACCTGAAGGTCAACAAATGGCTCGCCGTAGGGGTCAACTCCTCCTACGCGATCACTTCGCAGCAACGCGAGGACGGCAACTTCAGCGAGTTCATCACCCGTCCGCCGCTCTCGGAGGTCTACGACGCCGACGGCAATCCGACCGAACTCATCAACTCCAGCGGCCATATCAACCCGCTCTATCGGGCCGAACATTTCGAACGCCGAATCAACCGCGACTCCTATCGTCTGAATTTCTTCACGGACATCAAGCCATTCGAAGGATTCAACTATCGCCTCAACACCTCGATCTACCAACGTTTCGACGAGGACAAGCAGGCCAAAGACGCGGATTATCCGGGAGGAGGCGCCTCGGCGCAGATAACCGACAGCCGGACTAAGAACTGGCTCATCGAGCACATCCTCACCTATCAGATCCCGATCCGCAACGAAAAGCATGCTCTCACCCTCACGGCCGTGCAGTCGATCGACCACAACCTCAGCACGACGCTGGGTTATGCCACGGACAAGCTCCCCGTCGACAAGGGTCCCGACTTCATCGCCAACGGCGAGTTCTCGGGCAAACCCGGACGCACCTACAACGAACACAACCTCGTTTCGTTCATGGCCCGCGCGCAATACGCGCTGCTCGACCGCTATCTGCTCAATGTCGCCGTCCGTATCGACGGGTCGTCGCGCTTCGGCACGAACAACAAATGGGGTACATTTCCCTCCGTCGCGCTGGCATGGCGCATGAATCAGGAGCACTTCCTGCGCGAAGCCGGCTGGATCGACAACCTCAAACTGCGTCTGAGCTACGGTATCGTGGGCAACCAGAACGGCATCGGCAACTACGAGACCCTCGGTCTGGCCGACGGTCACGGCTACGAATTCGGCGACGAATACGTGATGGGCTATCTGCCCGGCAGCGAACTGTCGAACCCCGATCTGAAATGGGAGCGTTCGGCGACGGTCAACGCAGGCCTCGACTTCGGGTTCTGGAACAACCGGCTTTCGGGCACCATCGAGTTCTACGACACCCGCACCTCCGACCTGCTCGTCAAACGGGGCATCAACTCGGCACTGGGCTACACTTCGATACTCGACAACCTCGGCAAAACCCGCAGCTGGGGCATCGACGTGGGGCTGACGGGCGAAGTGCTGCGCAAGAGGGACTTCTCGTGGAGCATCTCCTCCAACTTCAGCCTCTTCCGCAACGAAATCGTCCGCATCGACGACACGCTCGACGAATACGGGCGTCCGGCCAGCCAGCCGGCCAACAACTGGTTCGTCGGCAAGTCGATCAACGTCTACTACAACTACAAGGCCGACGGGATCTTCCAATACGACGACTTCGACATCACGAAAGACGCCTACGGCAACATCGTCTATCGGCTCAAACCCACGATCGACACCGACGGCGACGGCGTGGCCGACAAGGCGATGGAATACACCAACGCCGTGCAGCCGGGTATGGTGAAGATCCGCGATCTGAACGGCGACGGCCGCATCAACGCCGACGACCGGACGCCGATTTCGAAAGATCCCGACTTCACGTTGTCGCTTTCGACGACGCTGCGTTGGAAAGGCTTCGAATTCTTCATGGATTGGTACGGCGTGCACGGCGGCCGGCTGATGAATCCTTTCCTGTACGAGGCCAACAGCGGCGGTTCGCTGCAGGGCAAGCTCAACGGCGTGAAGGTCGACTACTGGACGCCCTACAACCCGTCGAACAAATTCCCGCGTCCGTCGTTCAACTCCAACGCCACCTACCAGAGTGCATTGGCCATTCAGAACACCTCCTACATCCGCCTGCGCACCCTGCAAATCGGCTACAATTTCCCCAAGCGGTGGATTTCGAAACTCGGCATGAACAAGCTGCGCCTCTATGCGACGGCCACCAATCTGCTGACGTTCACCGAACTGTTGTCGTACAGCCCCGAACTCTCGCCCGGAGCCTACCCCGAGCCGCAGACCTTCGTTTTCGGAGCCAATCTCACCTTCTAAAAATCCACGAACATGAAACGAACCTTCTATACGCTTCTGACGCTGACACTCGTCGCCGCGGCGACGGCCTCCTGCGAGAGGTACCTGGAGCTGGAGTCCAAGACCAACATCACCGGCAAATGGCTGTACGACACCCCCGAAGGGTTGTCGCGGGCGGTCGTGGCGCTGTACGACCTCGACCGTAAGATCGCCAAACCGTCGAACGACAACAACGACTGCTACGTAGTCCAGATGCTCGACTACAGCACCGATCTGATGGTCTACCGCGGCGGTACGGCCGCCTCGCTGGCCCGTCTGAACAACCTGATGCCCAACAACGAGGTCGTCGGGAGTTTCTGGAACCACCATTACAACATCATCGGCAAGGCCAACGAGATCATCTCCTCGGCCGAGGAGATGAGCCTGGCGGATCCCGTCGTCCTGCGCGCCTGGGCCGAGGCGAAGTTCTTCCGCGGCCGCGCCTACTTCGAGCTTTACAAACGGTTCGAACGGCTCTACCTGAATACGATCCCCACGGCGGTCGACAACCTGGAGCGGGAGTTCAAGCCGGCGGCTCGGGAGGAGATCTTCAGCCTCATCCGCACCGATCTCGACGACGCGGCGGCCAATCTGGCCTGGGAGATCCCCGACGGCTCCTCCTCCGCTCAGCACGGCCGCGTGACGAAAGCTGCGGCAAAACACGTGCGGGCCCAGTTCGCCATGTGGGAAGCGGACTGGGATACGGCGATCGGAGCCTGCGAGGAGATTTTCGCGCATCCCGAACTGTTCGCTCTGGAAAAGCATCCCGAAGAGGTTTTTCTGTCCGGTGTCGAACTGCGGTCGAAAGAGGTGCTGTGGGCCTATCAGTTCTCGACCAACCTGGGCGGCGGCGCCACGGGCAGCACGACGCTCACGGGCCATCGGCTCGGTCTCACGACGCTGCCCATATATCATGGTCTGGGCAAATACTTCACCATCGCCTCCGACATGGGCGGATACGGCTGGGGCCGCGTCTACCCGAACACCTACCTGCTGTCGCTCTTCGACCGGGAGAAGGATTCGCGCTACACGAAACTGATCTGCACCGAACTCATCTGCAACAACCGTTCGGATGCCAGCTACGGCACGCCCTACGATCTGGAGCTCTCGAAAGGCAAGTCCGAGTACATCACCAACCTGCATTTCTTCTCCAAGAAGTATTTCGACTGCTGGAGCAACGCCGACCAGCCCGACCTGCGGTCGAGTTTCAAGGACCTGCCCGTCTATCGTCTGGGCGAAACGGCGCTGATGTGCTGCGAAGCCTATTTCCACCGGGACGGCGGCAGCAGCGCCGACGCGCTGAACTACTACAACAAGACGTGGCAGCGTGCCGGCAACGACGAGGAGCGCGGCCCGCTGACACTCGAAAAGATTCTCGACGAATACGCCCGCGAATGCCACTTCGAAGGGGTCCGCTGGCCGCTGCTCAAGCGTCTGGGCATCCTGGCCGACCGCGTGCATGCGCATGCGGGCGACTCCAGAGCCGAAGATCCGTATCTGGACCGGGACTACACCGAGCCGCGCGTCAACTTCGTCACCGGCAAACACGAGCTTTGGCCCATTCCGCAGTCGCAGATCGACATGATGGGCAAAAACTTCCCGCAGCATGAAGCATGGAACTGATCCCTTAAACCCGAAAAAAGCACATTCATGAAAAAGATATTAGGATTCGCGGCCGCGCTCGTCACGCTACTGTGCGTCGGCTGCACGAGCGACGACCGGGTGCGCGTGATGCCCGAGTTCAGTTATTCGGACCGCACGGTCACCCTCGGCCGGGCCGAAGGCTCCTCCTTCACCGCCCTGATCGCCACGACGGAATCCGTCGTCGAGGCCGAGTTCGATTGCGCGTGGCTCTCGGTCGACGTGAACAGACGCCGTGCCGTTTTTACGGCGACCGAGACCAACGAAAGTTCCGAAACCCGCACGACGCAGGTGACGCTGCGGGCCGGAACGTTCGTCGAGCAGGTCACCGTCAACCAGTCGGCCGTCGAAGAGACGGGCGGACTGAAAGTGGGCGATCCCACCGACGACGGGCTGGGCATGATCTTCTGGGTCGACCCGTCGGACAGAACGATCGGCAAGGCCGTTTCGCTGGCCCGCCTCGAAGGCAAGCCGTTCGAATCGACGATGAAGGCTCACGGAGCCGAATCGCGGGTCGACGGTCTGGCCAACACGGCGCTCTACACCGAGCATACCGCCGAAGAGGCCGCAGGCTACTGCACGGCGATGGGCGAAGGCTGGTATCTGCCCGCTTCGGGCGAACTGAACGAACTGTTCGACGCCTACAACGGCATAGGCCACGAGGATCCCTCGTTCGTGGCTGCCACGATCGAAGCGCTGTCCGATCCCGAAAAGATAGCCCGTGCGGCATTCGACAGGATGCTGACCGACCTGGGCGGCACGGTAATCGACGCGACGGCATCGGGCAACGGACAGAGCTACTGGTCGTCGACCGAATACGACGAGCAGAACTCCTATGGCGTCCGTTTCGGCAAATACGCCGTGGACAAATGGAAGAAATCGGGCACGGCCCGCTTCGTGCGTTGCGTTCGCCGCGTGGGCGCCTACCTGCCGCCCGAAGAGCCCGCCATTCTGACACTCTCCGCCCAGAGTCTGGCCCTGGAGGCTGCCGCCGGCAGCACGGCTTCGATCGCGGCGACGACCAACAAGGAGCTCTCGACGCTCGCCGTAACGATCGACGACCCCTCGTGGCTCGCTTGCGAAATCTCCGGCGCAACGATTACCTTCCGCGCGCTTTCGGCCAACGAAACGGGCGACGCACGCACGACGACGGCTGTCGTGACGGCCGGCAGCGGCGGCAATACCGCGTCGGTCGCGCTGACCGTATCGCAGGCGAAGCTCGTCGCCGTCGAGCCGTGGCAGGCGGGCGAGATCGTGCCCGATGCGGACGGTCTGAAGGGCGGCGTCGTCTTCTGGGTCGATCCGACCGACGGCACGAAAGCCAAAATCGTATCGCTGGCCCGTGCGTCGCTCGTCTGGACGACCGACGCTTCGGCACCCGTCTACGGGCTGACCGACCCCGACGGAGCGGTCAATACGCAGAAGATCATCGACTCCGGAACGGCTGCCGATGTCCCGGCCGTCGGGTGGTGCCGCGCGCTCGGTGAAGGCTGGTACTGGCCGTCTCGTCAGGAGCTCATCCTGCTTTACGATTTCTACAACGGAGGTCACGGCGGAGATTTCATCGCCGCGGTGCCGGCCGAGCTCACTGCGGCGGAGAAAGAGCGGCGGGACCGCATCGAGAAGCTGTTCCTCGATGCGGGCGGCGACCCGCTCAACGGTACGCCCGAGGCCTGCGGTTCGCAGGCGGCCGGCAACGGCGACAGTTATTGGGCGTCGACCGAAACTTCCGGCGGCGACAAGGCTTTCTACATTCGCTTCGGCAAGTACGGCGATTTGAATCTCTCGAAAACGAGTGCGACGCCCCGCAGCATTCGCGCCGTGCGCGTCGTCGAAAAAAGCAACTGATGTCGAACTCCTCCCGTGCGGTTCGGCTGCGCGGGAGGATCATACTCATCCGTTATGAAACGAATCATCTTCATGCTGGCGCTTCTCTCCGCAGCGGCTCTCTCGGCCTGCTGCGGACGGAGAGCGGCCTCCGACGGCGGACCGGATGCGTCCGCATGCGATCTCTTTCTGCTGATCGGCCAGTCGAATATGGCCGGCCGCGGGGCGATGCTCGCCGCCGACAGCCTTTGGCGGCCCGACGGCGTGCGGCTGCTCGACAGCACCGGCTGCCCCGTGCAGGCGACGCAGCCGCTCAATCGCTATTCGACCATTCGCAAATCGCTTTCGGTGCAAGGAGTCGGCCCGGGCGTCGGTTTCGCCGATCTGCTTCGCGAAAAGACCGGACGATCCTTGTTGCTCGTGGTCAATGCCCGCGGCAGTTCGGCGCTCCGGGAGTGGATGCCGGGGTCGGATTACTACGCCGAAGCGGTGCGCCGCACGCGGCAGGCCATGCGCTACGGAACACTGCGGGGCATCCTTTGGCATCAGGGCGAGAGCGACAGCAGCAGCCCCGAAGAGTATCTCGACCGACTGGCGGAAACGGTCGCTGCGCTGCGGCGCGACCTGGGATGCGGCGACGTGCCCTTCATCGCGGGCGAAATCGCCCCTTGGCACCGCAATGCCGGGCGTTTCAATCCGGTGATCGGCCGCATCGCGGAACGGATCCCCAACAGTGCCTGCGTATCGAGCAAGGGGTGCGCTCCGCTGCGCGACTCGCTCGACCCCCATTTCGGTCGCGACGGGCAACGGTTGCTCGGACGACGCTATGCCGAAAAAACGATTGAAATGTGTTATGAATAAACGATCCTTTTTTACGCTTCTCGCCGCGTCGCTGACGCTGGGGACCCCCTTGCGCGCCGAACGCGTCGATCATACGATCAACGACGGCTGGGAGTTTCGCTGCGACGACCTGCGTTCTGCCGCGGACGGATGGTGCGGCGTCTGCGTGCCCCATACGTGGAATGCGGCCGATTGCGACGACGATACGCCCGGTTATCGTCGCGGACCGGCCTGGTATCGCCGGACGCTGCGCCTCGACGCTTCGCTCGCGGGGCGCCGCATCCACCTGCTTTTCGAAGCGGTCGATTCGCATGCCGAAGTCTATGTGAACGGCGAGCTGGCCGGAACGCATGCCGGCGGCTACACGGCATTCGCTTTCGACGTGACCGACCTCGTGCGCACCGGCGACAATCTGCTGGAGGTGCGTGCCGACAACACGCACGATCCCGATGTGCCGCCCCTTTCGGCCGACTACACCTTTTTCGGCGGGATCTATCGCGACGTGCATCTGATCGTCACCGATCCGCTGCATATCGCAACGACCCATTACGCATCGTCGGGCGTCTTCCTCTCGACGGAACGCCTCGACGACTCGTCGGCCGAGATCTCCGTCCTTACGCTCGTGTCGAACGACGGGCCGAAAGCGGCCCGCGCAACGGTCGTTCAGCGGGTTTTCGATCCGGCGGGACGTTGCGTCGCCGAAACCGGAACTTCGGTGACGCTGCCTGCCGGAGCGAATGGAACGGCCGTCCGGCAGTCGCTCCGCATTGCGGAGCCCTGCCGCTGGTCTCCCGACGAGCCGCAGCTCTATCGCGTAGAGAGCCTGGTGGTCGATGCCCGGGGCGCAGTAACCGACCGGGTGGCCAATCCGCTGGGGCTGCGCACCTGTGCGTTCGATCCCGAACGGGGATTCATCCTCAACGGCCGGCCGCTCAAACTGGTCGGCACGAGCCGCCACCAGGATTACGAAGGCCTCGGATATGCGCTCGGCGACGAACGGCACATCCGCGACGTCGAGCAACTCAAGCGCATGGGCGGCAACTTCCTCCGCATAGCCCACTATCCGCAGGATCCTGCCGTGCTGGCAGCCTGCGACCGGCTGGGATTGCTGGCCTCGGTCGAAATTCCCGTGGTCAATGCCGTGACGCGCAGCGACGCATTCGCCGATTGCTGCGAGCGGATGATGACCGAAATGGTGCTCCAGAACTACAATTCGCCCTCGGTGTGCATCTGGACCTACATGAACGAGGTGATGCTGCGGCCGCCCCGCTTCGCCGACGAACACGACAAGGCCGAATACCTGCAATGGGTGCGCGATATCGCCCGACGGTGCGATGCCGCGGCCCGCGAACTCGACCCCTCGCGTGCGACCATGCTGCCCTGCCACGGCAATCTGACAGGCTACGACGAGGCCGGTCTGCTGGAGATTCCCGATATCATCGGGGTCAACCTCTATCAGGGCTGGTACGGCGGTCGTCTTACCGATTTCGAGAAGCAGCTCGACCGGATGCACGCGGCCTATCCCGACAAATCGCTCTTCGTCACCGAATACGGCGCCGACTGCGACATCCGCATCCGTTCGCCACGTCCCGAGCGATTCGATTTTTCGGTCGACTACGCCATGCTTTACCACGAACACTACCTGCCGCAGATGCTTGCACGGCCATTCGTCTGCGGCGCGGCGGCGTGGAATCTCAACGATTTCTATGCCGAACCGCGCGGCGACGCCGTGCCTCATGTCAACTGCAAGGGGCTCTGTACGCTCGACCGCACGCCGAAAGATACTTATTTCTACTATCAGGCCATGCTCCGCCGCGATCCGATCGTACACCTTTGCGGCGGCGACCGACGTTTCCGCGCCGGGGTGGAGACATCGGCGGGCGTCGCGAAGGAGCGGGTGCGCATCTATGCCAATGCGCCGCAGGTCGAGGTCGCGTTGGACGGCCGCAGCCTGGGCCGATTCGACGTGAAGCAATGCGTCGCCGAGGTCGAGATTCCTTTTCATGCGGGCGAGAACCGGATCGAAGCCACGATCCGCACCGACGACGGTCGCACGGTGCGTCACTGCTGCACGACGCACTACCGGCTCGTGCCCCGACAATTCGATCGCGGCACGCCATTCACCGAAATGAACGTCCTGCTGGGTTCGACCCGTTCGTTCGACGACCCGCAGCAGGAGACGGCCTGGATTCCCGAACAGCCCTACGAAGCGGGCGGCTGGGGCTATGTAGGCGGCACGCCGTGGCGTCCCAAGACCAATCGCGGCACGCAACCCGCATCGAATCTGCCCATCGACCGCACCCGGCTCGATCCGATGTTCCAGACCCAACGCCGCGGCATCGAGGCTTTCCGGGCCGATTTGCCGGACGGCGTGTACGAAGTAACGCTCTATTTCGCCGAACTGGCCGGCGAAGAGGCGGCGAGCTCGGTCTACCAACTGGGCCTTACGACCGAAAGCGAAGCGGCTTCCGAACGTGTTTTCGACATCATCCTCAACGGTCGCTGCGTCGCCCGCGAGCTCGACGTCGCCGCCGAAGCGGGGCGCCGCGTGCCGATGACCCGACGCTATCGGGTCACGCTGAACGACGGCGAAGGCCTTTGCATCGGCTTCGCCCCCGTGCGCTCCGAAACGATGCTGTCGGCCATTCGCATTCTGCACCTCTACTAACCGAATAAACCTGAACCGATATGAAAAAACTATTCATTCTGATTGGCATGACCGCCGCTGTTTCGGGCATAGCCTGCACCGACGAATCGGACAAGGATCCCGATTTCATGCCTCCCGCCATCCTCACCGACAAGGAGGAGGTCTCCTATCCCGACGATCTGCCGGCACCCGGCGAAATGATCCCCTACGAAGAGTCGCTCGTCGATCGCCCCTATCGTCCGATCACGGTCAGATACGCCTCGGGATATCCTCCCGTTTCGAGTTGGAAACAGGCCAATACCCGTCTGCTTGCCTATATGTACGGCTACGAACGCCGGATTTCGACCTACGAAGCGTATCGAGCCGTGACCGACGAATACGGCGCCCATACCGCAGGCGGCGCACAGCAAGCCACGGGGCGCTTCTACGTGAAGAAAATCGGCGATCGCTGGTGGATCGTCGACCCGCACGGCTACCCCTACTACATGCGCGGCGTGGCGTCGTTCCGCAAAGGCACCTCCGACCGCAACCAGAAGGCATGGAACGAGCGTTTCGGCAGCGACGACAACTGGGTCGCCGTCTCCCGCAACGAACTGGCCCGCATGGGAGTCCACCAGACGGGGGCTTTCGGAACGAACGGCGCCTACGGCATCCAGCAGAACTACAATGCGGCCAATGCCAACGCTCCCTTTCCGCTGGCTCCGTCGTTCGGATTCCTCTCGCAGTTCCGGTCGCAGAAGAAGCACGCCTATGCGGACGGCAATTCGGCCAATGCCGTCGGATTGGTGCTCTACGACGACTGGGGGGCGTTCTGCGAGGAGTACATGCGTTCGAGCGCTTTCCAGCCTTATGTCAATGACAAAAACACCTTCGGATTCTTCTCCGACAACGAGCTCGACTTCTCCTCGCAGAACAGTGCGATTCTCCAGCGGTTTCTCGACATCGCCGACCGTTCGGACGTAGCCTACCGGGCCGCCCGGGCATTCATGGACGAGCGCGGAGCCGCGAGCGTAACCGATGCACTCAACAGCGAATTCGCCGGCATGCTGGCCGAAAAGTACTACAAAGGCGTTCGCGAGGCCCTCGACAAGGTGGATCCGCAGCTGCTCTACCTCGGCTCGCGCCTGCACGGCACGCCGAAGTACCTCGAAGGGGTCGTGCGCGCCGCCGGCAAATACTGCGACATCGTGTCGATCAACTACTACTCGCGCTGGTCGCCCGAGGGCAAGACCTATATTCCCCGATGGGCCGAATGGGCCGACAAGCCGTTCGTGGTCACCGAGTTCTACACCAAAGGGGTCGAGGATTCCGACCTGAACAACGGTTCGGGCGCCGGATTCTGCGTTCCGACCCAGAAAGAGCGCGCCTATGCCTATCAGCACTTCACGCTGGGCCTGCTCGAAGCCAAGAACTGCGTCGGCTGGTACTGGTTCAAATATCAGGACGACGACGGGAACGACAACAGCGGCAAACCCGCCAACAAGGGGATTTACGACAACTACTATCAACCGTTCCCGTATCTGTCGCAGATGATGCGCGAAATCAACTTCAACGTCTATAACATCATCGAATATTTCGATCAGCAATGACCCGCCGCCCGATCATCCTTCTGCTGGCGTTGACGGCTCTCCTCCTCGAGGCGGGAGCCCAGCCGGCGCAGAACCTCTTTCGCGGGGCCCGCGTCGCTGCGCTCGACGCCCGTCGCAACTGCGAGGCCGAGAAGGCCGTCGACGGACAACATTTCCGGTCGTCGACGTGGATGCCCGCCAACGATTCGCGGCCGCCTTACCTGCTGGAGGTGAGCCTCGACCGCTACTGCGACATCGACTCGATGGTCATCTACACGGGTATTCCCGAGGGCGAACGGACGCCCTCCGAGTCCATGCAGTCCGCAGGCTACTGGAGCATGAAGAACTTCATCATCCAGTACTGGGACGATGCCAACTGGACCGACATCGGCGAGACGCTCACGACCGAAAACCGGCTCGACAAGATCGTCTTCCGGTTCCGGCCGGCCATCACGTCGTTCCGGTTCCGCATCCGGTCGACCGACGGCGAACCCATCCGCATCATCGAGTTCGAAGGATACGGACGCCCCAATCCCTCGATGCCGTCGCCCTCGATCGTGGCCGAAGAGATCGTCCGCAAGGAGTATCCGTCGGAGATCGAGGCCGCGATCCGGCCCGAATCCGCAGGCCGGACCATGCGCTACGTCGGCTACAACCAAGGCTACTTCATGCCCGGCAGCAACGTCTCGGCATGGCTCGAATACAGCCGGGTCAATGCCGTCCGGCTGTGGATGCCGCTCGACTTCCTGGTCCCCGAAGCGGCCGTCGACACCGCCTCGCGCCCCGGCGACCCCGAAACATTCGACACGCTCAAAGAGCAGCTGCGCCGCAACCCGCGCCAGTCGGGCATCGACTGGCAAACGATCGAACGGCGGGCCGACTCAGTCTACGTCTCGACCAACACGATGGTCTACGACTACGCTTTGGACGAATTGCGGCGGCTCGGCATCGAAGCGCTGATTCAAACCTCGGCCTACAAGGCCGCGCCCGACTGGCCGACACGCTGGCTGCTCTGGCAGCGGATGTATGCGCTGGCCTACTACTCGGCGCTTCGCGGAGGCGTAGAGATGTTCGCCATGCAGAACGAGCCCAACCACCGCCACGCAGGACCCATTCCGCTCGACGAGTGGATCGGCATGATGCGCATCGCCTCCGATGCCGTCCATTGCGGGGTCGAAGACGCCGCGAAGGCGGGTGCGGGCCGCCTGCAAGGGAGATTCGTAGGTCCCGTCACGGCAGGTACCAACACCAACTGGTGGGCGGCGGTCGCCGCAGCCGAGGGAACCGACTACCGCGGCAGGGCTTGCGAACGGGAGCTGGTCGACCTCTTCTCGACCCACTCCTACAACCTGCCCGCCACGGGCTACGAGGGCAAGACCTCCGCAATCGACCGGATTCTCCGCGAGAACCACCCGCAGGGAGGCTCCAAGCCGATTCTCTACACCGAAATCGGCCGCTGGATGAACGCCTACCTCATCGACCGGGAGGAGACGATGGACTCGCCCGCGATCTTCACGGAGTGGGCCGGCATCTATGCCCGCAACATGGCCGAGGGATGCAGCGGCATGTGGGCGTTCAAGTTCGCCAATACGGCCAGTTCGACCTACCCGCAGGGCATCAAATCGGGCCATCACCACATCTGGAAAGGGCTCCGGTTCGCCGAAGATGCGTTCCGCAACTACGCTCCCGGATGCCGGGCCGTCGCCTCCTCGACCGATCCGGGGTCGCACCCCGAAATGGCGGTCGACGGCGTCAAGGACTCCGCCCACGGCTGGCACGCCACCTCCGACGACGGCAAATGGCTCGTGCTGGAACTTCCCGAGCCTACCCTGCTGGGCGGCATGGCCATCTACACCGGCACCGAAGGGGGCGGGTTCACGGCCCCGGACCGCATCCGAACGCTCCGCATCGAAACGGAATGCGACGGGACGTGGCATACGCAGGCCGACATGCGGACGATCCGCTACGCCCAGCTCTTCCCGCGTTTCGAAACACCCGTAAAGGCCTCGCGGATTCGCATCTCGACTGCGGACACGGGGCACTCCGTCATCCGGGAGGTGAAACTCTTCGGTCCCGAATTCATCGACGGCGGCGAAGAGTCGTTCGACATCGGCGGCGCACAGCGCACGGCGGAAGTCGTGCGTCTTTTCGCCAAGGGCTTCGGCGGCGACAAACCGCTGCTGCGGATCGACCGCCGGAACGAAGATCCCGACTTCGACCTCTGCGCGGCCGCCGACTCCGTGGCCGGCTCCCTTTTCGTCTGGATCGTACACCGGTACGACAAACCCTACCGGCTCGATCTCGACCTCTCGGCCTGGGGCATATCCGATGCGCCGACACTCTGCGAACGGGTAGACGAACAGCGCTACGGCGATGCCGAGCTGCTGCACACCGATACCGCGGGACATCTTCGGCTCGAGATATCGCCATGGAGCGTCTCGCTCTTGACCGTCCCTTTCGAGGCGCATACGAAGCACACCCTTCGGGCGGCCGCCTCCGCGACCCTGCACGGCGACGGCTCGACATCCGCAGCACTCACCGTAGCCATGAACTCCGAAAAACCGGCCGAACACGCACTCGCACTCATCGGATTCCAAGCACCGAAAGCCCGTGTCGCCCGCGCCTCGCGCATCCTGCTGCGCCTGCACGGCGCGAGCGACGGCGACCGTCCGTTCCGCTTCCATGTTTATGGCAGCAGCCGGCGGCTCGGCCGTCGGCCGTCGGCCGGATATCTCGATCTCGCCCCCGCGCGTCCGGGCGTTCTGCATGCCGGAAGCAGTTGGTTCGTGGCGGGCGAAATCGCTCTGACGCACGAACGGGGCGAACGCATGCTCGACGTAACGGAGCTCATGAAACGTCACACCGACGGCACCGTCACGTTCGCGGCGATTCGCGAACTCAGGGAACCCGGCGACGACTACGACAAAGGCATCGTCGGACACTTCGATGAAGTTCCGGAGCTGATCTTCATCGAGTAGCGGGCAGCAAGCGAGAAGCGGGGGGGGGCCGCGCACAGCCTCCCCCCAGCACCGTAGGGGCGGGGCGCGCCCCCGCGGGCACCCCCCTCGCGAAGCCACAACACCCCCGCCCCAGCCGGGCTC
>CAMWWU010000034.1 GCA_947178025.1 uncultured Alistipes sp. | reverse complement strand
CCAGGACTTCTTCCGTCTGTCGGGCCTGGCGCGCGAATCGTACCTCTACGCCCGCGACAAGCGCCACATCGACGACATCCGTCTCGAAACCGTCCTCTCGGAGAATTATACCCGCGGCCGGCTCGACGTGACGCTGACCCTCCCCGCAGCAGCCCGGGGCTGCACGGCCGAGGTGGCGCTGACGGCGCCCGACGGCACCCCGGTGACCTCCCGAACGGCGAAGATCGCCGGCACGACGACCCGGCTCGCGCTCGACGCCGGGGCCATACGTCTCTGGTCGGCGGAGCTCCCGGCGCTTTACGGCGTCACCGTGACGCTGGCCGACGCCGCAGGCCGGACGCTCGAAGTCATTCCGCTGCACGCGGGCTTCCGCGAGGCGAAGGTCGAGGGCGGTCAGCTGCTCGTCAACGGGCAGCCGGTGCTCATCAAGGGTGCGAACCGTCACGAATTGGATCCCGACGGCGGATACGTCGTCCCGGTCGAGCGGATGAAGGAGGATATCCGCATCCTGAAAGAGAACAACTTCAACGCCGTGCGCACGTGCCACTATCCGAACGATCCGCGCTGGTACGACCTCTGCGACCGCTACGGCATCTATCTGGTGGCCGAAGCGAATATCGAGTCGCACGGCATGGGCTACGGAGAAAAGAGTCTGGCAAAAAATCCCGCCTTCGCCGCGGCGCATCTCGAACGCAACCGGCGTCACGTGCGGCGCAACGTCAACCACCCCTCGGTGATCGTCTGGTCGCTCGGCAACGAGGCGGGCGACGGTCCCAATTTCGACGCCTGCTACGACTGGATCAAGGCCAACGACCCCACGCGTCCCGTGCAGTACGAACGCGGCATCTACACCGGCGGCGGCCGCAACACCGAGATCGTCTGCCCGATGTACTGGGACTACGAGCACTGCCGGAAATACCTCGAAAGCGACCCCGAGAAACCGCTGATCCAGTGCGAATACGCCCATGCGATGGGCAACTCGATGGGCGGATTCGGACTTTACTGGCAGATGGTCCGCCGCTACCCGCAATATCAGGGCGGTTTCATCTGGGACTTCGTGGACCAGTCGCTGCGCAAGAGGGGTAAAAACGGCGCCATGATCTACGGCTACGGCGGCGACTGGAACCCCTACGACGCCTCGGACCTCAACTTCTGCGACAACGGCCTCATCTCGCCCGACCGCGTGCCGAATCCCCACATGCACGAGGTGCGCTACTGGCAGCAACCGCTGTGGACGACGCTCGGCGAGGATCGGAAGACGCTCTCGGTATTCAACGAAAACTTCTTCCGCGCAGCCGACGACTGCTACCTGCGCTGGACGGTCCGGTGCGACGGCGAACCCGTGCGCAGCGGCATCGTCGCAGAGCTCGACATCGCCCCGCGACAGCGTGCGACCGTCGTCCTGCCGCTCGACCCGACGGCACTGCCCGCTGCCGGGGAGCTGCTGCTCGACGTAGAGTACCGCCTCAAGCACGCCGAGCCGCTCCTGGCTCCCGACCACCGCGTCGCCTGCCAGCAGTTCGTGCTGCGCGAAGCAGCACCGGCCGATCCGGCTGTCGCCGAACGCAAGGCCGACCGTCACCACTCGCTCGGCGAACTCGCGCTGCGCGACGACGACCGCAACTACCTCGTCGTGGAGAGCCCGGTCGTGCGCATCGACTTCGACCGCCGGACGGGTCTGATGACCCGCTACGAGGTCGACGGGCGGGCGCTGCTGGACGAGGGCGCCGTGCTGGAGCCCAACTTCTGGCGCGCACCGACGGACAACGACTTCGGCGCCGGGCTCCAAGCGAAGCACCGCGTCTGGGCCGATCCGGGACTGAAGCTGCGGTCGCTCGACCGCACGCTGTCGGAGGGCGTGGCCGTCGTCACGGCACGCTACGACCTGGAAAAGGTCGGCGCGCAGCTCACGCTCGAATACCGCATGAACAACGCCGGAGAGATCGCCGTAAGCGAGCGGATGACCGCCGGAGAGCGCACCGACATTCCCGACCTGATGCGCTTCGGCATGCGCCTGCGCATGCCCGAGTCCTACGACCGCATCGACTACTACGGCCGCGGCCCGTGGGAGAACTACGCCGACCGCAAGGACGGCGCGCTCGTGGGCCGCTACCGCCAGACCGTGGACGAGCAGTTCTACCCCTACATCCGTCCGCAGGAGACCGGCACCAAGAGCGACGTGCGCCGCTGGCGGCAGGGCGACATCGCCGGGCGCGGTCTGGAGATCACAGCCTCGGAGCCCTTCTCGGCATCGGCCCTCCGTTATGCGCAGGAAGCATTGGACGAGGGGCTGACCAAGAAGCAGGGACACTCGCAGGAGATCGAACCCGACCGGGCCGTATGGCTCTGCATCGACAAGGTGCAATACGGATTGGGCTGCATCGACTCCTGGGGACGGCTCCCGCAGCCCGAATACCGGCTCCCGTACAAGGATTACACGTTCGAATGGAAGATCACGCCGTTCGCCCGCTGAAACCGGCACCGGGCCGGGGCGAGCTGCCTCGGCCCGGCCGGAACGCCGAAAACGCATAACCGATCAAAGGGCGGGACCCGATCGTAGAGACGAAGCCCCGGATCTTTCGGACTGCGGGCGCCTGCGGCTTCATCATGAACCGGACGGCATCCGTGATGGAAATTCAAAGACAAACAACTTTCGACATGAAAAATAAACTGCTTTTATTGCTGAGCTGCTGCACCATGCAGATGACGCAGGCCCAAGACCTGCAAAAGAACGTCGCCTATGCCGACGAACATGTCCGCTTCACGGTCATCGCCGACGGGGCCGTGCGCATGGAATACGCACCCGACGGCAAATTCGTCGACGCCAAGTCGTTCGTGGCCGTGGAGCGGGAGTATCCGGCCGCAGCGTATCGGGTGAAGAAGGGGGCGTGGATCGAGATCGCGACCCCGAAGATGATCCTGCGCTACAAGAAGAACTCCGGTCCGTTCTCGGACTCGAATCTCTCGATCCGCTCGCCGAAAGGCGCCCCGGTGCCCTTCGTCTGGAAGCCGGGTATGCAGCAGACCGGCAATCTCAAGGGGACCTACCGCACGCTGGACGGCTACGACGGCGACACCTACCTCTACGACGAGAAGCATCCGAAGATGCCCATCGAGGACGGACTGCTGGCCACCGACGGCTGGACGCTCATCGACGACTCGAACAACTTCCTCTTCGACAGCGACCCCGAATGGGAGTGGGTCGAGAAACGCCCCGACAACGGCTCTCAAGACTGGTATTTCCTCGCCTACGGCCACGACTACAAGGCTGCGCTGCGCGATTTCACGCTCTTCGCCGGCAAAGCCCCCCTGCCGCCGCGCTACGCTTTCGGCTACTGGTGGAGCCGCTACTGGGCCTACTCGGACAAGGAGCTGCGCACGCTCGTGAAGAACTTCCGCTCCTACGACATCCCGCTCGACGTGCTGGTGATCGACATGGACTGGCACTACATCGACGGCGACCGCGGAGGCTGGACGGGCTGGTCGTGGAACCGCACGCTGTTTCCCTATCCCGAAAAGTTCCTCGCCTGGCTCGACCGGGAGGGCATCCGCTCGACCTTCAACCTCCATCCGGCCGACGGCGTGAAGTGCGGTGAGGACCGTTACGCCGACGTAGCCCGCGACATGGGCATCGATCCCGCCTCGAAACGGACCGTTCCCTGGGTATCGTCCGACAAGCAGTTCATCAACAGCATGTTCCGCCACATCCTCACGCCCATGGAGCGTAACGGAGTCGATTTCTGGTGGCTCGACTGGCAGCAGCATCCCACCGATCCGAAAGTCGAGGGACTGAGCAACACCTGGTGGCTCAACTACGTATTCTTCAGCAATATGGAGAAAAACCGCGACGTGCGTCCGATGCTCTACCACCGCTGGGGCGGGCTGGGCAACCACCGCTACCAGATCGGCTTCTCGGGAGACGCCACGATCTCGTGGGCTTCGCTCGACTTCCAGCCCTACTTCAACTCCACGGCCTCGAACGTGCTCTACGGCTACTGGAGCCACGACATCGGCGGACATCAGATGGCCGACCACATCGACCCCGAACTCTACATCCGCTGGATGCAGTTCGGCGCCCTGAGTCCCGTCATGCGCACCCATTCGGCGAAAAACGCCGGGCTGAAAAAAGAGGTCTGGAACTTCGACTCCGAGCACGCCGAAATCCTTCGCCGCGTCATCCGCCAGCGCTATGCGCTCGCACCCTACACCTACGCCATGGCCCGTCGGGCCTACGACGAAGGGCTCTCGCTCTGCCGGCCCATGTACTACGAGTGGCCGGAGGCCCCCGAGGCCTATGCCTTCCGCAATCAGTACCTGTTCGGCGACGAGATTCTGGTGGCTCCGATCACCGCGCCGGGCAAAGCGGGCTACTCGACGCTCGACGTCTGGCTCCCCGAGGGCGACTGGTACGAGTGGCAGACCGGCACGATGCTCGCAGGCGGCCGCACCGTCGAGCGCACCTTCGCGCTGGACGAATACCCGATCTACGTCAGGGCCGGAGCCATCCTGCCCACCTACGACGACACGGTGCAGCATCTGAACGGCAACGACGAACGGATCGTCCTCACGGTCTTCCCGGGCGGCGACGGCTCGTTCTCGATGTACGAGGACAACGGCGACGACAAGCACTACGCCGAGGAGTTCGCACGCACGCCGCTGAGCTCCGTGCGCGACGGCAACCTGCTGACCGTCACGGTCGGCAAGCGCACCGGATCGTACCGCGGCATGCCCGCCGCCCGCCGGTTCGCGGTGAAGGTCCTCGCCTCCGCCGCTCCGGCCTCCGTCACGGTGAACGGCCGGCCGGCCGAGTGGTCGTACATCGGCGAAGAGTTCGCCCTCGTCGTCGAGATTCCCGAAATGAGCTGCTCGACGGAAAAAGTCGTGCGCATCGAATACGATGCCGACGCCCAGGCAGCAAACTTCGACGGAGTCCGAGCCGCCGCACGCCGCATAGCCCGCACGATGGAGGAGTTCAAGTACCGCGCGGCGACCAAGCCCTGGGCTGTTGCATGGCACTTCACCTACACCGACGAACTCGGTCCGATGGGGTCGCTCGCCGAAGCCGCGGAGTACGCACCCGAGCGCCTCGCACAGCTGATCGCCGACTTCAACGCAGCATACGACAACCTGCCCGCCGTACTCGAACGTCAGGGCCTCACGCAAGAGGAGATCGACTGGTTCCTCGCCCGAATAGCCTACGAGCGATGAACAGCCTCCGACACCTCCTATCGGCCGCCGCGATCGGGACGCTGCTCCTTTCGTGCTGCGGCATGCCCTCGGAGACCGACCGCCGCGTCGAGCGGCTTCTCGGGCAGATGACCCTGGCCGAAAAAGTCGGACAGATGGCCCAGCTGACGATCGAACCCTTTATCCTCGCGGACGGAGAGGGCGGTTTCACGCTCGACACCGCCCTGCTGCGCGAGGCCGTGGTCGACTACGGCGTCGGCTCGCTGCTGAACGTCCCCCTGAGCGAATCCCAGCCCGCCGAGGTGTGGGGTTCCTTCATCGCGGAGCTCCAGCGGATCGCCACCGACGAGACCCGCATGGGCATCCCCCTCATCTACGGCGTGGATCAGGTCCACGGCGGCACCTATTCGCTCGGCTCGACGCTCTTTCCGCAGCAGATCGCCCTCGCGGCGACCTGGAACCCCGCACATGCCCGCCGCATGGGCGAGATCACGGCCTACGAAATGCGAGCCTGCAACATTCCGTGGAACTTCGCGCCGATCCTCGACCTCGGGGCCGACCCGCGCTTCCCGCGACAGTACGAAGGCTTCGGAGAGGACCCCTATCTGGGCTCGGTGCTGGGCCGCGAGCTGGTTAAAGGCCAGGAGGGCGACGCGAACGACGTGGACCACCCGGAGCATGTCGCCACGTGCCTGAAACACTTCCTCGGCTACTCGGTACCGGCCAGCGGCAAGGACCGCACGCCGGCCAACATTCCGTGGAGCACCCTCCTGGAGTACCATCTGCCGGCATTCCGGGCCGCTCTCGACGCCGGAGCACGGTCCGTGATGGTCAACTCCGGTATCATCGACAACTGTCCGGTGCATGCCAGCCACCGGATTCTGACCGGGCTGCTGCGCGACGAACTGGGCTTCGACGGCGTGGTCGTCACCGATTACGAAGACCTCGAAAAGCTCCATGCCCGCGACCGGCTGGCCGCCACCTCCAAGGAGGCGATCCGCCTGGGCATCAACGCCGGAATCGACATGGCGATGATCCCGATCGATTATCGGGGCTTCTGCCGCGACCTCCGCGAGCTCGCGGAGGAGGGCGCCGTGCCGATGAGCCGCATCGACGAGGCCGTGCGCCGGATTCTGAAACTCAAGTTCGAACTCGGACTTTTCGAACGCCCGAACACCCGTCCCGCCGACTATCCGCTGTACGGCTGCGACGAGCATCGGCAAGCCTCCTATGCGGCCGCCGCCGAGGCGATCACGCTCCTGAAGAACGACGGCGCCCTGCTGCCGCTCGATCCCGCAGCCGGCAAGCGGATCCTGGTCTGCGGGCCCAATGCCGAGAGCCGTCGGGCGCTGTGCGGCGGCTGGACCGTCACGTGGCAGGGCCACGGCATCGAGCGCCATCCCGAACTGTGCAAAACCCTCGCGGAGGCCATCGGCGAACGCTTCGGAGCCCGCAACGTCGAGGTCATCCCCGGCGTGAGCTACCAGGCGCACGAGAGTCGTTACGACACCGAGCACCGCGACCGATTCGACGAGGCCGCAGCTGCCGCACGCCGGGCCGACGTCGTCGTGCTGTGTCTGGGCGAAAACTCCTACTGCGAGAAGCCGGGCGACCTGAACGACCTGGCGCTCGATCCCCTGCAAACCGAGCTGGCCGAGCGCGTGATCGCCGCCGGGAAACCCGTCGTGCTGGTGCTTTCGGAGGGACGTCCGCGGCTGATCTCGAAGTTCTCGGCGAAGATCCCCGCGATCGTGCAGAGCTATCTGCCCGGACCGCAGGGCGCCGACGCCGTGGCCGACGTGCTGGCAGGGGCGGTCAACCCGAGCGGCAAGCTGCCCTACACCTATCCGGCGTTCCCCAACTCGCTCTCGGTCTACTACCACAAGTATGCCGACGAACAGCGCAACACCGACGCCACCTACAAGTACGAGGGCGACTACAACCCCGAATTCGTCTTCGGCCACGGACTGAGCTATACGACGTTCGCCTACTCCGGAGCGAAGCTGACACACGAGGGCGACGAGATCGTCATCGCGGTCGACGTCGCGAACACGGGCGACCGGGCCGGACGGGAAGTCGTGCAGCTCTACTCGCGCGACCTCTACGCCTCGCTCATCCCCGACGTCAAACGGCTGCGGAGGTTCGAGAAGATCGCCTTGCAGCCCGGCGAGACCCGCACCGTGGAGTTCCACCTCACGACGGACGACCTGGCGTTCTACGACCTCGAAAACCGACGTATCGCCGAACCCGGCGATTTCCTCTTCGAGATCGGCTCCTCCTCTTCGGACATACGTGCCACGCTGAACTACAACTTACAAAAATAAAAAAGATGAAAAAAGCACTTTACCTTGCTGCCGCGGTTTGTATGACGGCCTGCGGCACCGCCACGCATCCCGGCCACGCCCTGCTCGACCGCGCTGCATTCGACACCGAGGTCGACGGCGCTCCCGTAGGGCTCTACACCCTGACCAACGATGCGGGCTTCGACGTCCAGATCACCAACTACGGCGCCCGCGTGGTGTCGATCCTCACCCCGGACCGCAACGGCGACGTGGCCGACGTGGCCGTGGGCTGCGAGTCGATCGACCGCTATCTGAACGAGGCGGACGCCCGCTTCTCGGGGCCGGTCGTGGGGCGTTTCGCCAACCGCATCGCCCAAGGACGCTTCTCGCTCGACGGCGAGGAGTACCGCCTGCCGCAGAACGACAACGGACAGTCGCTGCACGGAGGCGTGAAAGGCCTCGACAGCCGCGTGTGGACCGTCGACACCCATTCGGCGAACTCGGTATCCATGTATTACGTATCGCCCGACGGCGAAGAGGGCTATCCCGGCGAACTGACGGTGAAGGTGACCTACACGGTCACTGACGACAATGCCCTGCGCATCGACTACGCCGCGACGGCCGACCGCACCACCGTCGTCAACCTCTCGAACCACTCGCTCTTCAACCTCGGCGGCGAGGGCAGCGGCTCGGTCCTCGGCCACGAACTGCGGATCGCCGCCTCGGCCACGACGCCGGTCGACAACGTGCTGATCCCCACCGGGACGATCGCCCCGGTCGACGGCACGCCCTTCGATTTCCGCACGCCGACCCCCATCGGCGCACGCATCGAAGCCGACGACGAGCAGCTGCGCAACGGACACGGCTACGACCACAACTGGGTGCTCGACGACACCACCGGAGAGGTGCGCCTCGTAGCGTCGCTCTACGACCCCGCGAGCGGCCGCAAAATGGAGATCCTCACCGACCAGCCCGGACTGCAATTTTACAGCGGCAACTTCTTCAACGACTCCTCCCGCGGCAAGTTCGACCGGATGATCGGCTACCGCGGCGCCGTGGCCCTCGAAACGCAGAACTTCCCCGACGCGCCCAACCAGCCGGCCTTCCCCTCCTGCGTGCTGCGCCCCGGAGAGACCTACACCCAGACCTGCATCTATCGCTTCAGCGTCTGCCCGCAGGAATAGGATCCGCCTGCCCGAATGAAGAAGAGGTGTCGATTGACACCTCTTCTTTTTTGTCGCGCCGCCGCACGCAGCCGACCGGGGGCCTACAGGAGGGCCCGATGTCCGCACGCCGCCGCCGGCCGCGCACCCCGGAATCCGATGCGTCAAGGGCGCTTCCCGGCTTTCCCGTTTCTTCGCTTGTACTCGCCGGGCGAAGTACCGTAGTACTCCTTGAACTGACGGCTGAAATGGTTCGGATTGCAGTAGCCCAGCTTATAGGAGATCTCCGAGGCCGTCATGTCCGTCGTCTCCAGCCACCCGGCCGCCTCCCGCATCTTGATCCGCAGGATAAAGGCCGACGGAGTGCGATCGGTCAGCCGCTTGAACAGCAGGTAAAGCTGCGTGCGGCTGACATTCGCATGCCGGGCCAGTTCGTTGACCGAAAGATTCGGATCGTCGAGATGCCCGCGGATGTAATCCGTCACCGAGAGGATGAAACGTTCGTCGGTATTGTTCATCCCCGACGTCGTGATCCCCGCATTGCCGGAGGAGGCCATGTAGTAGTCGCACAGCACCTCTTTCGTCCGCAGCAGGTTGTTGAGCCGCAGGAAGAGCTCCCGCAGGTTGATCGGCTTGCGGAACATGGCGTCGGCCCCGCACTCCAAAGCCCGGATGCGGCTCTCGCCCGTGAGTTCGAAGCCCTCCAGAATCACCGGAACATGGCGGGTGCGGGTGGCGTTCTTGATCGTGCTGCACAGATCGAAACCGCTCGTATCCGCGAGCTGCACGTCGCTGATCACGACGTCGATGCTCTGCGACTTGAGCAGCAGCAGCGCCTCCTCGCCCGTCGCGGCGCCCGACACGTGGAAATGTTTCTGCAATCGCCGCTCCAGCACCCGTTTCGAATCCGCATCGTTTTCGACGAGCAGGATCCGGAACTTGCGATGCCCTTCGGCATCGAGAAACCGTGGCTGCGAGGTGTCCTCGAAGCGGATCGTATTGTCGACGATCCGGCCGACGATATCCGTCGAAGCGTCGGGACACTCGGTCCGGGTGCCATCGTCCTGCCCGACCTCCATCACGACCCGGAAAATATTGCCGCGATCGGGCACCGACTCCACCGAGAGCCGGAGGTCGAACAGCCGGGCGATGCTCTTGGCCAGCGCCAGCCCGATACCGCCGTTCGGAAGCCCCGACGAGTCGTAGGGCCGGAAGACGGCGCGCCGCTGCTCCTCGGTCAGACAGGGCCCGCCGTTGAAGAGTTCGATGACGGCCTGCCGCCCGTCGAACGAGAGCGACAGTTCGCACTCGCCTCCCGGCTGCAACGCCCCGAACGTGTTGCTCAGCAGGTTGCCTAACAGCATCTCCATCTTCGCGGCGTCGAAGCGCACGGGCAGCGTCTCCACCCCGGAGCGGAAGCCGTGTGCGAGCTGCTTGCGGTCGTAGAGCGGCACGAACCGCCCGTAGATCCCCTTCAGGAAGGGTACCAGGTCGTATTTGCGGATCTCGACGGAGATGTTGCGCGACTCGATGTTCCGGAAGTCCAGCAGCTGATCGACCAGGAAATCGAGACGTTCGATGTTGCGCCGGAAGATCGCCGAGTCGCTGCCCGGATCGTCGTCCGCAGGCGGCAGCACGCTCTCCTGCAACGTCGATATCACGGCCAGCGGCGTCTTGAACTCGTAGGATATGCAACTGAACAGATCGAGTTTCATGGCGTTGATCCGATCGCGGGTTTCGCGTTCGCGACGGGCCTCCTCGACCAGTTCCCGGGCATGCCGCTGCCGCCGGGACAGCCGGACGAACTGCCAGACGACCGCTCCGAGCAGGAGCACGTAGAGTCCGATCATACCGCCCGAAAGCAGCACGTGCGGCCGGACCCGCACGCCGATGCGCTTCTCGTCGAGCACCGCGCCGTCGTCCGAAATCAGACGCACCGCCAGCACATAGCGTCCGGCAGTCAACCCCGTGTAGGCGATCTCGCCCTGCGGCCCCAGCTCGTACCAGTTGTCGTCGAAGCGCTCCAGCCGGTAGCGGCACGAGTAGGGTGCCGTGCGGAACAGGTCGTCGTCGATGACGGAGACCTCGAACGCGACGAACGTCTGCCGATGCGTGAGCGTAAGCTCGCGCGTATCGTGTATGGGCTGCCGCAACACGCCGTCGCCCGGCTTCACGGGCTTGCCGAAGAGTTTCAGTCCGGAGATGAAGAGCGTCGGAGGTTGCAGCCGGCCGCCCTCCAGCTTCGCGGGCCGAAAGCGGACCAGACCGTTCGTCGTGCCGAAACAGATTTCGCCCCCCTCGTCGGCATAGGCCGAGCGGACATTGAACTCGTTGATGCCCATCGCCCGGGCGAGGCTGAAGCACCGCAGTCCGCCGGCCGTATCGAGCCGGAAGAGTTCGTTGCCGGAGGCCAGCCACAGATTGCCGGCGGCATCGCCCCGCATGCCCGCAATACCGCCCCGGATACGCGGATGACTCCGCAGCACCGGATCGAAACGCCCCTCTCTGAAACGCCACACGTCGCCCTTGGTCGTCCCCAGCCACAGCGTGCCCGACCGGTCCGCCCAGCCGCACTGGATGTAGGGCCGCCCCTCGACGGCCGGAAACGGATACTCCTCGATCCGCTGCCGGCACCGGTCGTAGCAGAGCACCGAACAGAAATTGACGAACCAGACTCGCTCGCCGCAGACCTGCGCGTCGTAGAATGCGTACTCTTCGCGGCCGCGTTCGCAGAGGGATTCGAACGAATCGGTCGCATAGCGATAGAGATCGATGCCCCGCTCGGTAGCGACGAAGAGCGTATCGGCATTGAGCGGGCAAAGCGTCAGGATATTGCCGCTCGAAAGCGCCGAAGCGTCGTCGCTGCGGCTGGTATAGTGGCGGATCCGGCCGTCGGGCGTCAGACGGTAAAGGCCGCTGGAGAGCGACCCCGCCCACAGATTGCCGTGCACGTCGCGCTTCAGAGAGATGATGTTGTCGTTGATCCCGGCGTTCCGGCTCGAAATACGCCGCACGAAGCGGCCCGCCGGATCGAGCACGTCGATGCCCGTGCTGTTGGTAGCCACCCACCAGTTGCCGTGTTCGTCGCGCTGGATGCCGTTGGCCGCGACGTTTCGCGGACGAAGCGACGCCCCGGAGGAGCCCAACGTATGGTACTCGACCCCCGAATCGAGGTCGCCGACCCGGAACATCCCGGAAAAGTAGGTTCCCAGCAGCATCTCCTGACGCCGGGTCCGGAAGATGCAGATCACGGTATTGAGAACCGCGTAGTCGTTCTCCTCGCAAACGTAGTTGCAGAACGAATCGTCGTTGGCGTCGTAGACCGCCACTCCGTTGTTGTGGCCGATCCACAACCGGTCGTAACGATCCTCGTTCATGCCGGCGATATTTTCGATCTCAGCCACCCCGAACCGGCGGGCGATCCGTTCGTGGCGGAACTCGTCGGCCGCCCGGTTGTAGCGGAACAGCCCGTCCTTGATCGTGCCGACCCAGACGCTGCCCCGGGAGTCGGCATAGAGGCTCACGCCCACCAGCGGCGACCGGTCGTCGCTCGCAAGCGCATAGGTCGCCGCTACGGCGTAATCGGCGCCGATCCGGAATACGCGATCTTTCGAAAGGCCCCACAACTGCCCGAACTTGTCGCAGCAGAGATACTCGTAAGGCGTCTCCGTCACATGCGTCAGCCGCTCGCCGTCGCAACGGAACAGATGCCGCGGGGTCTTGAGCAGCAGCGTCCCGCCGACCCGCAGGATCGTGCGCACGTAGCCGAGGTCCCGGTCCTCGAAGGTCAGATGCGTGAAGCGGCCGTCGGCATAGTCGTAGACGCCGACGAACGACGTCGTACCGATCAGCATCCGGTCCCCGGCATCGTAGATCGACCAGATCTCCTCGCCGGCGTACTCCTCGACCTTTTGCATGCGCCGGCCGTCGTAGATATTCAACCCCTGCGACGTGCCGATCCAGATCCGGCCGTAAACGTCGTCGCACAACGCCGTCACGCGATTGCCCGAGAGTCCGTCGTTGCGGCTCAGGTGTTCGTAATTGCGGATCACGTCGTCGTGCTGCGCAGCCAGGACCGCCGGCAGCAGAACCAGCCAGATCAAAAAAGCGACCGATCGTTTCATGCCTTCCGATTTTTCAGTAAAGTTAACGATATATATTCGTATATACGATCGTCCGGGATTGCATTTTCGTTCACGCTGCCTATAAATTCGTTCAAATCCGTCCGCCGCGCCGGGCTTTAACCCGGTCTGCACGATTTATAAACCAGCAGATAACCGGAATGGGCGGGATTCGCCTACTTTTGTATAAACCGAAACCACGACCCATGAAGCCCCTGCTTTTCCTCGCGCTCCTCACGGCGATCCTCCCGGCCGCCGCCGAACCGCCCCGCACGGTCCGTGCGGCCGACTACGGCCTGCACCCCGGAAGCGGCGAAAACGCCCTGCCCGTCGTCCGGCGGATCCTCGCCGACAACGAAGGCGTGCGGGGAGTGCGGATCCTCTTCGACAAGGGCCGTTACGACTTCTATCCCGACGCCGACCTTCAGACCGACGGCAAGCCGACCACGGCATTCGAGCTGACGCACAGGCACGACACGGAGATCGACGGCGGCGGATGCGAGTGGATCTTCCACGGATTGATGAAACCCGTGCGCCTCACGGAGTGCAGCGGCACGACGATCCGCAACCTGCGCATCGACTGGCAGCAGCCTTACAA
Organism: uncultured Alistipes sp.; assembly: GCA_947178025.1. Lineage (GTDB taxonomy): Bacteria > Bacteroidota > Bacteroidia > Bacteroidales > Rikenellaceae > Alistipes. The sequence goes on along the minus strand of CAMWWU010000034.1, from coordinate 6,845 downwards.
CTCGCAGGCGACGATCGTCGAGGCGACGGACACTTATATAGATATGCAGATCGACCCGGCGCGCTACCCCTACGTCGTGGCGGGCGATTCGCTCGCGTTCGTCGGCGAATACGGCCTGCAACGCATCGAACCCGAATACACCAACCTCTACGACGGCCGCACGCACGAGCTGCTCTACCAGACGCGCGACGTGCCGCTCGGACGCGATCTTTTCCGGGCTCCGGTTTCCGACCTGGGCGGCAGCCGCGTGCGCTTCCACTACCGGCCGGCCATGCGCCCCGCTCCGGGCACCATCGTCGTCTTTTTCCACGGCCGCTACATCGCCAACGGCATCGAGATCATCGGAAGCCGCCGCACCCGCATCGAGCAGGTGACGATCCACCACACGCTGAGCTGCGGCGTCTTCGCCGCACGGGCACACGACGTAGCGATGATCGGCCTCGACATCGTGGCCGACGAACGCTCGGGGCGAGTCTTCAGCACCATCGCCGACGCCACGCACTTCATCGGCTGCACGGGCGACATCCTCTTCGACGGCTGCACGGTGAGCGGATCGGGCGACGACTTCACCAACGTGCACGGCATGTACGCCCCCGTGGCTGAGGTCTGCGGGAGACGCACCGTGCGCATATCCCCCACGAGCCGCGACCAGGGGTTCCGCCCCGGCGAACGGGTTTGGCCGCTCGACACCGCGACCATGCAGCGAGGCCGGCCGCTGACCGCCGCCGGCACGAAGCCGATCGAGGGTTCGCGCGACTACCTGCTGCACTTCCGCGAACCGGTCGGAGGGCGCATCGCCGCGGGCGACATCCTGGAGAACGCCACGCTCTGCCCCCGGCTCACGGTGCGCAACTGCCGGATGTTGAAAAAGAACCGCGGCCGTTCGATTCTGGTCACGACGCCGGCCAAGGTGCTCATCGAGAACAACCGCTTCCGTTCGGCCGGTGCGGCCGTCCTGATCGAGGGCGACACGGAACTCTGGTTCGAGTCGGGAGCCGTCTGCGACGTGACGATCCGCAACAACCTCTTCGAGGACTGCTACACCTCGGGCAACAACATCGCAGACCACCCCTGGGGCTGGGGCGAAGGGGTCATTTCGATCACCCCCTCCTTCCGGCCGCGCAGCGCCGACACGAAGCCCTACCACCGCAACATCCGCATCGTGGACAACACATTCCGCCACTTCGACTGCGCCGTGCTCTTCGCCCGCTCGGTCGAGGGACTGGAGTTCAGCCGCAACCGGCTCGAACGCACCCGCACCTTCGAGCCCTTCTACCGGCCCTGCAACCTCTATCTCGACGGCTGCCGCCGCGTGCGGATCGCCGACAACGACTTCGCACCGGACTTCCCCGGACACAACGTCCGGATCGAACACATGCACCCCTCGCAGATCGTCCAGCACGGCGACCGCCCCCTCGAAATCCTCCGACCGACAACATCCGACCAATGAACAAGCATACACTGATCCCGATTCTCGCCGCCCTCGCGCTCCTCGCGCCGGGCTGCGGCACGCGCCACGAGCGCATCCTCGTCCCGCACGACGGCCGGACCGACTACACCGCCGCCGTGCAGCAGATCCTCGAAGCACGCCCCGAAGGCAACTTCACGCTGGAGTTCGAACCGGGCGTCTACGACTTCTACCCCGAGCAGGCCGGCGAACGGCCGCTCTGCGTGTCGAACAACGACAACGGCACCAAACGCATCGTGTTCCGGCTGGAGGGGATGCGCGACGTCGTCGTCTCGGGCCGCGACACCGAATTCCGGTTCCACGGCGAGCTGGTGCCCTTCTACATCGGAGCCTGCGAACGGATCACCCTGCAAGGACTCGCATGGGACTACGACGTACCGTTCGTACTCGAAGGCATCGTCCTCGCGCAACACGGTCCGACGCACGGCATCGACCTGAAGATCACCAGCGGCAACCCCGTGCGGGTCGTCGACGGCGAACTCCGCTTCTCGGGCTACGGCTGGGAGCGGACGCCGGGCGACAACATCGTCTTCGACCCCCGCACCCGGGCCCCCTACTACAACACGGTCCGTTTCCACCACCCCTACTGGCGGCAGCCGCTCTCGGCCGAGCTGCTCGGCCCCGACACCGTGCGGCTGACGGGATTCCTCTCGTCGGAGCTGCCGCCCGTCGGCTCGATCTACATCGACAAGGGCCCCTACCGCACCAACCGCCACTGCCCGGGCATCGTCGTGCACCGCACGCGCGACCTGAAAATCGAACGGACGACCATCCACGCCTCGGGCGCCATGGCGCTGATCTGCGAAAACACCGAAAACGTGACCCTCGACCGCTTCGACGTCCGCCTGCGCGAGGGTTCCGGACGCCACATCTCCTCGTCGGCCGACGCCACGCACTTCGTCAACTGCCGGGGCACGGTCCGCTTCGAGGGGTGTCTGTTCGAGAACATGCTCGACGACGCGACGAACGTCCACGGCACCTACCTGGCCGTCGACAGCCTCGCCGGCGACCGGCTGATCGCCCGCTTCGGACACCCCCAGCAGGAGGGTTTCGACTTCGCACGGGCGGGCGACACGCTGCGGCTGGTCGATCGCACGAGCCTCCGTCCGGCAGCCCTCTTCACGGCGGCCGAAGCCGAACCGCTCGCCGACGGACGGTGGGCGATCCGCAGCACGGAGCCCTTCGTCCTCGCAACGGACGGCCCCCTCGCCGTCGAGAATCCCCGCAACATGCCCGCGGTCGAGATGCGCCGCTGCACGGTGCGCAACAACCGCGCGCGCAGCATCCTGATTTCGACGCCGCGCCGCGTCGTCATCGAGGAGAACGACTTCTCGTCGATGATGGCTGGCGTACTGATCGCCGGCGACGCCAATTCGTGGTTCGAGTCGGGCAGCGTCGAGGAGGTGACGATCCGCCGCAACACCTTCACCAACATGGGCACGGGCGGCGAGAATCCCCAGTCGGTACTCCAGATCTCGCCCGAGATTCCCGCAGCGGGCCGCAGCTGCGACTTCCGCTACCACGGCAGCGTGGTCTTCGAAGAGAACCTCGTCCGGACGTTCGACTCGCAGGTGATCTACGCCCTGAGCACGGACCGGCTGGTGATCCGCGACAACCGCTTCGTCCAGAGCCGCGACTACGCACCGATCTTCGACGGACTCCCTTTCATCGACCTGCAATACGGCCGCGAGGCCGTGATCACGGGCAACACGTTCGAAGGCGACCGCATCGCGGAGGTGAGCGCCGTCGCCTGCGACACCGTGCGGCTGGATCCCGGACAGCCGGGATTCGCCGGCACGACGACCGAGCGTCCCAATACGTTCTTCTACCGACAATAGCCATGCGCACGGTCATTCTCAGTCTGGCGCTCGCCGCTGCAGCGTGCTCCGGGCCCGAAATCCGCCCCGGAGCCGTATGGACCGACACCGACGGCGCCGTCATCAACGCCCACGGCGGCGGCATCCTCTACGACGGAGGCCGCTACTACTGGTTCGGCGAACACAAGGCCGCCGGCCCAGCGGGCAACCTCGCGCAGGTGGGCGTCCACTGCTACTCGTCGGAAAACCTCTGCGACTGGCACGACGAGGGCATCGCCCTGAACGTGGCGCCCGAGGGATCGGGCAGCCCGATCGAGCGGGGCTGCATCCTCGAACGGCCCAAGGTGATCCGCAACGCCCGCACGGGACGATACGTCATGTGGTTCCACCTCGAACCCAAAGGCGCCGGATACTCGGGGGCCCTGAGCGGCGTGGCGGTCGCCGACCGCGCAACGGGCCCCTACACGTTCCTGCGGGCCGTGCGGCCGGACGCCGGCGTCTACCCGGCCGATGCCCTGCCCGTGCATTACGGCCCGCAGCGAGCCGCCGGGCTGCGCTTCGACGGCGGTTCGCTGCCCGACCACCCCGATTCGCTCAACCTCGTCGGCCGCGACGTCGCGCAGGGGCAGATGGCCCGCGACATGACGCTCTTCGTCGACGACGACGGCCGCGCCTACCACATCTACTCCTCGGAGGAGAACAGCACGCTCCACCTCTCGGAGCTTACCGACGACTACCTCGCCCACAGCGGCCGCTACGTGCGGCTCTTCGTCGGACGGTTCATGGAGGCCCCGGCGCTGTTCAAGCGCGGCGGGCGCTACTACCTGATGATGTCGGGCTGCACGGGCTGGACGCCCAATGCCGCCCGCTCGGCCGTCGCCGAATCGATCATGGGGCCGTGGCGCGAGCTGGGCAACCCCTGCGAAGGCCCCGGCGCAGAGACCACCTACGACTCGCAGAGCACCTGCATCTTCCGCGTGGCGGGCACCGACCGCTACGTCTATATGGGCGACCGATGGAATCCGGCGGATGCCGCCGACGGACGTTACGTCTGGCTCCCCGTGCGCTTCGAAGGCGAAGGATTCCGCGTGGAGTGGCGCGACGCCTGGAACCCCGGCCGGCCGTAACACCCGCCCGACATACGAAACCGATTCACCAACCTAAAAACCGTAGAACATGAAACACAGCTATCGCACACTTTTGCGGCTCCGGCTCGCCGTGCTGGCCCTCTTCTGCCTCCGTGTCGCATCGGCGCAGTCCGGTGCCGAGGTCGGCATCCGGGGCAAAGTCACGGACCGGGAGCACAATGCCCTTCCGGGTGTCGTCGTCGCGATTCCGGAGCGGCAGACCGGCACGACGACCGGCGCCGACGGAACGTTCGTCCTCTCGGCCCGTGTCGGCGAAACGCTCGAAATCTCCTATCTCGGCTACCGGAAGCAATCGCTCCGGGTGACGCAGGCCATGACCCGCGCCGATATCGTACTCGAAGAGGACGCGCTCGCCGTGCAGGACGTGGTGGTCGTCGGCTACGGCACGACCAGCAAGGAGAAGCTGACGGGCGCCGTATCGACGGTCTCCACCGCCGACTTCAAGAACCGCCCGATCACCGACGTCTCGCTGGCCCTCCAGGGCAAGATCACGGGCGTGCAGGTGACACAGACCTCGGGACAGCCCGGCGCCGACGGCGGCACGATCACCGTGCGCGGCATCGGCACGCTCAACGACTCCTCGCCGCTGGTCGTTATCGACGGTTTCGAATCGTCGTTCGACAAGGTAGATCCCAAGGACATCGAGTCGATGTCCGTACTCAAGGACGCCGCATCGGCCGCCATCTACGGCAACAAGGCCGCCAACGGCGTGATCCTGATCACCACGAAAAAGGGTCGTTCGGGCAAGTTGCAGGTCGAATACAACGGCTACGTCTCGGTGCAGCAGGTAACCCGCTATCCCGAATTGCTCGGATCGGTCGACTACATGAATCTCTACAACGAGGCCTGCCTCAATTCGGGCCAGCAGCCCCGTTACAGCCAGAGCTACATCCGCCGCTTCATCGACGGCGACGATCCGGCGCTCTACCCCGACCGGGACTGGGCCGACTTCTACTTCAAGCCGGCGGTCATGCACAACCACTACGTGAAGCTCAACGGAGGCACCGAACAGCTGGCCTACACGCTCTCGATGGGTTACCTGGGGCAGGACGGCATTCTCCAGGGTACGGAGTACGACAAATACAACTTCCGCCTCAACACGACCGGCACGCTCTTCGACAGCCGGCTGAAGATCTCGGCCAACATAGCCGGCTATTCGGGGCTGAAGAACGACCTGGTGGACGGCACGGGCAACACGCTCTACCGCATCGTAGCCATGAGCCCGATGGTCAACGCCAAGATGGAGGGCTACGGCTGGACCGACTGGTTCTACGACGACGCCGTGCGCGAGGCCGGCGGCTACAACAAGACCCGCACCGGCAATTTCAGCGGCAACCTGCGGCTGGAGCTCACGCTGGCGAAGGGCCTCGCGCTGGAGGGTGCGGTCAACTACGACCGCACCGTCGAGACGGGGCAGATCTACGCCCCGGAGGTCGATCTGTACAAGGTATTCACCGGCGCCGACGGCTCGCAGACGATCGGCAAGAGCACGTCGCGCGAGTCGTCGATCACCGAATCGACCTACCGCTACGGCAACCTTTCGAGCTACGTCACCCTCTCCTACGCGGTAACGGCGGGCGAACACCATCACTTCAAGGCGCTGGCCGGCTGGCAGCAGGGGCAATGGGACAACAAGTACTACAAGGCCTCCCGCACCCGCCTGACGACCAACCTGCCGTCGCTCGAAGTGGGCGACCCGTCGACGCAGAAAAACTCGAGCTGGGAGACCGAGGTCAGGAGCATGTCGCTCTTCGGCCGTCTGAATTACGACTACAAGGAGAAGTACCTCTTCGAGGCCAACGTCCGCTACGACGGCTCCTCGAAATTCGCCGCGAACCACAAATGGGGCCTCTTCCCCTCGTTCTCGGCCGGCTGGCGCCTCTCCGAAGAGCGTTTCCTGCACGACGCGAAGTGGCTCGACGAGCTGAAGATCCGCGCGTCGTGGGGACAGCTGGGCAACGAGAAGATCTGGAGCTCCTACGCAGGCATCGACATCCTCTCGATCGGTTCGTGCAACTACATCTGGGAGAACCAGCAGGCCACCGGCGCCGCCACCACCTACATCGCCAACAAGGACCTCACGTGGGAGACCACCACGCAGTACAACGTCGGTCTGGACCTGCGGCTCTTCGGCGCACTGACCCTCACGGGCGACTTCTACGTGAAGCGGACCGACGACATTCTGATGCGTCTTCCCGTGTCGGGCATCTTCGGCTTCACTGAGGATCCGTGGAAAAACGCCGGAAGCATGCGCAACACCGGCTGCGAGCTGGCCCTCGCCTACACCAAACGGTTTCGGGAGTGGGAATTCTCGGCCGGCGCCAACATCTCGTTCAACCGCAACCGGATCCTCGACCTGAAGGGGCAGAGCCCGATCCTCAACTCCACGACAGGCATCCTGCTCGAAGAGGG
>CAMWWU010000033.1 GCA_947178025.1 uncultured Alistipes sp. | reverse complement strand
CAGCCCGTAATCCTCGAGGTGCTTGTCCACGCGCCCCAGGATGAGCGCCTGCCCCAGCACCGCGCCCCAGAATCGGGCGTCGTGTGCGGCGCCGGCGCCGAACCACTTCGACTTGTTGTGGCCGTAGCTCTTGATGAGCGCCGTATTCTTCCCCGTGAGCACACTCACCAGGTAGTCGGTCTTGAACTTGTCGCCGATGTCGCGCAACGCTTCGAGCGCCATTTTCAATTCGCCCTTGGCATCGACCCGCGGCTTGGGATTGCGGCAGTTGTCGCAGTTGCCGCAGTTCTCCTCGGTATACTCCTCGCCGAAGTAGTGCAGCAGCGTCTTGCGGCGGCACATCGAGCTCTCGGCATAGGAGACGGTTTCGAGCAGCAGCAGCTTGCCGATCTCCTGCTCGGCGACGGGCTTGCCCTGCATGAACTTTTCGAGTTTCTGGATATCCTTGTAACTATAAAAAGTAAGGCAGCGTCCCTCGCCGCCGTCGCGGCCGGCACGTCCGGTCTCCTGATAATACCCTTCGAGCGACTTGGGGATGTCGTAATGGATCACGTAGCGCACGTCGGGCTTGTCGATGCCCATGCCGAAAGCGATCGTCGCGACGATCACCTCGACGCGCTCCATGAGGAAGTCGTCCTGATTGGCGGCGCGGGTCGCGGCGTCCATGCCCGCGTGGTAGGCCCGGGCCCGGATGCCGTTGGCAGCCAGCAGTTCGGCGAGCTCCTCGACCTTCTTGCGGCTCAGGCAGTAAATGATGCCGCTCTTGCCCTCGTTCTGCTTGATGAAACGGATGATCTCACGATCCACGTCGTGCTTGGGCCGGATCTCGTAGTAGAGATTCGCCCGGTTGAACGACGACTTGAAGACCGAAGCGTCCGACATGCCGAGGTTCTTCTGGATGTCCAGCTGCACCTTGGGCGTGGCGGTCGCCGTGAGGGCGATGAGCGGCGCAGCGCCGATCTCGTTGATGATGGGCCGGATGCGCCGGTACTCGGGACGGAAGTCATGGCCCCACTCCGAGATGCAGTGGGCCTCGTCGATGGCGTAGAACGAGATCTTGATCTTGCGCAGGAACGCCACGTTGTCCTCCTTGGTCAGCGACTCGGGTGCGAAGTAGAGCAGTTTGGTCTTCCCGTCCAGCACGTCCTGCCGGACCTGCGCCACGGCGGTCTTGTTGAGCGAAGAGTTCAGAAAATGGGCGATGCCCGATTCGGCCGAGAACGTGCGCATGGCGTCCACCTGATTCTTCATCAGAGCGATCAGCGGCGATATGACGATCGCCACGCCGTCCATCAGCAGGGCAGGCAACTGATAACAAAGCGATTTGCCGCCTCCCGTGGGCATCAGCACGAAAGTGTCCTTTCCTGCCAGGACGTTCCTGATCACGGCCTCCTGATTCCCTTTGAACGACGAGAATCCGAAGTACTCCTTCAGCTTGTCGTGCAAGAGAAATGTTTCGTCTTGTTTCATTTCGATCGGTTCTGCTCGTATAAAACACAAAATTCAACGTAAAGATAAAAAACTTTTAGGAAAAAAACATAACTTTGTGAAAAATTTATTCAGAAACGTCATGCGTCTCTACACCAGCGAACTCGTCAAGAAATATAAATCCCGCACCGTAGTCAACCACGTCTCGATCGACGTCAAGCAGGGCGAGATCGTCGGACTGCTGGGCCCCAACGGGGCCGGCAAGACCACGACTTTCTACATGATCGTCGGCCTCATAAAGCCCAACGAGGGGCGCATCTTCCTCGAAAACGACGAGGGCGGCGTCGCGGAGCTGACCGACCAGCCGGTCTACCGCCGGGCGCAGATGGGCGTGGGCTACCTGGCGCAGGAGGCGTCGGTATTCCGCCGGCTGTCGGTCGAGGAGAACATCCGCGCCGTGCTCGAAATGACCTCCTACTCGAAAGAGTATCAGGCCGAGCGCGTCGAGGCGCTGATCGAGGAGTTCCGCCTCCAGAAGGTGCGCAAGAGCCTCGGCATCCAGCTCTCGGGCGGCGAGCGCCGGCGCACGGAGATCGCCCGCGCGGTGGCCATCAACCCGGCGTTCATCCTGCTCGACGAACCGTTCGCCGGCGTCGACCCGATCGCCGTAGAGGATATCCAGTCGATCGTCGCCACGCTCAAGCACAAGAATATCGGCGTGATCATCACCGACCACAACGTCGACGAGACGCTCGCCATCACCGACCGCACCTACCTGCTCTACGAGGGCAAGATCCTCAAGACCGGCACGGCCGAGGAGCTAGCCGCCGACCCGATGGTCCGCAAGGTCTACCTCGGGCAGCACTTCGAGCTCAAGAAGAGCCACCTGCTCACGCAGGAGCTCATCAAGAATCCGAACGCACGGACGGAAAAAGAGTGACGCGGCACCGCACGGTCCGCACGTTTCCGCACCGCGATCTTATCCGACACACATGGAGATGACTATCCCCCCAGGGCGCGTCCGAGGCGCGCTGACGCCCCCCTGTTCGAAAAGCTACGCACAGCGCGCACTGGCCGCGGCACTGCTCGCCGAGGGCACGACCCGGCTCGACAACGTAGAGTTCTGCGACGACACGCGCGCTGCGCTGCGCTGCATCCGCACGCTCGGCGCCGAGGTCGTGCAGACGGGCGAATCCTCGCTCGCTATCCGGGGCGGACTCCGCCCCGCGGGCGACGTGCTTCAGGTCGGCGAGTCGGGTCTCTCGACGCGGCTCTTCACCCCCGTGGCGGCGCTCTGCGGCCGTCCGATCCGCATCGAAGGGGTCGGATCGATCCTCCGGCGCCCGATGACGATGATGACCGAACCGCTGCGGCGGCTGGGCGTCCGGGTCACCGACTGCGACGGCCGGCTCCCGATCGAGGTGTGCGGTCCGCTCCGAGGCGGAGAGGCCGAGATCGACGGATCGGTCTCCTCCCAGTTCATCACGGGACTGCTCCTGGCCCTGCCCCTGGCGGCCGAGGACACCACGCTCCGCGTCTCCCGCGCCGTTTCGACACCTTATTTAGATATGACGATCGACACGGCCGGACGCTTCGGCGTAGAGATCGACCAGCGCGACTACGAAGAGTTCTACATCCCGGGCGGGCAGCGCTACGAAGCGACCGACCTGCGCATCGAAGGCGACTGGAGCGCCGCGGCGATGCTCCTCGCGGCGGGCGCCGTGGCGGGCGAAGTCACGGTCCGCAACGTGCGGATGCTCTCGCGGCAGGCCGACACGGCGGTATGCACCGCCCTGGTGCGCGCCGGCGCCGCAGTCATCAACGACGACGATTCGGTAACGGCCTGCGCCCGCGACCTCAGGGCCTTCGAGTTCGACGCCACGAACTGCCCCGACCTCTTCCCCGCCCTCGCGGCGCTGGCCGCCTCGGCCGAGGGGGTGAGCGTCATCCGCGGCACCTCGCGGCTGGAGTACAAGGAGTGCAACCGCGCGGAGGCGATCCGCGAGGAGTACGGCAAACTGGGCATCGAGGTCGACACTTCGGAGCCCGACACGATGCGCATCCGCGGCGGACGCATCCGCGGCGGAGTCGTTTCGAGCCACGGCGACCACCGCATGGCCATGTCGCTGGCCGTGGCGGCGCTGCGCAGCGAGGAGCCGATCACGATCGAGGGGGCCGAATGCGTGGCGAAGAGCTACCCCGGCTTTTTCGAGGACCTGCAACAGATAAGACGATGAATCAGTTCGGACACCACTTCCGGCTCTCCATCTGGGGAGAGTCGCACGGATACGGCGTAGGCGTCGTCCTCGACGGCGTGCCCGCCGGCATACCGCTCTCGGCCGAGGATTTCGAGGCCGACATGGCCCGCCGTCGCGGCGGAGCCCCCGGCACCACCCCCCGCAGCGAAGCCGACGTGCCGGCCCTGCGATCGGGCATCTACGAGGGGCGCACCACGGGAGCCCCGATCGCCATCGAGTTCGTCAACGCCAACGTCCGCTCGCAGGACTACGCCGGACTCCGGGACCACTGCCGCCCCTCGCACGCCGACCTGACGGCCCGCCAGCGCTTCGACGGCTGCAACGACCCGCGCGGCGGCGGCCACTTCTCGGCCCGGCTCACGGCGGCCCTCACGGCCGCGGGGGTCGTCGCCAAGAAGATGCTCCCGAAAGAGGTAACCTTCTCGACGCGCCTCGTCGAGATCGGCGGCTGCGACTCCCCGGAGCGTTTCGACGCGATCCTGCGCGAAGCCGCCGCGGCCCGCGATTCGGTGGGCGGCGTCGTGGAGTGCCGCGTGCAGGGGATCCCGGCCGGCTGGGGCGAACCCTTCTTCGACTCTGCGGAGAGCCTCGTCGCCCACCTGCTTTTCGCCGTGCCGGCGGTCAAGGGGGTCGAGTTCGGCAGCGGATTCGCCGCGGCCCGGATGCGCGGTTCGGAGCACAACGACCCCATTCTCGACGCCGAAGGCCGCACGGCGACCAACCATGCGGGCGGCATCGTCGGCGGGCTGACAAACGGCAACGAACTGGTCGTGCGCGCCGCCGTGAAACCCACGCCGAGCATCGCCCGCGAACAGCACACCTATAATTTCGCCACGGGGCGCGTCGAACCGCTCGTCATCCGGGGGCGCCACGACGTCTGCGTCGCCCTGCGCGGCGCGGTGGTCGTCGAAGCCGCCGTAGCGATCGCCCTGGCCGATCTGATCCGCCGATGAGCACGCGCCGGGAGATATTGCACCGCATCGCTGCCCCCCTCGTGCCGCTCTACGGCGAACGCGAGGCGCGCAGCATCGCCCGGCTGGCCGCAGCCGAGCTCTCCGGAGTGCCGGAGGCGGCGCTGCTGACCGACCCCGACGCCGAGCTCCGCATCGAGGGGCTCGACGGTGCGATCGCACGCCTTGCGGCAGGATGTCCGGTGCAGTACGTCGTCGGAGGCGCGGAGTTCCTGGGCCGGCGCTTCGCGGTGCGCGAGGGGGTGCTGATCCCCCGCCCCGAAACCGAGGAGCTGGCGGCGTGGATCCTCCGCGACGAACGGCAGGCCGCCTCGCTGCTCGACATCGGCACGGGAAGCGGCTGCATTGCGGCGACGCTCGCCCTCGGACTGCCGCAGACCGCGGTGTCGGCCGCCGACATCTCCCCGACGGCGCTCGACGTCGCCGCGGAGAACTTCCGCCGGCTCGGCGCCCGGGTCGACCTGCGCCGCGCCGATGCGCTGAACGACCTGGCCGAGGTCTTCCCGGGGCCGTTCGACGTGCTCGTGTCGAACCCGCCCTACGTTCCGCAGAGCGATCTGCGGGAGATGCACGTCAACGTGCGCGACCACGAGCCTCACGAAGCGCTCTTCGTCCCGGACGACGATCCGCTGCGCTTCTACCGGGCCATCGCCCGCGCCGGACACCGGATGCTGCGGCCCGGCGGACGGCTCTATTTCGAGATCTACCACCGGCATGCCGACGCGATGCGCCGCATGCTCGACGAAGAAGGATACACCCGGACCGAGGTTCGCGAGGACCTCTTCGGCAAACCCCGCATGACATGCAGCCGGCTGAAGTAAAACGACGCACGAAGAGCCCCGACGAGGCGCTCGCAGCCCTCATGCGACTCTGCGCCCGGGCCGAGAAGTCGGAGGGCGACGCCCGGCGGCTGATGCGGGGCTGGGGTCTCGCGGCGGCCGATGCCGAGCAGGTGCTGGCGCGGCTGGTCCGCGACCGGTTCATCGACGACGGCCGCTACGCCGAAGCGTTCGTGCGCGAGAAGCTGCACCTGAGCGGCTGGGGCGAATACAAGATCCGCACGGCCCTGCAACGCAAGGGCGTGGCGCGCGGGCTGATCGATGCGGCCCTGGCGCAGACCGACCGCTCGCAGATGGCCGAGCGCCTCGCGGAGCAGCTCGCCCGCAAGGCCCGCACGACGCGCCATGCAACCCCCTATGAATTGAAAACCAAACTGATCCGCTACGGGCTCTCGCTCGGATACGACTACGAAACGGTGCTCGACCGGGTGTCGGCACTGATCTCTGACACGGAAACATGCGACGACTTCTGACCTTCGGCCTCGCAACGGCCGCCCTGCTCTCCCCCACCGCCCTCCGGGCGCAATCCGACAACCGCTACGCCTACCCTGTCCGGGATGTTCCGGGCCTCTATGCCGCGAACTTCGGCGAGATGCGCCCCGGTCACTTCCACGCCGGCGTGGATATCAAGACCGACGGTGCGGAGGGCAAACCGCTCGTCGCCGTGGCCGACGGCTGGCTCTCGCGGGCGGTCATCACCCCCTACGGCTACGGCCGGGCCCTCTACCTGACACTTCCCGACGGCACGACGGCCGTCTACGGCCACCTGCAACGCTTCCGCGACGACCTCGAAGCCCACCTGCGCGACGAGCGCTACCGCCGCCGGGCCAACAACCTCGACCTCACGTTCGACGCCGGACGCTGGCCCGTGAAGCGGGGCGACGTGATCGGCTACTCGGGCAACAGCGGTTCGTCGGGCGGCCCCCACCTCCACTTCGAGCTGCGCGAGGCGGGCAGCGCCCGCCGGCGGAACATTGTGCGCGAGGGGATCGTCCGCCCGAAAGACGACCTGCCGCCCCGCATCATGCGCATCCACTGGATCGACGTCGACACCGTGCAGGGCACTCCCGTGCACGGCCGCCCCGAGAGCTACGCCGTGGTCCGCCAGGCCGAGGGAAGCTACCGCCTGACCCGCGAGGAGGCCGTGCCGATCGGCCGCAAGGGGTATTTCGTGGCCGAGGTCACCGACCGCCGCAACGACGTGCACAACACGTTCGGCATCTGGCGCCTGACTGCCTCGGTCGACGGCGAGCCCTACTTCGAATACCGCATGGACGGCTTCACCTACGACCTGTCGCGCTGCTGCGACGCCGTGAGCTACTACCCGCTGCAACTCGCCTCGCGCAACGAGGTGCTGCGACTGGCGCAGCTCGACGGAGCCCCCGGGTGTTTCTACACCGTGATGACGGACCGGGGCGTGATCCGGACCGAACCGGGTGCCCGGCACCGCATCCGCATCGAGGTCGAGGACGACTGCGGCAACCGCTCCTCCCTCGAATTCACCGCCTGCGGACGCAGCGACCGCCCCGCCCCGGCCGAAATCGCCCCGGGAAGCCGGATCCTCCGCCGCGACCGGGCCTCGACGGCCGCCGTCGGCAGCGAGGCCAGCGCCCATATTCCCGCCGGCGCCCTCTACGAAGATTGCGCCGTGCAGCCCGATCGCTGCCCGAGCCCCCAGGTTCCGGCAGGCGTCGCAGTGCTCTCGCCCTCGTACCGGCTGCTCGGCTACGACACGCCCCTGCGGCAGGCTGCGACCGTCCTGATCCGCTGCGACGTTCCGCGCCCCTTGCAGCTGCATACGATGCTGGCGGTCCGCACGGCGAAAGGAAAGCTCGCCCCGGCCGGCGGAACCTATGCCGGAGGCGTCGTGACGGCGACGACCCGCACGCTCGACGGACTGACCGTGGTGGCCGACACGCTGCCGCCCACGATCCGGCCCCGCTTCGCCGAGGGGGCGGACCTCACCCAGGCGAAGGCACTGCGCTTCTCCGTCGCCGACAACTTCTCGGGTGTCGCGGCCTGCACGCTGCATATCGACGGCCGCTGGGTCCCCTGCGACCGGCTGCCGATGCAGGGCATCCTCTTCCACGCGTTCGATACGCCGCCCGCCCGCTCGCGCCACCGCGCGCAGCTCACCGTGCGGGACGCCGCAGGCAACACGACCCGCTGGGAGGGCTCGTTTTACCGCTGATCGGTCTGCGAGCGACGACCGGCGCTTCGATCGCCGCGCCCGGCCAGGCCGGGCACAGCAGTTTTCCGCATCCGCATGAAACCGGCCGGCTCCCCGGCTGACGGCGGGTCGGATCGGAGCCTCCGAGCCGGTCGTCACCACCAATACCCCAACTTGTCGAGCGCTCCGCCCAACCAGTCGTGCAACAGACAATCGTAGGCGAAACTGCAATCGGTTTTGTCGGTGCGCGTCGCGCGCATGATGTCGAGCAGCTGCTCCTGCCGACGGAACAGCTTGTCGAAACGGGGCCGGAACTGTTCGAGCTGATCGGGAGCCGGAAGCAGGCGGATCGTCAGCCAGGCCAGCGTGTCGGCATTGGCGCGAAATTCCTCGTCGGCACGGCGAAAGCGGCGGCGACGCAGGAAAGGAAGATGGTCGATGTGCATAAGCAAAAAAGAACGCGGACGATTGTTACTTATTTGCCTTTCAGGCTCTGGTAAACCTTTGTAACAATAAGCACATATCGCCCGCGCCGTTACCGACGTAGGTATAGCATATCCCATGCCGGTCGCGACGCGGGCACCGCAACAGCAGGAATATGTGCTCGACCGTTACTCAAAATTTACCAGACTTCGAAAGGCGGTCAAGCGACCCGCTATGGCGGATCGAGGCCAAAGATAGATAAAAAGGCTGAGAAACAAAAATTTTCGGGCGGTTATCGGCTTGCAGCCTGCGGAGGGCATGCAAACGAAGTGAAGCGGGCCTCCGCCGCCCCAAGGCTGCGGTCCGCCCGGCTCCGATGGAGCCGAAAATGCGACCACAGAGTGGGCGGCAGCCTGCGGAGCGCGCGCAACGAAGTGAAGCGGGCCTCCGCCGGGGGAGGCTGCGGCCCGCCCGGCTAAAAGCCGGGGTTCAGGGGGAAATGGCCGGTTGTCTCGTTGCATACCGCCACTGTCGCCGGATCGGTGTGTTATCGGCTCCTTTGGGAGCCGGCGGGCCGCAGCCTTCGCCCCGCGGAGGCCCGCTTCACTTCGTTCGCGGAGCCATCCGCAGGCTGCGTCCGCAAATAACAAAAAATACATCACCCAATATTGGCATCCTAATTGAATACCCAAACAAGTATTAGTGTAATTATTTTATTTTGCTATTTTATTTGCGTCGATGGTACGAAGGAAACAACGCCGCGACGAAATATTATTACAGAAAATAATTCTGCGAATCAAGGAACTTCGTAGTACACACGATCATTCCCAAGAAAAACTTCAAGAGGCTACCGGTCTGAATATTCCCAATTTAGAATCCGGGGAGAATTTTCCGAATCTCACGACGATTTCCATTATCTGTACCTACTACAATATCACCCTCGCCGAGTTCTTCGCCCCGATAAACTATCCCTCCGCACAATAATCGAGGCCGTTCATGTTACGTCGTGCGCTATCCGTTTTGCTGACCGTCGTTTGCATCGGCGCAGCCATCGGGCAGTCGCACCGGCTCGGTACCCGGAAACCGCAGCCCGCAGGCATCGCCTACTGGGATCTCGACCGTTTTTACGACACGATTCCCTCGCTCTTCTACAACGACGAGGACTACACGCCCGGCGGCCGGATGCACTGGACGGCAGCGCGTTATGCCCGAAAAGTCCGCCACACGGCCGCGGTGATCGACACGATGGGACTGCCGATCGTGGCGCTGTGGGGCGTGGAGAACCGGGAGGTGGCGCGCGACATCGCAGCGGCCTGCGAGGGCGACTACACCTTTCTGCACCGGACGCTCAACACGCTGGACGGCATGGACTTCGCGCTGCTCTACTACGGCGATCTGTTCTTTCCGTCCTACGTCGAGACGGGGCGCCGCTACCTCTATGTCGAGGGGGCCTTCCGCCATCCCGACGGCGAGCCGTTGGGGCTGCTGCTGTGCAGCGACGCGCGGATCGTGCGGTGGGTGCTCGACGACCTGCGCGACGAACGGCCGGGAGTTCGGCTGGTGGCGGCGGGACGGATCGAGCTGTCCGCCCCGACGGCATATGGACTGCACGACGCGACGGCCCGGGCTGCCGGCAAGGGCCGGGGCAACATCCGCCGACGGGGCGGATGGACGATGCGCGACCGGATTCTGGTCGACACGGCCCTGCATACGCGGGGCGGCGACGTCTTCGCGCGGCAGTTTCTGCTCGACCCCATGCGCGGCACGCCCCTGCCGACCTACGACCGGCGCACCTATCGGGGCGGCTACGGCTATGCGCTGCCCGTATTTACCTATATAGAATAAGCGCGCTACTCGGCGATCACGCCCGATCCGACGAGTTCGTCGCCGTCGTACCAGGCGGCGAACTGCCCGGGGGTGATGCCCCGCTGCGGCTGGTCGAAGAGGAGGTAGGCGCCGTCGGCACGCACGAAGAGCGTTGCGTCCTGCAACGGCTGGCGGTAGCGGATGCGGACCCGGAAGCGGCGGCTTTCGCCGATGGCGAGGCGCCGGTGCGGGTCGATCCAGTGGATTTCGCCCGGGGCGATGCGCAGTGCCGGACGCCAGAGGCCCGGGTGGGCGTCACCCTCGCCGACGTAGATGACATTTTCGGCGATGTCGGTAGCAAGGACGAACAGCGACTCCTTGCGGCCCCCGATGCCGAGCCCCTTGCGCTGGCCGATGGTGTAGAAGTGAGCGCCGTTGTGGGTACCGATCTTCTTGCCGTCGCGCACCGTATAGCGCCACGGCGCGGCGAGCGCCGCGAGCGCCGCATCGGTCGGGGCAACGGAGCGATCGGTCGGGGCGGCTCCGGCGGAGGTGCTTTCGGCGGCCGACGGACACCCAGAGGAAAGGCTGTCGGCTGTCGGCGGACACCCGGAGGAAAGGCTTTCGGCGGCCGGAGCGGCTCCGACGGCGGGACGCAGCGCGTATTTCGGCCATTCGGCCTTGATTTCGTGCACGTTGCCGGGCTTGGCGGCGAGTTTCTGTTGCAGGAAGACCGGCAGGTCGACCTTGCCCACGAAGCAGATACCCTGCGAATCCTTGCGCTTGGCCGTCGCGAGGTGCTGCTCCTCGGCGATGCGGCGCACCTCGGGTTTGAGCAGGCCGCCGACCGGGAAGAGGGCGTAGCGCAGCTGCTCCTGCGAGAGCTGGCAGAGGAAATAGCTCTGGTCCTTGTTGGGGTCCGAGCCCGCGAGCAGGTGATGGACCGGCAAGCCGTCGGGCCCCTCGGTCGTCGTCTTGCGGCAGTAGTGGCCCGTGGCGACGAACTCGGCGCCCAGCTTGAGCGCCTCGCGCAGGAAGACGTCGAACTTGATTTCGCGGTTGCACAGCACGTCGGGATTGGGCGTGCGGCCCCGTTCGTACTCGGCGAACATATAGTCGACGACGCGCGTGCGGTAGTGGGCCGAGAGATCCACGACATGCAGCGGAATATCGAGGCGCTTGGCCACGAGCTCGGCGAAGACCCGGTCGTCGTGCCACGGGCAGTCCCCTTCGAGGGTGCCCGTCGTGTCGTGCCAGTTGACCATGAAGAGGCCGATGACCTCGTGTCCCTGCTCCTTGAGGAGCCAGGCGGCCACCGACGAATCGACGCCGCCCGAAAGTCCGATCACTACGCGTGCCATTACTCCAGGTCGATGAGCCCCTCGGGCAGGATGAGTTTCAGCGTGCGGCCCTCGAAGTCGATGTGGGCGATGAACTCCTCGGCGGCGGGCACCAGCACGCGGCGTCCGTCGAAGTCGAGTTCGAAGAGCGGGTTGACGTCGCTGTCGTAGTAGTCGGCGAGGGTTCCCGTCAGGCGGCGCGGGGTGTCGCCGACCTCCTCGGCCTCGGCGGCGAAGCCGATCAGGTCTTCGAGGTAAAATTCGTCGTCGTCCTCCCGCTCCGCCTCGGCGATGCGGAATTCGCGGCCGATGAGCTCCGTGGCCCGACGTTCGGTGTCGAAGTCGGCGAACGCGGCGACGGCGCCCGAGATGCCGCGGCGCTCGAAGCGTTCGCACCAGAGGGGAACCTCCAGGGCGTCGATCGTGACGAAGAGCGGAGTGTCGGTATCGAAATCGTCGGGGAAGGCGGGATAGAGCGAGAGCATCAGTCCGCCGTCGGTGCCGAAAAGTTTGTTGATCCTGCCTGCGGGAGTGGTCATGGGGAGAGAATTTAGGTGGTAAAGTTACGAAATGCCGCGCACCGAAGCAAGCGGCCGGGCGATTTGTCTGACCCGGGGGCGCTGCTGCGGCCCGAAATTACGAAAAAACGGTAAACTCCCCGCGGGGAATCTACCGTTTTTATCGGAGTGCCGGATGCTTATTCGGCGGCGGGAGCCTCCGCAGCCTCGGCAGCGGCCTCTTCGGCAGCAGCGGCAGCAGCCTCCTCGGCGGCCTTGGCAGCCTCGGCCTTCTTCTCGGCGATGGCCTTTGCGCGCTCCTCGTTGATCTTGGCTTCGGCAGCCAGACGAGCCTTCTCGGCCGACTTGGCGTCGGTTGCGATCTTGTTGGTCTTGGCCTCGATCTTGCCGTTCTTGGCCTCCAGCCACTTGTTGAAGCGGGCCTCGGCCTCGGTCTCGGTGAAAGCACCCTTGGCTACGCCGCCCAGCAGGTGTTTCTTGTAGAGTACGCCCTTGTACGAGAGAATCGCACGGCAGGTGTCCGTAGGTTGTGCGCCTTTGAGTAACCAACCCAGAGCTTGCTCGAAGTTCAGGTCGATCGTAGCAGGATTCGTGTTGGGGTTGTAGGTACCCAACTTTTCGATGAATTTACCATCACGTGGCGCTCTGCTATCTGCGGCAACGATGTGGTAGAAAGCATAACCCTTCTTACCGTGGCGTGCCAGACGAATTTTAACAGCCATTTGCTATAAAAATTTTAAATAAGGTTAATGTACGCTCAACCCTTTCGGGCGATTAAGCCTGCAAATGTAGGCAAAATATTTCGGTCGGCAAAATATTTCGCTCGTTTTTCGGCACGTCAAGCACTATTCGGCGGATTGCGCCTCGGCGGGTTTCTCGATTCCCTCGGAGGTCGCGCGCGTCTCCATGCGTTCGATGCGGGCGTCCAGGTCGGGGTGCGTAGAGAAAAGCTGGTTGAGCTTGCTGCTCTTCTCGACGCCGGCCTCCTCCTGCATCTGCTTCAGCTTGCGGAACGACAGCGCCATGGCCCACGGATTCTTGCCGGCCTGCTTGAGGAACTCGTAGCCGTAGTCGTCGGCATCGCGCTCCTGCTTCTGCGAGTAGCGGGCGTTGACGAGCGCCTCGCCCAGATCACCGAGCTGCGATTCGGTGAGCGCCGCAGCCTTGCCGCCCTGCGACGACACGCCGTCCTTGAGCGCCGAGGTGAGCAGGGCCGTGCGGAAACCCTTTTTCGAGTCGCGGTGAGCCACGTGTCCCACCTCGTGGCCGATGACGCCCAGCAGCTCGTCGTCGCTCATGATGTCCATGAGCGACGAGAAGATGCGCACGCTGCCGTCGGCGCAGGCGAACGCGTTCACGTCGATCACATAGTAAACCTTGAAATTGAGCGGAATGCCGTCGGCGTCGCTCAGCCCTTCGGTCAGCGTCTTCAGACGGATCGTGTAGGGGTCGTCGTCGGCGCACACCTGGTTGTTGGCATCCATCCAGTCGATGTACTCTTTGACGTAGGCGGCCATCTGTTCGTCGGTCAGCGTCACGGCCTGCGCCGCCTTAGCCGCTCCGCTCAGGGCTTTCTTCAGATTGAACTGCGCTGCGGCGGGCGTTGCGGCCAGCAGGCAAAGCATGATGACAAGGGTTTTCGTAAAAATGCGTTTCATATTTTTAAAGTATGGTTTTGTAGCTGTCGAACCCTTTCGACAAGGCAAATTTCGGCATTTATTTCGTTCCGGTCAATACCTGCGGCGGATTTTCTCGCCCCGGCGGACCGAATCGCGCCGGCTGGCCGCGAAGATTCCGCCACCGATTCGTCGCCGATCTTTTGGAGATTCGCAGGATTTGTGCTACTTTTGCACCTGCATTCGCAGAATGCCGATGGTTCCGTAGCTCAGTTGGATAGAGCAACAGCCTTCTAAGCTGTGGGTCGAGCGTTCGAACCGCTCCGGAATCACATTCTTCGCAGCAGGCGGCCGATGTTCCCATCGGCCGCTTTTTCGTTCGCGAAAATACGGTTACGGAAAAAGCCTGCCGGAGAGGGCTTGAAATGTCCGAAGGCACGAGACAGCGGCACGACGATCCGGCCCCGCCCGCCCTCCGCCGCCGCTAATCGATTCATTTCCGAAGATTTATTTTGATTTTCGCGAAAGTTTTCGTATATTCGCAATCCCTAAACCCGGCAGGTACGAAAATTCGTGAGGCATCGCACGTGCGAAGGCCCGGATTTTGACGCCCCGGCCCACGGTTTCGAAAATTTTATTTATTATATCAACCCATTTAAACCCACGAAAATCATGGCAGACGTTAAACGAGTCTACACGTTCGGCAACAAGGAGGCCGAAGGTAACGGCAAAATGCGCGAACTGCTCGGCGGCAAGGGTGCCAACCTGGCGGAGATGAACCTCATCGGCATCCCCGTACCTCCGGGTTTCACCATCACCACCGAAGTTTGCACCGAATACTACACCCACGGCAAGCAGGCCGTCATCGAGATGCTCCGTCCCGAGGTCGAGAAGGCGATGGCCAACATCGAGAAGCTCACCGGCATGAAGTTCGGCGACAAGGAGATGCCGCTGCTCGTATCGGTGCGTTCGGGCGCCCGCGCCTCGATGCCCGGCATGATGGACACGATCCTCAACCTGGGTATGAACGACCAGGCCGTGGAGGCCGTAGCCAAGCGCACGGGCAACCCGCGTTTCGCATGGGACTCGTACCGTCGTTTCGTGCAGATGTACGGCGACGTGGTGCTGGGCATGAAGCCCGCATCGAAAGAGGATCACGATCCGTTCGAGGCCATCATCGACGCACAGAAGGAGAAGCGCGGCGTGAAGAACGACACCGACCTGACGACCGACGACCTTAAGGAGCTCGTGCGCAACTTCAAGGCCGCCATCAAGGAGCAGACCGGCGAGGAGGTCCCGACGAATCCGTGGGACCAGCTGTGGGGCGCCATCTGCGCCGTGTTCGGTTCGTGGATGAACGAGCGCGCCATCCTCTACCGCAAGCTCAACAACATCCCCGCCGAGTGGGGAACGGCCGTATCGGTGCAGGCGATGGTCTTCGGCAACATGGGCCAGAACTCCGCGACGGGCGTAGCCTTCTCGCGCGACGCCGCGACGGGTGAGAACATCTTCAACGGCGAGTATCTGATCAACGCCCAGGGCGAGGACGTCGTGGCCGGTATCCGCACGCCGCAGCAGATCACGATCGAGGGTTCGAAGCGCTGGGCCAAGGCGCAGAACATCTCGGAGGAGGATCGCAAGACGAAATACCCCTCGCTCGAGGAGGTGATGCCGACGGTTTACGCCGAGCTCAACGAGATCCAGCACCACCTGGAGAAGTACTTCACGGACATGCAGGACATCGAGTTCACGATCCAGGACGGCAAGCTCTGGATGCTCCAGTGCCGCAACGGCAAGCGCACGGGCGCCGCGATGGTCAAGATCGCGATGGACATGCTCCGCGAGGGTCTGATCGACGAGAAGACCGCCGTGCTGCGCTGCGAGCCCGCGAAGCTCGACGAGCTGCTCCACCCCGTATTCGACAAGACGGCCGTGAAGAGTGCCCAGGTCATCACGAAGGGTCTGCCCGCCTCGCCGGGCGCCGCGACGGGTCCCGTGGTATTCTTCGCCGACGACGCCGAGAAGGTGCTCGCCGCAACGGGTCAGAAAGCCATTCTGGTGCGCATCGAGACCTCGCCCGAGGACCTCAAGGGCATGCTCGACGCCGCAGGCATCCTCACCGCACGCGGCGGTATGACCTCGCACGCAGCCGTCGTGGCCCGCGGCATGGGCAAATGCTGCGTATCGGGCGCCGGCGAGCTGGAGATCGACTACAAGGCCCGCACGATCAAGGTCAACGGCTTCACGGTCAAGGAGGGCGACTGGATTTCGCTCAACGGCTCGACGGGCGAGGTATACCTCGGCCAGGTAGCTACGCAGGCCGCCGATCTGAGCGGCGACTTCGGCCAGCTGATGGAGCTCGCCGGTAAATATTCGGTACTGAAGGTCCGCGCCAACGCCGACACGCCGAAGGATGCCGCCCAGGCATTCGCATTCGGCGCCGAGGGTATCGGTCTCTGCCGCACGGAGCACATGTTCTTCGAGGGCGACCGCATCAAGGCGATCCGCGAGATGATTCTGGCCGACGACGAGGCCGGCCGCCGCGTGGCGCTCGCCAAGCTGCTGCCCATTCAGCGCGGCGACTTCGAGGGGCTGTTCAAGGCCATGAACGGCTATCCCGTGACGGTCCGCCTGCTCGACCCCCCTCTGCACGAGTTCGTGCCGCACGATGAGAAGGGTCAGCAGGAGATGGCCCAGGAGATGAACGAGCCGCTGTCGAAGATCGTTGCCAAAGTCGAGGCGCTGGCCGAGTTCAACCCCATGCTGGGTCACCGCGGCTGCCGTCTGGGCAACACCTATCCCGAGATCACCGAGATGCAGGCACGCGCCATCATCGAGGCCGCGATGAACGTCAAGGCTTCGGGCGTCCCCGTGCACGTGGAGATCATGGTTCCGCTGGTCGGCAACCACAAGGAGCTCCGCTACCAGAAGAACATCATCGACAAGACGGCCGAGCAGGTCTTCACGGAGCGCAACGACCGCATCGACTACATGGTCGGCACGATGATCGAGGTTCCGCGCGCCGCCGTGACCGCCAACCAGATCGCCGAGGTCGCACAGTTCTTCTCGTTCGGCACCAACGACCTGACGCAGATGACGCTGGGCTTCTCGCGCGACGACATCGCCAAGTTCCTGCCCGTATACCTCGACAAGGGTATCCTGAAGAACGACCCGTTCCAGATCCTCGACCGCAACGGCGTGGGTCAGCTCATCCGCGAAGCCGTATTCAAGGGCCGCGGCACCCGCGAGAACCTCAAGTGCGGTATCTGCGGCGAGCACGGAGGCGAACCCTCGTCGGTGGAGTTCTGCCACTACGCCGGTCTGAACTACGTCAGCTGCTCGCCTTTCCGCGTGCCCATCGCACGTCTGGCAGCGGCTCACGCAGCCCTCAACCAGAAATAATTCCGGCTCGGCCCGGTTCGAGACCTGCCCCCGCAAGGAGGCAGGTCTTTTTTACGGCCGGACAGCACGAAATCCGGCCACTCCGAAAAAAGTTTTCATTTCCGTTCGCTGCGGCATTACTGTTGCTTCCGGTAGGGCGTATGTCGGCAAAAAAGCCGCGTTCGTTGAATTTGTTTGGCCCGAAACGATATCTTTTGTATATTTGGGGGTAAACAGTTCGGACAAAAACAAATTTGTTCCATTAAAATAACAGAACATGAAAAAGATTCTTTTGACAGCAGTCATCGCACTGTTCGCAGTTACGGCCGCGTCGGCGCAGGACAAAGGAAACTGGGGCATCGGTCCCAAAATCGGCATCTACACCAATACCGGAGCCGACGGAGCCATCTTCGGCATCGGCGCTACCGGCCGTTACAGCTTCACGGACGCCTGGCGTATCGAACCGGCCATCACGGCTCTCTGCAAGAAAGGTTGCTCGGTGGATATCAACGCCGACGTGCACTATCTGTTCAAAGTGGCCCGCTTCTGGGATGTTTACCCGCTGGCAGGTCTGAGCGTCAATGACATCGGCGACTGGTCGATGGGCATCGACCTGGGTGCGGGCACCGACTTCGCACTGACCCGCAACTGGGATCTCACGGCCGGCGTGAAGTGGATGATCCAGACGCGCAGCTACTCGAAAAACCCGATTATCATCAGCATCGGCGCCGTCTACAAATTCTAAGACAAGATCCGCAACGAAAAAAGAGCTGTCTACCGAGGTAGACAGCTCTTTTTTCGTCGATGCGGGCTCCGCAGAGTGCGCCCCGACATCGGGACAACCGACATTCACACCCTCCGCTCTCTGCCGGAGAGCCCGACAGCCGCAGGCGCCCGCCCCGCGATCTTACCTTCCGGCGGCTTCGTTCACCCGCACCATCTCGAAAATCTTGCGCCCCACCGGTGCATAGCTGCGCCAGGCCGAACGTTTGACCCGATAGTACCACACGCACTCCCCGGCATAGAGCGCCGCCTTGGGCTGTGCCTCCGCATCGAAGAAGGGATAGAGCGCCTCAACGGGCGTCCGCAAGGAGTAGCGATGCCTCCAGCGCTTGCGTTCGGGCTCGATATAGAGCTTTTCGACCGCACCCTGCAACCGGACCGCCCCCGCAGCGAAGCAAACCGAATCGATCGGCACGGCCCCGTCCATCTCGCAGGTAAAATTGAGCGTCGCCAAACCGTCGGCATCCTCCTTGTAGGTAATATCGAAAGTCAGGTCGCCGGCCTCGGGATGCTCGAAGAGCGTGCAGGGAAAGGTATGGTAAATCGTTCCGTCCTCCTGCGTCCTCGACACATAACGGCCGCGGATATCCTGGGCGGAGAGACCGCCCGACACCCCTGCCGCGAAGAGCAGGGCCAGCACGACGGATCGCTTAGTCACCGTAGACGATCACCGTATAGATGGTATAGACCCCCACATAAGACTTGGTTTGGTAGTCGACGTGGTGGATGCGCGTGATACCGGCCTCGCGGGCTGCGGTCTGAATGCTCGCATCGCCCATGGCGACCAATCCCACGTACCCCTTGACTTCGGCGGTGCCGACCTTGGTCGATCCGGCATTTCCGGTGACGGCCATACCGTCCTTGATATCGGTATAGATACCGCCCATGACGGGCGATTTGGCGCAGGAAGCGCAAGCCAAAGCAGCGACGGCCGCCAGCAACAGTTTCTTCATACGTTTACTTAGTTTTGTAGGAACAACGGTACTTTCCTTTGGCAAGATTCAGCAGCTTGCCCTTGAGCAGGCTGCGGCGCAGCGGCGCGACCCGGTCGATGAACACCACCCCTTCGAGATGGTCGTACTCGTGTTGCAGGACCCACGCCTTGTTGCCCGTGAACTCCTCGTCGTGCGGCTGGAAGTTCTCGTCGAGGTAGCGCATGCGGACCGACACCGAACGGGTCACGTCGGCATTCACCCCCGGAAACGAGAGACACCCCTCGCCGCGGCGGACGATCGTCTCCTCCGAGCGTTCGTAGATCTCGGGGTTGATGAACGCGCGCTTGTAGTCGACGCAATCGGGGTCGTCCTCGCCCCACGGCGTGCAGTCGACGATGAACAGCCGGATATTCTTACCGATCTGCGGCGCCGCAAGGCCTACGCCCGACGCTTCGTCGAGCGTCAGGAACATGTCTTCGATGAGTTTCTTCAACTCGGGATAATCGGGCGAGAGCGCTTCGCAGGGCTTGCGCAGCACGTCGTTGCCGTAAATTACTATCGGGTATATCATGATATCCTTTTTTTTAAGGGAGCCGATACGACGCACGCCGGTTTCCGGCTGCTCGCATCCCCCGCTCCCGACGGTGGTTTATGCTCTTCCGTTCATCCGCGCGACCGGCTCTCCATGAATCCCTGGAGGATGATCGTCGCCGAAATCTTGTCGACCAGCGCCTTGTCGCGCCGGGCCATCCGGCCGATGCCGCTGTCGAGCATCGTGCGGTGCGCGATGACCGACGTAAGGCGTTCGTCATAAAACGCGATCTCCTTGTCGGGCCACGCCCGGCGCAGACGCCCGGCCAGCGGCTCGATGAAACGCCACGTGTCGGACGGCGTGCCGTCCATACGCGAGGGCTTTCCCAGCACGATCGTCGAGACCTCCTCCCGCTCGAAGTAGGCGGCCAGCCACCGCTCCAACTCCTTGGTCGGAACCGTTTCCAGTCCTCCGGCGATGATCTGCAACGGATCGCTCACGGCGATTCCCGTGCGCTTGGTCCCGTAGTCGATGGCGAGAATGCGGCCCACGGTCAGCGGTTTATTGCCCCAGGCAGGTTTCGCCGAGCAGCCACCCGGCCAACAGGCCCAGAACGAAGCAGATCAGCACCACGAACCAGCGCGAGCGCTTCGGATCGGAAAAAATAGTTTCGAACAGTTTCATGAATTACAGATTCTGTTTCCGGAATAACTTGCTGAAGGAGCACTCTTCGCCGACCATCGCATGCAGCGCCTCGATCCGGACGCGCTCCTGCTCCATCGAATCGCGGTGACGGACCGTCACCGTGCCGTCTTCGAGCGTCTGGCCGTCGACCGTGACGCAGAACGGCGTACCGACGGCATCCTGACGGCGGTAGCGCTTGCCCACGGAGTCCTTCTCGTCGTACACGACATTGTAGTCGTACTTGAGCAGGTCGACGATCTGCTGCGCCTTCTCGGGCATGCCGTCTTTCTTCACGAGCGGCAGCACGGCGACCTTGACGGGGGCCAGCGCCGCGGGCAGACGCAGCACGACGCGCGTATCGCCGCCGTCGAGCTTCTCCTCGGTATAGGCGGCCGACATCACCTGAAGGAACATGCGGTCGACGCCGATCGACGTCTCGACGACGTAGGGCACGTAGCTCTCGCCCGTCTCGGGATCGAAGTACTGGATCTTCTTGCCCGAGAACTTCTGGTGGTTGCCCAGGTCGAAGTCCGTGCGCGAGTGGATACCCTCGACCTCCTTGAAGCCGAACGGGAAGTTGTACTCGACATCGGTCGCAGCGTTGGCGTAGTGGGCCAGCTTGTCGTGATCGTGGAAACGGTAGTTTTCGTCGCCGAAGCCCAGCGCACGGTGCCAGGCCATGCGGGTCTCCTTCCAGGTGTTCCACCACTCCATCTCGGTGCCGGGGCGCACGAAGAACTGCATCTCCATCTGCTCGAACTCGCGCATGC
>CAMWWU010000032.1 GCA_947178025.1 uncultured Alistipes sp. | reverse complement strand
GCATATGATCGGCCATTTGCAGACCAACAAGGTCAAGTACATCGCGCCGTTCGTCGCGCTGATCCACTCCGTGGACAGCGAGCGGCTCGTCGAGGCCATCCGGCGCGAAGCGGCCAAATGCGGCCGGACGATCGATATCCTGCTCGAAATCCACGTCGCCGCCGAGCAGACCAAGACGGGCTGGGACTTCGGCGAGCTGCTGCAATACGTCCGCACGGAGGCTTTCGCGCGGATGCCCGAGATCCGCGTGCGCGGCGTGATGGGTATCGCGACCCATACCGACGACGAGCAGGTCGTGCGCCGGGACTTCGAGGAGTTGCGCCGCTGTTTCGAGCTGCTGCGCCCCTACTTCGGTGCTCGATTCGACACCTTGTCGATGGGCATGTCGCACGATTATCCGCTGGCCGTCGCGTGCGGCGCTACTGCGGTGCGCGTCGGTTCGCTCATCTTCGGCGAGCGGGATTACGGCCCGAAATAAATCGCGAAGATGAAACGATTGCTTCTTTTGGTGCTGTTTTCGTGCTGTCTGGTCGGAAGAGCCCGGCCTATGGGTGACGGCGAAGAGTTGTTTTCGGTCGATTCGTCCGGAATTTTCCGGACGAATCCCGCAGCGGTGCTGCCGTTCTATGCGCTGCCCGAAGGCCGGCCGGAGTGGCAGACGGTCGGCGACGTGCCGCTCGCGGGGATGCCGGAATATCGGGTGCGCCTCGATGCGTTCGAGGATCCCGATGCCGGGTTCAACTCCATCACGATCCTGCGCGGCGAAAAGGAGCTGCTGTGCCTGCGCAGTGCGGATATGTGGACCTATCTGTACGACGGGAAGTGTATGATCGACCTGCGCCGGTTCGCGGACAACCGCTGCTTCATTCAGGAGAAGCTCACCGATGACCTGACGCTGCTGATCTTCGTCGGATGGCCGTATGCCTCGGATCCGTCGCTGCTGACGATCGTCGCCTTGTCGGGAGACGAGGCCGAGGTGGTCTACAACCGATATGCGGACATCGTGCATCTCTTTCGGGCCGGTGCGCTCTTCGGAATCGATGTGCGAAAGGCCGTGATCGAGTACGACGAGCATGGCACGCCTTGTAACGACGGCACTCCCTGCCGCATCTTTTATGCGAACGGATGCCTCCGAGAGGTGTCGCGGCGATAGCGCTTCAGGTCGTGCGAAAAGAGAAAAGGCTGCCTTGCGGGCAGCCTTTTCTCGTGCGGTGAGTCGTCGGATTATCTTACCCGCAGCTTGCGGCCGAGCCGCAGGATCGTCGTCGACTTGATGCCGTTCAGCCGGCAGATGTTGTTCACCGTGGTGCCGTACTTGCGGGCCAGCGCGCCGAGCGTGTCGCCCGAGCGGATCGTGTGGTAGCGCATGGCGGCTTTCTCGGCAGCCTCCTTCTTGTCCTGCTCCTCGTTGGCGATCTCGTCCTCGAAATCCTGCCCCGCCTTGGAGTGGATGCTGAAGAACGATTTCTTGAGCAGGAACATGTCGCGGCACAGCATGCCGCTCTTGAAGTCGATGAGTCGTTCGGGGTCGAACGACTGTCCGTAGTAGCGGGTTTCGAAGTGCAGATGCGGACCCGACGAGCGGCCCGTCGAACCGCCCAGACCGATCACCTGCCCCGCCTCGACCCACTGGTCGGGCTCCACGAATCGCTCGGAGAGGTGGCCGTAGTAGGTCTCCAGTCCGTTGTCGTGGCGGATGATGACCAGATTGCCGTAACCGCCCTTGTTGTATTGCGAGATGCGGACGCGTCCCGAGAAGGTGGCGTAGATGGGGTCGCCGACCTTGAGCGGCAGGTCGATGCCCTGGTGCTGGCGATTGCGCCGGGGGCCGTATTTGCCGCGCGGGTGGATGCTGCCCTGGTACGGACAGTGGTAGCCCGTCACCGAATCGAGCAGTTCGATCACCACCGATGCGGGCATCGCCGACATGTCTACTTCGCGGTACGGGAACAGTCCTTTCGTATCCCAGTACTTCTCGAAGATCGTTTCGTCGTGCAGCACTTCGCGGTTGATGGAGTACTTCCAGGAGTTGTTGCCGTAGAGGATCACCTGAACGGCGTCGTTGCTCGTCGCGAGCGTGTCGATGACCGTCAGCCCCTCGGTTTCCATGGTCGAGGCGATGCGTGTCGGGCGCAGACGCTCCTGCACGTGGGCGATCGAGTCGGCGGCGGCCTGTTCGGGATCGACGGTCGGGACGAAGGACTCTTCGGCGACCTGCTCGGGGATCGCGGTCGCCCGGAGAGCTGCTTCGAGCGAATCCAGGCGCTGGAGCAGACGGCTGTTCGCCGTGCGAAGCGAATCGAGCGTGCCGTTTTGCGCCGCTTCCGGGCGGTTTTTCTTGTTCGGTTTTGCGGCGGTGGCGACCGTCGTCGTTCCGGCGGCAAGCAGGGCCGCCAGGGTCAGCATGTATCGTATCATCGTTTACTTGTTAATAGTCGTTATCGTTTGAGCAGCTCCTCGGCTGCTTCGAGCGCCCGGTAGAACTCTTCGCCGAAGCGGCGGACGATGGGTTCGCGCAGCGCCTTGTAGACCGGAATGCCCAGTCGGGCACCGCATCGGCGGGCCGGAGCGCAGACCGACCAGCGGTGGTAGTTGAGGCCGACCGTGCCGTTCGAGAACTGCACGAGCCGGATCGGATAGAGATGGCACGAGATCGGCTTGCGGAACGGCGTCTTGCCCTCCAGCCACGCCTTCTCGATGGCGCAGAGCGTGACTCCGTTTTCCCGGTACGTGTAGGCGCACTCGGCGTCGTCGACCAGAGGCGTCGTCAGGTCGCCGTCTTCGTCCACGACCATGAAGCCCTGGCGTTCCACGGCTTCGATGCCTTCGGGGGTCATGTAGGGTTTGTAGGCCTCGTATTCGCGTTCGAGGATCCCGACCTCCTCCGCGTCGAGGGGCGCTCCGGCGTTGCCCTCCACGCAGCAGATTCCCTTGCACTGCGCGATGTCGCAGGCGAAGCACTCGCGCAGCAGGTCTGCGCTTACGATTTTGTCGTCGATTTCGATCATCGGAGGGTGTCGGCTATGATGATGTCATAAAGTTCGCCGAGCGACATGCCCATGGCGCGGGCCTGCTTCGGGACGATGCTCCCGGGGCTCATGCCGGGAATCGAGTTGAGCTCGATGAAATAGGGCTTTCCGTCGGGCGTGACGATGAAATCGACGCGCACCACCCCGCGGCACCGGCAGGTGCGGTAGGCCTCCAGGGTCAGCCGGTTGAGCTCGGCCCGCACTTCGGCGGAGATGTTCGCCGGGGTGATCTCCTCGGAGCAGCCGGCCGTGTATTTGGCTTCGTAGTCGAAGAAGTCGTTTTTCGGCACGATCTCCGTCTCGGGGAAGACGTACTCCCGGCCGCCGGCGATCATCACGCCGCAGCCGATCTCCTGTCCCGCGATGCACTCCTCGATGAGGATGTCGTCGCTCTCGGAGAGGGCGGCTTCGATCGCCTCGGGCAGCTCCTCCTGCGTGCGGACCTTCGTCACGCCGAACGACGAGCCGCTGGCATTGGGCTTCACGAAGAGCGGCAGCCCCAGTTCGGCGACGATTTTCGCCGCATCGACCGCTTCGCCCCGGCGCAGGAAGATCTCGCGGGCCATCGTGACGCGGCCGGCGAGCGTCCGCTTGGTCGTGATCTTGTCGAAGGTGATCGTCGACGAGAACTGCGAACACGACGAGTACGGAATACCCATCATGTCCAGATAGCCTTGCAGCCGGCCGTCTTCGCCCGGGGTGCCGTGGATGATGATCAGCGCGTAGCCGAAAGCCTTGCGTTCGCCGTCGACCGTCAGCGAGAAGTCGTTCTTGTCCACCTGCCACTGTCGGCCGTCGGGCGCCGTGTAGTGCCAGTCGCGGCCGTGCAGGTCGATGAGCGTGATGTCGTATTTTTCGTGGTCGAGCGCCGCCTCGATCTGTGCGGCGCTTTGCAGCGCGATCTCCCGTTCGGACGAGTCGCCTCCGGCGAGCAGCGCTATGTTCAGACGTGTCATGGATTATAGATGTCTTTGTATCGGTATTCGAGAATTTCGTGCACCATGGCGGCCAGCTGCCGGGCCTCCTCGTGGGTGGCGTCGATCTCCAGGATGCGGTTGAAGTCGTTCAGCGCGGCGCCCCACTCGTTCTTCCGGTAGTGCAGTTTGCCGCGTTCGAGGTAGAGACCGGTGTTCGCAGGCTCGGCGGCGATCTGCGCCGTGAGCGTCGCGATGCGTGCCGACGGGCTCCAGAGCCCTTTGGTGCGGATGTGGGCGGCTACTCCGGGGGCGAGCATCGTCGAGGTGTCCTCGCCGCTTTCGATGCGGCGCCGCACTTCGGTCGACGAGAACTCCTGAAGCGGAGCGTCGTCGAGCAGCGTGAAGCGGCCGTCGAGCCGGTCGGCCCGCCCGCCGCGGCGCGGGTAGACGTAGATGGGATACTCCAGGATGCGTTCGTACTCCTTCCAGCCGTCGAGCCGTTCGATCTGGTCGGCGCCCATCAGGATCGAAAAGCGCATCTCGCGGCCGAAGTTCTCCGTGAGGTAGCGCAGCGTGTCGATCGTGTAGGAGGGTTTCGGCAGCAGGAACTCCACGACCGAGGGGCGGATCCGCTCGGGGTGTTTCGAGGCTTTGCAGGCGATCTCCGCCATTTCGAACCGCTCCATCTCGGGCGCCAGCATGCCGGCCTCCTTGTAGGGGCTCTGCGGCGAAACGACGAGAGCTACCTCGTCGCACAGATCGCGGTCGACGACATACTCCGCCAGGGCGACATGTCCCTTATGTATCGGGTTGAACGACCCGAAATAGAGCATCATGCGCTTCATCGGTCGAATCCCGTAAAGTCGCAGAGTATGCCGACGGTCTCTTCGATGGCCGCCGTCAGGTCGTCGTTCACCACCACGCGGTCGAAGCCGGGGGCTTTCGTCAGTTCGAATTCGGCTTTCGCCACGCGCCGTTCGATCACCTCCGGAGCGTCGGTCGCGCGACCCTCCAGCCGGCGGCGCAGCTCCTCGATCGAGGGGGGCATGATGAAGATCGCGCAGGCGTCGTCGCCGAAGATGCGCTTCAGGTTCAGACCGCCGATCACGTCGACGTCGAAGACGATGACATGGCCTTTGGCCCAGATGCGCTCGACCTCGCTGCGCAGGGTGCCGTAGCAGGTGCCCTTGTAGACCTCCTCCCACTCCACGAAGCGCTCCTCGGCCACGGCCTGCATGAACTCCTCCTGCGTGAAGAAGTGATAGTCTACGCCGTCGCGTTCGGTGCCGCGGGGGGCGCGGCTGGTCGCCGATACGGAGAATTCCAGTTGCGGAAAGCGCTCCAGCAGGGCCCGGACGATGGTCGTCTTGCCCGATCCGCTCGGGGCGGAGAATATGAGAACCTTACCCATGATCCGAAATTACAAAATGTTGAGTACTTGCTCCTTGATCTTCTCCAGTTCGTCCTTCATCTTGATGACGAGGACCTGGATGTCGGCCTGGTTGGCTTTCGAGCCCATCGTGTTGATCTCGCGCCCCATCTCCTGGGCGATGAAGCCCAGTTTGCGGCCTGCGCCCTCCTCGGAGGCGGCCACTTCGCGGAAATAGTTGCAGTGGTTCGTGAGGCGGACCTTCTCCTCGGTGATGTCGAGTTTTTCGATGTAGAAGATCATCTCCTGTTCGAGCCGGTTGCGGTCGACGTCGACCTTCAGCTGGGCCAGCCCGTCGAGGATGCGGGTGCGGATCGTCTCCGTGCGCCCCTTCTCGAACGGGACGACCTCCTGCTTGTATCGCTCGATCTTCTCCACGCGGTGCAGCAGGTCGGCGATCAGGATCGCCCCCTCCTGCGTGCGGAACGCATCGAGCGCCGCAGCGGCCTGCTCCACGGTGGCGAGCAGGACGGCGAGCTCCTCGTCGGAGATCGTTTCCGCCTCGGTCGACACCACGTCGGGCAGCCGCATGATGCAGGGGACGATGGCGTCGTAGTCGGCGTCGATGCCCGAGAACGTGAGGGCGTCGTTCATCTGCCGCAGGTATTCGCGGAACACCTCGCGGTTGATGTGCGCAGAGGTTTGCACCGTTTGCGACTCGACGGTGACGAATGCGTCGACCTTGCCGCGCAGCAGGTTGCGGGTGAGCCGGTTACGGATTTCGTATTCGGCCTGCCGATAGACGGCCGGCAGGCGCAGGTTGAGGTCTAACTGCTTGGAGTTGAGCGAGCGGAGTTCGACCGTGATTTTCTTGTTGCGGACCGTGGCCTCGGCCTTGCCGAAGCCCGTCATCGATTTAACCATGAGAACGGGTGTTTTTGGTGCGACAAATTTAATAAAAACAAATCAAAAATGCGGCGGCTTTCGGCCGTCGAGTGAAATTTATTCGGTCGACTCTTGGTAATTCGGAAGTTTTTTAGCTATATTTGTGTTAGCAAACTAACAGAATCGGAAACGTCAAATTCACATATCCCATTCATTATGAAAAAGCACAATTTCAATGCAGGACCCTCCATCCTGCCGCAGGAGGTTCTGGAAAATGCGGCCAAGGCGATCATCGACTTCAACGGGTCGGGCCTTTCGTTGCTTTCGATCTCGCATCGTACCAAGGACTTCGATGACGTGCTCTCCGAGGCCGACGCGCTTTTCCGCGAGTTGCTGAACATCCCCGACAACTACCGTATTTTCTATATAGGCGGCGGTGCGAGCACGATGTTCTACGAGGTGCCGGCCAATTTCCTGGGTAAGAAGGCTGCGTATGTGAATACCGGCGTATGGGCGAAGAAGGCCATCAAGGAGGCCAAGCGCTACGGAGAGGTCGAGGTGCTGGCTTCGTCCGAGGACCGCAACTTCACCTATATCCCCAAAGGCTTCGCGATTCCGGCCGATGCGGACTATCTCCATATCACGTCGAACAACACGATCTACGGCACGGAGTACCACGAGGATATCGACTCGCCGGTGCCCCTCGTCGCCGACATGTCGTCCGATATCCTGTCGCGTCCGGTCGACGTTTCGAAGTATGCGATGATCTACGGCGGCGCCCAGAAGAACCTGGCGCCTGCGGGCGTGGTCTTCGCGATCGTTCGCGAGGATCTGCTCGACAAGCAGGTGCGCGATCTGCCGACGATGGTGTCGTTCCGCACCCATGTCGAGAACAACTCGATGTTCAACACGCCTCCCGTCTTCCCGATCTACGTGCTCAAGGAGACGCTCAAGTGGCTCAAGTCCATCGGCGGCGTCGAGGTGATCTGGCGCCGCAACCGCGAGAAGGCCGCCCTGCTCTACGACGAGATCGATCGCAACCCGCTCTTCCGCGGTACGGTCGAAAAGGAGGACCGTTCGCTGATGAACATCTGCTTCGTGATGGCGGAGGGGTACGAGGAGCTGGCTCCCGAGTTCCTCGAATTTGCCAAGGCGCGCGGCATGGTCGGCATCAAGGGCCACCGTTTGGTTGGCGGTTTCCGCGCATCGTGCTACAACGCCCTGCCCAAGGAGAGCGTCGAAGCGCTCGTCGCCTGCATGCAGGAGTTCGAGAAGTTGCACGTGAAATAACGGCGCGATGGCCTATCAGTTCAAGATCCCTACGGCGTACAGCGCCCTTACGGGTGAGGTGACGGCGTGGGAACAGACCGAAATACAGGAAACGACAACATTGAATCATACCATGAAAGTACTGGTTGCAACCGAGAAACCCTTCGCGAAGGAGGCCGTGGACGGTATCCGCGGGATCGTCGAGGGTGCAGGCTACGAACTGGCTCTGCTCGAAAAATATACCGACAAGTCCGAACTGCTGGCTGCCGTCGCCGATGCCGATGCGCTGATCGTCCGCAGCGACAAGGTGACCGCCGAGGTCATCGACGCCGCGAAACGGCTCCGCATCGTCGTCCGGGCCGGTGCCGGGTACGACAACGTGGATCTCGCGGCCGCCACGGCCCGCGGAATCGTGGTGATGAACACTCCGGGACAGAACTCCAACGCCGTGGCCGAGCTGGCCGTCGCCATGATGATCTTCATGGCCCGCAACGGATTCACGCCCGGAACGGGCTCGGAGATTCAGGGCAAGACGCTCGGCATCCACGCCTACGGCAATGTCGGCCGCCTGGTGGGCCGCAAGGGCAAGGCGCTGGGCATGAACGTCGTGGCTTACGATCCGTTCGTCACGGATCCTGCCGTTTTCGAGGCCGACGGCGTGGAGCCCGTCGCCTCGGTGGCCGAACTCTACGAGCGTTCGGATTACCTCTCGCTGCATATCCCGGCCACGGCCGAGACGAAAGGCTCGATCGGCTACGAGCTGCTGACCTCGATGCCCAAGGGGGCTACCCTGGTCAATACGGCCCGCAAGGAGGTGATCGACGAGCAGGGATTGCGCCGGGCGCTCGCCGAGCGGGAGGATCTGCGATACGTCACCGACATCGCGGCCGCCATTCAGCCCGAGCTGAACGAGCAGTTCGGCAAGCGCGTATTCGCTACGTCGAAGAAGATGGGCGCCGAAACGGCCGAAGCCAACATCAATGCGGGGCTCGCCGCCGCGCGTCAGATCGTGGCCTTCTTCACCGAAGGGGTGACGCGATTCCAGGTAAACAAGTAAAAACGAAAGACTATGGTACGAATCAAACCTTTCCGGGGCATTCGCCCGCCGCAGGAGTTCGCCTCCGAGGTGGCGTCGCGTCCCTACGACGTGCTGAACTCCGCCGAGGCCAAGGCCGAGGCTACGGAGCGTTCGCTGCTGCACATCATCAAACCCGAAATCGATTTCGATCCCATTGCCGACGAGCATTCGCAGCCGGTCTACGACAAGGCCGTCGAGAACTTCCGCCGCTGGCGCAGCGAGGGGTGGCTGGTGCAGGATCCCGAGGAGTGCTATTACGTCTATGCGCAGACGATGGAGGGCCGGACGCAGTACGGTCTGGCGATGTGCTGCCACTTCGAGGACTATCTCTCGGGAGCGATCAAGAAACACGAACTGACGCGCCCCGACAAGGAGGAGGATCGCATGATTCATGTCAGAAACCAGCAGGCCAACATCGAGCCCGTCTTCTTCGCCTATCCCGACAACGCCGAGATCGACGCGATCGTCGCCGGTGTGACGGCCGAGGCTCCGGAGTACGACTTCACGGCCGCCGACGGCTTCGGGCATAAACTTTGGGTCATCCGCGACCGTAAGACGGTAGACCGCATTACGGAGCTCTTCGCGGGCATTCCCGCGCTCTACGTGGCCGACGGCCATCACCGCACGGCCGCCGCGGCTCGCGTGGGTGCCGAGTGCCGCGACAAGAATCCGAACCATACGGGCGAGGAGGAGTACTGCTACTTCCTGGCGGTGACTTTCCCGGCCGACCAGCTCCGGATCATCGACTACAATCGCGTGGTGAAGGATCTCAACGGCCTCGCGCCCGAGGAGCTGCTTCAGCGTCTGGAGGCGGATTTCGTCGTCGAAAAGATGGGGCCGGAGGAGTATCGCCCCACGTCGCTGCACAACTTCTCGATGTATCTGGGCGGCGAGTGGTACAGCCTGACCGCGAAGCCGGGAACCTATGACGACAACGATCCGATCGGTGTGCTGGACGTTACGGTCTTGTCGAATCTGGTGCTGGACCGGATTCTCGGCATCGGGGATCTGCGCACCTCCAAACGCATCGACTTCGTGGGCGGGATCCGCGGCCTCGGCGAGCTGAAACGTCGTGTCGACAGCGGCGAGATGCAGGCGGCTTTCGCCCTCTACCCCGTTTCGATGAAGCAGCTGATCGACATCGCCGACACGTCGAACATCATGCCGCCGAAGACGACGTGGTTCGAGCCCAAACTCCGGTCGGGCGTCGTGATCCACTCGTTCGAGTAGCATCGGCGACGATTTTTCGAGTGAAGCGGGATAGGCCTCGGGCCTGTCCCGCTTTTTTCGTCGGGGAATAATTCCGCACAATTGTGGAATTATTCCCCACATTCATGTGTGGAAGGGCTTCGGTGTTTCTGCATAATCGGTTGATTGTCATCGATGTCTTCGTTCGGTGCGGATTCCGGCATCCGGATTGCCCGTTTCTATCGTGCAAACGGACAGTTGAAATCAAATACCGAACGGATAATTTATGAGAACCTATTTGTTACTGATCGGCGCCTGGTTGGGATTCATGCCGTCGGCCGCGATCGCCGATGTGCCGGGCAGGACGATCACCGGCATCGTCAAGGATGCCGAAGATGCCCCCGTGGTCGGGGTGGCGGTCACCGTGAAGGAGGAGCCGACGGTGGGAACGACGACGGGTATCGACGGAACATTCACGTTGCAGAACGTGCCGGAGAATGCCGTTCTGCTGATCTCGTCGCTGGGCTACGAGACGCAGACCGTTCCGGTCGACGACGATCGGATCCGCTATACGATCACGCTCGTCGAGAACACCAGACGGCTGGACGACGTGGTGGTGGTCGGATATGCGAAGCAGAAAAAGGTAAACCTGACGGGTGCCGTCTCCTCGATCGGCGTGGGGGCGCTCGCGGATCGTCCGCTGGCCAACGCCACGAACGCACTGGCGGGACTGGCTGCCGGGTTGTCGGTGACGAACAGCGGCGGCAATACGCCCGGCTACGAGTCGCAGAGCATCCGTATCCGCGGGCAGGGAACGTTGAACGACGCCAGCCCGCTGGTCGTCGTCGACGGCATGATCGGCCTCTCGATCAGCGATATCAATCCGCAGGACATCGAGAGCATCTCCGTGCTGAAGGATGCCGCGTCGTCGGCCATCTACGGATCGCGTGCGGCCAACGGCGTGATTCTGATTACGACGAAAAACGGCGTCGAGAGCGCACCGAGGATTACGTACAGCGGCAACGTCTCGTTCGAGACGGTGGCCAAGCGGCTGAATCTCGTTACGAACTATGCGGATTTCATGGAGCTCCAGAATGCGGGTCTCGTCGCCAACGGCCAGGCGGCGCGCTTCTCGCAGGAGAAGATCGACGAGTGGCGCAACGATGCCGGACAGCATCCGACCGTCTACCCCAATACCGACTGGCAGGATCACATCTACCGCAACCCTTCGATCGTCCAGAACCATACGCTCTCCGTGACGGGAGGTACGAAATCCGTCCGCTACAACCTGTCGCTGGGGCTGATCGACAATCCCGGCATGATCTATAACACCGAATACCGGCGCTACCAGCTGCGTTCCAACGTCGAGGTGACCGTGAAACCCTGGCTGACGGTCGGCACCAACCTGTTCGGCTACATCGACCGCAACAACCCCTCCGCATCGAATGCGGCGGC
Organism: uncultured Alistipes sp.; assembly: GCA_947178025.1. GTDB lineage: Bacteria > Bacteroidota > Bacteroidia > Bacteroidales > Rikenellaceae > Alistipes. The sequence continues at coordinate 9,648 of CAMWWU010000032.1, read as the reverse complement.
CGGCGGCGACGTGATCTTCGGGTCGGGCGCTTTCAATACCGTTCCGGGCATGACCCTCTACGACCCGGCGACGGGGCTCTACGGCGGTATTCAGAATCCGGAGGAGGAGAATGTCAGCAATTTCAATCCCTACCGCCGCCAGTGGTTCTACAAGGACGAATTCCCGACGCAGACCCGGCGCTCGGTCGCGAAGCTGTACGCCCGCCTGCAACCGGTCGAGGGGCTCACGATCGAAGGGTCGTTCGCCTACAACTACTGGACCCGTCGGGAGGAGCTCCAGCTCTGCGACCGCGATCTGTACCGCTTCACGCTGGACGGGCCGGTGCTGCTCCGCGAGGGCGTCGTGCGTACCTACATCCGCCGCTACAACTACGCCGATACGTTCCGCACGTCGGATATTACGGCCCGCTACGAATTTCAGGCGGGCAAGCTGTCCGCCTCCGTCATGGCCGGTGCGAGCCAGGAGTACGAGAAGTACGAGACGGAGAACTTCATGAAGTACGATCTGCTCGACGATTCGCTGACCTCGCTCGATGCCGCGGCGACGAACGGGCCGGTCGGCGGCAACTACAACGAATGGGCGATGCGCTCCTATTTCGGCCGCATCAATCTGAACTGGGACGACAAATACCTGCTCGAAGCCAACCTGCGCGTCGACGGCTCCTCGAAATTCGCTCCCGACCGCCGCTGGGGCTACTTCCCGTCGGTTTCGGCCGGCTGGCGCATCTCCGAAGAGCAGTTCATGCAGGATAGCCGCACCTGGCTGGATCTGCTGAAGGTGCGCGCCTCCTACGGCTCGCTCGGCAACAACGCGACGACCGGGTACTACATGTATCAGTCGCTCTACTCCTCGTCGAACTACATCCTGAACGGCACGATCGCCGGAGGTATCGCCCAGACGGCGCTCTCCAACCCCGGACTGACCTGGGAGAAGACCTACATGACCGATATCGGCCTCGACTTCGCGCTCTTCGGCAGCCGGCTCTCCGGATCGTTCGACTGGTTCGACAAGGATACGCGGGGCATTCTCATTTCGTTGCCGGTGCCTTTGGAGCACGGGACGAGCACCGTTCCGAACCAGAACGCCGGAGCGGTCGATAACCGGGGCTTCGAACTGAGCCTCGACTGGCACGACCGCATCGGCTCGGTCGGCTACGAACTCGGATTCAACGTCGGGTATGTCCGCAACCGGGTGACGAAGTTCCAGGGCGACGTGTCGTCGATCAACGGCGTCTACAAGACGCAGGAGGGACGACCGATCGACCAGCTCTACGTGATCTCCGTCGACCGGATCGTGCGCGACGACCGGGATCTCGCCTACGTGCAGTCGCTCGTCGAGCGGAATCCCGATTACTTCTCCACGTTCCAGCGTCCCGATCTGGGCGACTTCCTCTATGCCGATGCGAACGGCGACGGCTCGCTCGACAACGACGACCGCGTGGAGGTCGGACACGGTTCGACGCCGCGCCTGACCTATGGCGCGCACCTGGGGCTGAGCTGGAAGAACTTCGATTTCAGCATGCTGCTGCAAGGCGTCGGCTCGCATGCGGTCTATTACAACAATCAGGCGTTCCGCTTCGTCACCGTCATGGGACAGTCGCTCAACAAGGATATCACGGACAATGCCTGGACGCTGGAGAACCCCTACGCGTCGAAATATCCGCGGCTGCGCAACAGCTCCGACAGCCGGAACAACATCGCCAGCACGGCGTTCGTGCACGATGCGGCCTACCTGCGCTGCAAGAACATCCAGCTGGGGTACACGCTTCCCAAGCGCATTTCGCGCAAGTTCTTCGTCGAGCATCTGAAAGTCTATGCCAGCATCGACAACCTGTTCACCATTACCGACTTCCCCGGACTCGATCCCGAGATTGCCGCCAACGTGGGCTATCCGGCGACCCGTCAGTACTCCGTGGGTATAAATATCACCTTCTAAACTGCGAAGAATCATGAATGGTAAATCCGTAATTTCGCTTCTGATGGCGTGCGGCCTGGTTTGCGCCGGCTGCGAGAGCCTCGATTATACGCCGTCCGATCAACTCTCCGACGTTACGATCTGGCGGACCGAAGAGCATGCCCGGCAGGCGGCCGTCGGGTTGTACGCCGCTATGAAAGCCCCGTGGTGCTTCGGCATGGAGTTCACCTTCGACATGTGCACCGATCTGGCCGACGGCACCTCGCCCTGGGCCGATGTCTCGCGCGGCACGTCGTTCGCATCGAACAGCTCGGGCGTGCAGAATCACTGGCAGTACCTCTACGAGTTGGTTCATCGCTGCAACACCGTGATCCGCAAGGTGGCGGAGATGCCCGTCGACCCGACGACGATCGACCGGGTTACGGGCGAGGCGAAGTTCCTGCGTGCGATGGCTTACTTTCGCATGCTCAACTGCTGGGGTGGCGTCCCCTACTACGACGAGACGTGCGACATCAATCAGGAGTTCGCCACGCTCTCCGCGCCGCGCAGCTCGGCCGACGAGATCCGGGCGCATGTGCTGGACGATCTGACCGAGGCGATCGGAAAGCTGCCGGTGCACTGGGAGTCGGCCGATTACGGACGGGCGACGAAAGGTGCGGCGTATGCGCTCCGCGGCAAGGTTTACCTCTTCGGCGGGGAGTGGGAGAAAGCCGTGGCCGACTTCGAGGAGATCGTCTACGACAAGACCGAAAATTACGGTTATGCGCTGCACGACGACTACGAAGAGCTGTTCCGCCTCTACAACGGCATGCGCAGCGACGAGATGATCTTCTCGATCCAGTCCATCGACGGCAATACGGCGGGTTATGCGCTGGACATCGTTTCGTACTTCGGCAACAAGTCGACGATGCGGCTCATCGCGAGCAACCTGATCGTACCCTCGACGACGCTGGTCGACATGTATGAGAACCTCGACGGTTCGAAATTCGACTGGGACGACGTTTTCCCCGGATTCGATGCCGGCGATTCGCAGTTCCGCCGTCGGATGATGTGCGTGGCCATCGATCAGGGCAGTACGGTCGTGACCGATCTCTTGGAGTGCGACACCGTAAAGGTGGCGGACGCCTATCGGAAGCGGGACCCCCGGTTGTGCTGGAACGTGATCACCCCCTACTCCCACTACCTGGGAACCGATGCCGGGTCGTCGCCGCGCGACAAGCAGTTCGTGCTGGCCGATCCGACGAAAGGCGGGTCGCCGATGGAAGCGTTCGCATTCATCCGCAATTCGGAGGGCTGGAACTCCTACTTCTGGCGCAAATGGATTCCGACGGGCAACCTCGACGGTTACTGGGGCGAGTATACCCGAACCCCCTACGAGTTCCCGCTGATCCGTCTGGGCGACGTTCTGCTGATGCTCGCCGAGGCCTACAACGAGACGGGCGAGGTAGGGAAGGCCGTCGTCGAACTGAACAAGGTGCGTGCACGCGTCGGTATGCCCGAGCTGAACTCCGGAGCGGCGTGGCTGTCGGTCGCCGATGCGGACGACATGCGGCAGCGCATCCGCGACGAGCGGGCCTACGAATTGGTCGGCGAGGGGCAGCGCTACTGGGACATCCGCCGCTGGGGCATGCTGGAGTCGACCGTGCGGAATGCGACGGACATCTTCGGCGATCTGATGTACGAACGCGCCTATCAGCCGCGCCACGAGATCTGGCCCATTCCGCTGGTCGAGTTGGACCGCAACCGCAATCTGGTGCAGAATACGGGATGGTAAGGCCGAGCGGCCGGGGGCGGATGCGATACGATGCGCCATGCGGTCCGAAAGATGATGAAAACGGGTATTTTTACATCCCGTATAAAAATCATCTTTATGGCATCGTTAAAAGTCAAATTGCGGTCTTCGACCGTCGCCGGCCGCGCCGGAACCATCTATTATCAGATCACGCATCGGCAGACGAGCCGGCAGATCACGACCGGAATCCGAATCCGTCCGGAGGCGTGGGACGCCGTCGAGGCCCGGATCCGCCCGGAGGCGGATCATGCGGCCGCCTTGCAGACGGTCATCGAGGAGGAGTTGTGCCGGTTGCGCCGGATCATCCGCAGTCTCGACCGTTCGGGGCAGAGCTATACGGCTGTCGACGTCGTGCAGCAGTATCGTCTGGCGGATCGGAGCGTCGGTTTTCTGACTTTCATGCGACGGCAGATCGATCGGAAATACGCCGAAAAACGGTTGGGAACGGCCTGCAACTACACCCGTGCGCTGAACAGTTTCTCGCAGTATCTGCGGGGTGTCGACGTGCCGTTCTCCCTCTTCACCGAGCAGCTGGTCGAGGGGTACAACGCCTATCTGCTGCGGCGCGGAATCGTCCGCAACTCCGTCTCGTTCTACATGCGGATCCTGCGGGCCGTATACAATCGGGCCGTCCGGCAGCATCTGATCGTCTCCGACGAGCCGTTCCGGCACGTTTACACCGGCATCGACCGCACCTGCAAACGGGCCGTCGACGAGCGGTTGCTCGTCCGTCTCGGACGCCTCGTGCTGCCGCCCTACTCGCCGATGTCGATCGCCCGCGACCTGTTTATCTTCAGCTATTGCACGCGCGGCATGGCGTTCGTCGATATCGCCTACCTGCGCAAGACGGATATCCGGGACGGAACGATCCGGTATGCCCGGCGCAAGACCGGGCAGCAGCTCTGCATTCGCATCGAGCCGGGGATCCGCACCATCATCGAGCGCTACGAACCGCTGACGCGCGACTCGGGTTACGTCTTTCCGCTGCTGACGGTCGACGAGGAGCAGGCGGCATTCCGCCAATATCGCGCCGCGCTGAACAACTACAACCGGCTGCTCGGCAATCTGTCGGAGCTGCTCGGTGCGCAGAGCCGGATCACGTCGTACACCTCGCGCCACAGCTGGGCGACGGCCGCCCGCAATCACGATATCCCGGTTTCGGTCATCAGCGCCGGACTGGGGCATACGTCGGAGCGCACGACGCAGATCTATCTGGCGGCTCTGGAAAACTCGGTGATCGATACGGCCAACCGGAAAATCATCTCGCAGCTGGAAGCGGCGGGGATCGCTGGCGAATAGCCGCATTTTCGTTATCTTTGCTGCCGACAATTCATCGGACTATGGCAGACAATTATCTGGACCGGAAAATGGAGGAGTATCGCTCCCGTCCGGCCGTGCAAAACCGTCCGGCGCAGAGCCTGCGCCGGCTGCTCGCGAAGAACCGCAGCCATCGCGGCTACGACGCCCGATTCATCGTGCGCGAGGATCAGCTGCTGCGCATCATCGGGGTGAACACGCTGATTCCCTCGGCCCGCAACGCGCAGGTGCTGCGCTTCCGTCCCGTGCTGGCGGACGAGGCGCCGGAGGTGCTCAGGCACATCCGCCTCGGCGGTGCGCTTCCCGAGCTGCACCTGCCCTGCCCCGGCAGCGAACCCAATGCCTTTATTATCGTCTGCTCGACGGTTGCCGAAGATCGTTACGTGGATATCGACCTCGGAATTTCGGTCCAGAGCATGCTGCTCCAGGCCGTCGAGATCGGTCTGAACGGCATCTGTATCGGTGCTTTCGACCGGGAGGCGATCCGGCAGGCATTCCGCTTGGAGGCGGAGCCCCTGCTGATTCTGGCGATCGGCAAGGGCTCCGACCGGATCGCCCTGACCGAGATCGGGGCTGAGGAGGATCACGCCTACTTCCGCCGCGGCGGGACGCACTACGTGCCCAAGGTCCGGGCGGAGGAGCTCGTAATTTCCGGGAAATAAATTCGCCGGGTCAGTATCCGAACCGCTCTGCGGCCCGGTGCATGCTCTCGACGATCTCCACGCCGAACGGACAGCGAGTTTCGCAGGCGCCGCACGCCAGACACTCCGAAGCGTGGTGCGAAAGCGCACGGTAGTGCTCGCGGACGGTTTCGGGCAGCGACTCCTGCGCTGCGGTCAGGTTGTAGAATTTGTTCACCGAGGCGATGTCGATCCCGGCCGAGCAGGGGGCGCAGTGTCCGCAGTACATGCAGTGGCCTCGCCATGAGAAGCGTTCCAGACTGGCGAGCGCCTGCGTATAGTCGCGTTCGGCGGCTGTCGCTGAGCACCAGCCGAGTGCGGCACGCATTTCGTCGACCGTGCGGCAGCCGACCATCACGGCCGCTACGGCCGGGCGCGTCAGCGCGTATTCGATACACTGCACCGGCGTGAGCGGGCGCCCGAACGGCGAGTTGATCTCGCTGAGCAGATCCCCGCCGCCGAAGACCTTCATCACGTCGATCGCCACCCCTTCGCGGGCGCAGTATTCGTAGAGGCGCTGCCGTTCGGGGGCGATGTCGCACAAGGTTTCGGCGTAGCTCTCGTCGGCCCACAGCGTATCTACGTCGTCGCTCGGGGGCAGCAGGTCGTAGCAGGGGTTGAGCGAGAACATCAACACGTCGACCAGTCCCGTTTCGGCGGCCATGCGGGCGACTACGGGGTTGTGGCTGCTCATACCGATGTGGCGGATGCGCCCCTCGGCCTGCTGCTGCCGGACATATGCCAGAATCGGGCCCTCGAAGACCGTGCGGAAATCCTCTTCGCTGTCGACGTAGTGGATCATGCCGATCTCCACGCGGTCGGTCCGCAGCCGGGCGAGCAGATCTTCGAATGCCGCGGCCGTCTTCTGCGGATCGCGCGTGCGCAGATACTGTCCGTTCTCCCAGACCGAGCAGAGGTGTCCCTGGATGATGAAATCGTCGCGGCGGTCGGCCAGCGCGGCGCCGATGCAGTCGCGCAGCGCCGGGTCGGAGGCGTAGAGATCGAGGAAGTTCACGCCCTGCCCGATCGCGTAGTCGAATTCGGCGCGAACCTCTTCGGCGCTTTTGTTCGTGAAACCCTCGCAGCCCAGCGCTACGGCGCCGACGCGCAGCCCGGTGCGGCCTAAAATTCGGTACTCCATTTCGCTATTCGAGTTCAACGAGTTCGTAACTGCGGCTGCCCAGACCGATCGCTTCGCCGTGTTCGAGCGTGTGGATGCCGTGGCGCGACTCCATGCGCTCGATCAGATGCACCTTGCCCGGGTCCTCGGAGGCGTAGACCAGATCGACGCAGGCCTGATCCAGCGCCACGGGGTCGAGCGACGCGAGGATGCCGATATCCCCCATCCGGGGGGCGGCGGGGTGCGAATCGCAGTCGCAGTCGACCGAGAGGTTGTTCGCCACGCTGATGTAGAGAATCCGGTCGCCGCAGTGGTCGGCGACGGCTTTGGCTGCTTCGGCCATCGCTTCGAGGAAGGTGTCCTGCTCCGGAAGGTTGTCCCACAACTCGGCCGTGTTCTTCGTCTTGCCGGCCGTGTGGATCCAGGCCTTGCCTGCCGACGAGGCGATGCCGATCGAGATGTTTTTCACGGCGCCGCCGAAGCCGCCCATCGCATGTCCCTTGAAGTGAGACAGCACCACCGTGAAGTCGTAGTCGGGATAGTGCGAACCGACGAAATCCTCCGTCAGATGTTTGCCGCCTGTGACCGGCAGCGACGTTTCGCCGTCGGCATCCATGATGTCGACCGGGGCGATCGCCGTGAATCCGTGGTCGGCGGCCGCTTGGAGGTGGCTCTCCGTGTCGGCGCGACCGCCGCCGTAGGCCGTATTGCACTCGACGATCGTGCCCTCGATCTGCCGGATCAGCGGCTCGATCAGCGACGGTCGGAGATAATGGTGGCCGCCCGGTTCGCCCGTCGAGAGCTTCACGGCTACTCTGCCCGTCGCCTTGCGGCCCAATGCCTCGTAGATCCGCACGAGGTGCTGCGGGGTGATCTCCCGGATCAGATAGACCTTGGCGGGAGCCTCGTCTGAGGCGTGCGACCCGTTTCCCAGGCCGCATGCGGCGGCGGAGAACATCGTTATCATAGCGAATCGTTTCATTTTTAGGTGGTTTGTCATTAGGAAATTTTTAGTGTTACCCCTGCCATCAGAGTTGCCTTCGGCATAGGATATCCTGCGTTTATTTGGTATCGTTGAGCGAGGATGTTTTCGGCTCTGATCCAAATGGAGATCCGTCGTGCGGCGCGGAACTCGGTTCGGAAGTTCCACAGGATGAATTTTTCGGTGCGATAGCTCCCCTGTCCGTTGGCCGGTACGTCGATGTATAGTCCGTCTACCGCGAGGAGTCCCGAGCCTACGGTCCATCGTTTACGGGCGAATGTCGCCGCCGCGTACAGCTTGTGTTCGGGGGCTCCGAGTACGGGGTTTCGCATGTGCAGGAAGCTGTAGTTGGCCTCCAGGTTCCATTCCGCGGATATTCTCCATGCGACCTGCGCCTCGACTCCGGCGTTGTCGATTTCACCTGTATTCATGTTCAGGGGCGTTGCCCCCGGACGCGGTACGGCTATGATCAGATCTTTGCCGTCGATGTAGAATAGGTTGACGCCGTAGGACAGATGCCCGTCGAGTAAGTTCTGCGAAACGGCTATCTCGTAGCACCACATGCTTTCGGGCCTGAGGTCCGGGTTCTGCGGGGGGAACATGTACATCTCTCGAAGCGTGGGATAGCGAAACCCTTTTGCCGCGGATAGCTTGATCTCCGCGGACCTCGGGAGGTGGAAAGATAGCCCTGCCTGCGGAATCCACTCGGTTCCGACGTGCGAATGGTGATCGAGTCTGACACCGGCCCCTATCGTTAGCCAGGAGCCTATGTGCTGCCGGATGTCGAGGTATCCTGCCACTTCGTGCATGGTCTTCTCCAGGGGGTCCGCCACCTCTCCTGCCCGGTCTCCGAGGATGTAGAAGTTTCCCTTGTCTCCGCCGAACCGGTACCAGTCCGCACCTGCCGTCAGGCGGTTTCCCTCGAACAGGGAGGCGCTCTGATAGCAGGATATCCCGAGCATTCGGTCGTGCGACCGGAATCGGTACAGCTTGGGGTCATCGCTGTCGGAAGGGTCGACGGTGTACCCGTCGTTTATCTTGTGCCGTCCCCAGTTGAAGAAGAAGCTCAGGGCTCCGGATGTTGCGCCGTAGTCGTTCTCGATGGCTGCGGATGTCATTCCACGGGTGATTCGCTGGTCGGCATCCTCCAGCGGCGCGTCGACTGTTCCGGGCTGGGATGCGTTGAAGTGGGTGATGTCGAGGTCGGCCCTCGCTTTCCATGTTCGGGAGAGTTGGTATGCGAGTTTTGCATATCCTCCGTACTGCTCGAAGTCCATGTTGCTGCGGTGTCCGTCGGTTCGGTCGTATGATGCCGTGAGGATCGAAGAGAACCGTCCGGCCCGGATTCGGTTGGATACCTCGGTCTGGAGGGTGTTGTATGAACCGTATCCGATTTGCGCGTCGGTCTTCACGCCGCGGTCGTCCATCTTCCGGGTTACGATGTTGATCACGCCTCCCATTGCGTTGGAACCGTATAGCACGGAGGCAGGTCCTCGGAGTACTTCGACCTTTTCGGCCATGAGGGACTGGTATGCGTCGGCGATGGGGTGTCCCATGAGTCCCATGTACTGGGGGTGTCCGTCGATGAGTACCATCAGTTGTCCGGATCCTCCGCTGAGACCTCGCAGGGAGATGGCCCCTGCGGCCCCACCCGAGACTCCGTACCCCATTACGCCGCGTGCGGTGACGAATAGTCCGGGGATCTGTTCGGTGAGCAGGGGGAGCAGGGATGGCTGGAGGCTCTGTTCGATTTGGGTGCGGTCGATGATCGAGACGCTCATGGGCAGGTGGCGGATGTCTGTTTCGTGCCGGGTCCCGGTGACGACCACCTCGTCGATCGAG
>CAMWWU010000031.1 GCA_947178025.1 uncultured Alistipes sp. | reverse complement strand
ATGATCGAGAAGACCGAGGAGTTCATCGAGAAGTTCCGCTACAAACCCACCAAGTCGAACCAGGTGCAGTCGCGCATCAAGCAGCTCGAACGCCTCGAACGCCTCGAAATCGAGGAGGAGGATCTCGCGACGCTCAACATCAAGTTCCCGCCCGCGCCGCGCTCGGGGCAGATCGTCGCCGAGATCGCCGAGGTCGGGATGTCGTTCGGGGCGAAGCACGTCTTCAGCGGCGCGAACTTCGTCGTCGGAAAGGGCGACCGCATCGCGCTGGTGGGCCGCAACGGCGAGGGCAAGACGACCCTCGCACGCATGATCGTCGGGCAGCTGACACCCACCGAAGGGTCGGTGCGTATCGGCGCCAACGTCAATATCGGCTACTATGCGCAGAATCAGGACGACCTGATGGACGGCGAGTTCACGGTCTACGACACGCTGGACCGCGTGGCGGTGGGCGACATCCGCACCCGCCTGCGCGACATTCTGGGGGCCTTCCTCTTCCGCGGCGAGGATATCGACAAGAAGGTCAAGGTGCTCTCGGGCGGCGAGCGGGCCCGTCTGGCGATGGCCCGCATGATGCTCGAACCCCGCAATCTGCTGGTGCTCGACGAGCCGACGAACCACATGGACATGCGCTCGAAGGATATCCTCAAGAGCGCCATCATGAAGTACGACGGCACGGTCGTCGTCGTGTCGCACGACCGCGAGTTCCTCGACGGCATGGTCGACAAGGTGTACGAGTTCCGCGACGGCGGGGTGAAGGAGTACCTCGGGGGCATCTACTATTTCCTCGAAAAACGCAAACTCGAATCGTTGCAGGAGATCGAGCGGCGCGACGCTCCGGCCAAGGGGGCCGCCAAGGGTGCTCCGGCGAAGGCTCCGGCCGCCTCGGGCAAGCTCTCCTACGAACAGCGCAAGGAGCAGGAGAAGCTGTTGCGCAAACTGCGCAAGGCGGTCGAAACGATCGAGGCCGATCTGGCCGGCATCGAGCGCCGGATCGCCGAGTACGATGCCAAGTTCGCCTCGGCGACGACCTACGACGAGGCCGACTACAAGGCCTACAACGACCTGAAAGCGCGTTACGATCATCAGATGCACGAGTGGGAAAAGGCTTCCTACGAGTTGGAGATTACGGAGGGAGCGTGATGAAGCGCATTGCGTCGATACTCGTCGCGTGTCTGTTCGCGGGGTGCCTGGGCGGCCGGCCGAATGTATCGGCGGATTCGTCGTCCGGCAGGGCGCATGATGCGTTGCCGGTGGATTCGTTCCGCTTCGGAGAGTGTACGGAGTGTACCGGCTATTTTTCGCAGGGAGCCTTGAATCGGCAGGCTTTGGAAACGGTCGGCCGGATTCTTTTCGAAAGCTGCTTGTGCGTTGTCCCGATCGACGATTGCGCCGATGTCGCGGCGGTCGGGAGCAGGCAGACGCGGGCGCTCGACAGCCTGCGGGCGCTGGCCTGGCCCGACGGAGAGCCGTGGGCGGAGATGCGCAGGCTCTTTCTCGCGTGGTCGGAGCGGCAGTTCGAGCGCGAACGCTTGCTTTATTGTGTCCGGCGCGACCCGACCTATTTGAACGATTTTCGGGAGGCCGATTCGATGATGCGGTGCTGCGGCGGGATTCTTACCGGACCCGGGGAGTGCTTCGTCGATGCGGTGCGTCGTCTGGGCAAGGCCCGCGAGCAGCTCCGCTTCGCTCATGACAGCAGCGCGCTGCGCTACTCGCTGGCGCTGGTCGATCGGCGTTTGAGCGCTCCGGACAGCCTCGACGAGGCGCGCGAGATGTTGTTTCGCTTGCTGAGCAATCACCTCAATGGCCGAATACACCGAACTCTCGGAACCGACGGGCGGATCGATTTCTGCCGGTACGAGCCCGATTTTCATCGGTTGTTCGACAGCGTGCGGACCGAGGAGTGGGAACCGTGAAGAACAAAACATGCAAACCATGGATAACAACCTGATTTTCGGGATTCGTCCCGTCGCCGAGGCCATCGAGTCCGGCAAACAGATCGAGAAACTCTACATCCGCAAGGGTGCCGAGGGGCAGCTGATGCAGGAGCTCAAGGATCTCTGCGTGCGCCATCGCCTGCACTGGCAGGAGGTGCCGGTCGAGAAGCTCAACCGCCTGACGCGCGGCAACCACCAGGGGGTCGTGGCGCAGACCGCCGCGATCGCCTATGTCGAGCTCTCCGACATTCTGGAGCGCGTCCCCGAAGACGAAACGCCGCTGGTCGTGGTCTTCGACGGAGTGACCGACGTGCGCAACTTCGGAGCCATCGCCCGCTCGGCCGAGTGCGCCGGGGCTCATGGCCTGATTACGCCTCTGAAGAACTCGGCGCCCGTGAACGCCGAGGCGATCCGTTCGTCGGCCGGGGCGCTGACGACGATCCCCGTCTGCCGCGTGGGGTCGATTCGCAACACGCTCAAACAGCTCCAGACGGAGGGCTTCCAGATCGTCGCCGCGACGGAGAAGAGCCGCAAGCTGCTCTACGACGCCGATTTCCGCAAGCCGACGGCCGTCGTCATGGGGGCCGAGGATACGGGGATCTCGAAGGAGGTGCTCAAGCTCTGCGACGAGCAGCTGGCCATTCCGCTCATCGGTCATATCGAGTCGCTCAACGTTTCGGCCGCTGCCGCCGTGATGTTGTTCGAAGTAGTCCGGCAGCGCATCGGCGATTAGAAAGATGAAACTCGATCCGAGACGTTATGTCGCGGCGCTGCGCGAGGGCGCCTCGACGGTCGTGCGGCGTCATCCCGTGGAGATGGTGCTGCTGTTCGGCTTCAGCGTGCTGAGCTGCCTCGCATTCGAATACGACTGGTGGTCCGAATGGGCCGGTGTGCGGGTAGCCGTCGGCCTGTGGTATGCTATGGCGATGTTCGTTGTCGACCGCTGGGCGGGCCGCGGACCCTGGCGCAGGATCTATTACGCCGCCTGGACGCCCCTCGTGCCGCTGCTGCTGTGGCCGGGCCTCGCGGAGTGGGTCGAATCGTTCCGTTTCGTCGTCACGGTGTGGATGCTGACGCCGCTGGCGCTGCTCTCCGTGCGGCGTGCGGCGGATAACCTCCGCTTCGTCACCGACGGGTGTCTCTACCTGCGTTCCGGCGTGCTGGCGATGCTCTTCGCCAACGTCGCACTGGGGCTTTTCGAGGCGATTCTCTGGTCGACGGCCTACATCTTCGGTTTCGAGGAGGCGAAGTGGGTCGCACATCTGGCGGTCCATGCGCTGATCCTCTCGGGGTGTTTCGCTGCTCCGACGCTTTTCCTGATGATGGTCGACCGCTGGGAACGGGCCGAATGCCGCGGTTCGCGCGTGCTGGAGGTGCTGGTCAACTACGTCTTCGTGCCGGCGGTCGTCGTCTATGCCGCCCTGCTCTATCTCTACGCCGCCAAGATTCTCGTCGTGTGGACCCTCCCGCGCGGCGGCATCGCGTGGATGGTCTCGGTCTTCGTGTTCGTGTCGCTGGCCGTGCGGATGGTGCGCGAGCTGCTGGAACGACGGACCTGCGAATGGTTTTTCCGCTCGTTCGGGGTGGTTACGCTCCCGGCCGCCGTGCTTTTCTGGGCGGGTGTCGCCCGCCGCATCGGCGAATACGGCCTTACCGAGTCGCGCGTCTGGCTGCTCGCCTGCGGCGTCGCGATGACGCTTGCCGTCGGACTCTTCCTCTTCCGCCGCACGGCGCGTTATCTGTGGCTCTGCGTCGCTGCTGCTGCGGTCTTCGGCGCCGTGACTTTCGTGCCGGCCCTCTCGCCCGCCCGGCTCGGACTGAACTCGCAGCGGGCGCGTTTCGAACGGATCGCCCGGGCTCTGGAGCTGACCGATTCCGAGGGCCGGCTCCGCATCACGCGTGTGCCGCTCGCCGATACGGTCCGTTGGAAAGAGTATCGCGAGGCTTTCGCATCGCTCGAATACGTCGGAGGGAAAGATACGGCTTTCTACCGGCAGCTGGGCGTCGCCCCGGAGCGTCGCTGGAGCATCGAGGAGGATTTGCTGCCCGAGGCGCTGAGGCGCCGGGTCGACCCCTGGTGGTGGGACGATGCGATTGTGGAGACGGTCTCTCCGATCGCCGAATACGAGTTGCCGGGTGATGTCCCGGTGCCGCACGATCCCGCCTATCCGCAGCTGTATGCCAATCCGGAGCATTGGCGGGGGACGTCCGGTCTGCGTTTCGCCGACGATACGGTGCGTCTGACGCTCGACGGCGACCGGCTGCTGGAGATCTCGGGCGGGGAGCTGATCCGCCGGCAGGCGGAGCGCTGCGGCGTCCCCGTGGAGCGGCTGGGGGAGATGACCGGCGAGGGGCTCGTCCGCCTGCTCGACTACCGCGGCGAGCGGGTGCGCATCCTCTTCCGGACGATGAAGATCGAACGCCGCGATTCGGCCGAATACGCCCTCGGCGGCGTTACGGCGGAACTCTTCTGGACCCGATGAACCATCCCGTACTGGGCGAAATCGCCTGCGTGCAGTCGCCGCGGGCCCGGCGCATCTCGCTCTCGGTGCGGGCGTCGGGGGCTGTGCGGCTGAGCTATCCGCGCGGCGTCTCCGAGAGCCGTGCGCTGGCTTTTCTCGACGAGAAGGTCGCCTGGGTTCTCAGCGCCCGCGAGCGGCTGGCCGCCCGTCGGGCCGCGATGCCGCCCGCTCTGTCTCCTCAGGAGGCGCGGGCTCGCGTCGAGGCGCTGCGCCGGGCTGCGAAAGAGGATCTGCCGCCGCGTATCGAACGCATTGCGGCAGCCACGGGGCTCCGGTACGCCGGGCTGACGATCCGTGCCTCGCGGACGAAGTGGGGGAGTTGTTCGGGGCGCAATACGATCTCGCTGAGCCTTTTTCTGATGACCCTGCCCGAGCATCTGCGCGATTACGTCATCCTCCACGAACTCTGCCATACGGTCCATCACGACCACTCGCCGCGCTTCCACGCACTGGTCGACCGCCTCTGCGGCGGACGCGAAAAGGCCCTCGCGCGGGAACTGCGAGGGTGGGGGATATCGCATGATCGGAATGATCGTTGAAACGGTTGGAATAGATTCCTTATGGCGGCCGGAGCCTGCGAAAGGCCTGCGCGAATGAAATGAGCGGGTCTTCGCGAGGCGAAGCTCCGGCCCGCCGGCTCCGGAGGAGCCGAAAAATATCACTTCGGAACGATCGACTTTCGAGATGTAGTTGCGAGCCTCTGCCCCGCGGAGGCCCGCCTGGCCTGGGGCAGCGGACGGTAAGAAGCCTGCTATTCCCGTCTAAAACCGGCTCTTAGCCGGGCATCGCGGGCTGTTGTCCGAGCTAATTAAAAGTCATACTATCGGTATGCACCTGAAAAGCCCCTCCCGAAAGGAGGGGCTTACACTTACAGCCGGGTGCCGCTTATCCTTGCGCCTCGCGCAGCAGACGTCCCAATACTTCGATACTCTGTGCCGTGAGGGGCGGCTGCGGATCGGCCGCGGCGGCCACCTCGTCGGTCGTCTCGCCCGAGAGCACCAGCACGCCCATCGCTCCGGCGTTGCGGGCCATCTGCACGTCGGTGTAGATGCGGTCGCCGACCATGGCGATCCGGTCGGGTTGCAGCCCGTGGCGGGCGAGGATCCCCGAGAGCATGTTCGGGTCGGGCTTGCCCAGCGTGATGTCGGGCCGTCGCCCCGTGGCGTGTTCGAGGCAGGCGCAGATCGAGCCGCAGTCGACCAGCACCGTCGGCTGGTCGGTCGGACATACGCGGTCGGGGTTCGTGGCGATGTAGGGCACGCCTTGCTTGATCCACCACGCCGCGCGGCAGAGCCGCTCGTAGCGGAGCGTCAGGTCGAAGGCCGCCACCACGACGTCGGGCTCCCGGTCCGACTCCTCGGAGCAGGATTCGTAGCCCGCGGCCTCGAACTCCTCGATCATCGAGGGGGTGCCGAGCAGGTAGAGCCGCCGGGCCGCGGGGTAGTGGGCCCGGATGTAGTCGATCGCGGCCAGCGTCGTCGTGTACATCTCTTCGCGCGTGGCTTCGATGCCCAGTCCGGCGAGCTTCTCCAGGTAGGCGGCGATGCTCCGCGAGGGGTTGTTCGTCAGGAACGAATAGCCGATGCCCATCTCGCGCAGCGAGGCGAGAAACGGTTTCGTGCAGGGGAAGAGCGATGTTCCCATATAGATCGTGCCGTCCATGTCGAGGGCGACGTGGCGGATGCGGCGCAGACGCTCCAGCAGCTCTTCGCGGGCGTAGACCGAGCGGTAGTCTTCGGGACGGGTCATCATCGGCGGTTCGTGTCGAGGTTGCGGAACAGATAGGGGTAGTCGGTCTCGATGACGTCGCATCCTGAGCCGATTTCGAGTTCGTAGGCCTTGATCCGGTCGGCTTCCGAGGCCCGCAGGTCGTGGGTCGGAGCCACGGAGATCATGCACATCACTCCCTTTTCATGCAGTTTGTCGTAGAGCTCCTGCCGGTCCGAGCGGATCATCGGGCCGACGTAGGCCATCGTCTGCGACCAGGGGATCCCCGCCTTTTCGTATGCCTCGAACTCGTTCAGGTTCTTGCACCAGAGCGAGAACATCGCCTCCGGGTCGCGGTCGAGCAGCATGCGGGCCTGCGCGGCGTTGTGCACCGTGTACATGACGTTGGCCGGATGTCGCTCGTTGATGAACTGCGACATGATTTCGAGGGGCACGTCCTTGATGTCGAGGTTGAGGATCGTGCGGCCCCGGCTCCACGCGATGCAGTCGTCGAGCGTCGGGATCCGGTAGGGGGTGACGTTGCCCTCGCGGTCCTTGAGGAAGAACTGCTGCAACTCCTCGAAGGTGTAGTCCGCGACCCGGCCGGTGCCGGTCGTCGTGCGGTCGATCGTCGGATCGTGCATCAGCACGATCACGCTGTCGCGCGTCAGCCGCGGGTCGATCTCGAAGAACGAGGGCATCATCGCGAGGGTCTGCTCGAACGACTCGATGCAGTTCTCCGGATAGCCCGTCATCATGCCGCCGCGGTGGCCGCTCACGACGACCGGACGCTCCGGTGCGTAGCGGAACCAGACGTGCAGCGCGGCCCGGTCGGGAATGTCGATGTAGTGGGGCGCGTCGGCCCGTTGCGCCTCGGTGGCGCAGCTCCCCAGTGCGAGCAGCAGGGCGAGGAGCGGCAGGAATCGGGTGGTTTTCATCGTTCGTGTTTTATTGAGTTCGTCTTTTTTTTCGTTTCGGGAGCGGGCCGGTCGTGCGTATCGGTTTGAACGATAGCCGATTGATCGGCAGGTGGAGCCGGCGGGTATCGTATGGTGTTTCAATTTCGACTTCAAAGATATGTTTTTGCTTTCTTTTATCCAAAAAAGAAACGAAATATTATTAAAAAGGAAAAAATAATCCTTGTTTTAGTTGTGAAAAGAAAATTATGTTTATATTTGCCTTTGCTTTTCGAATGCTGAAACGGACTTCGTGTCGTTGCGAGTGCCTTGCGACTGCGGCTTTCGGATCCGCGCGGGCGCGCAGGCCCGCATTCGTTCGGGTGCGGCAGGCGGGATCGGTCGTATCGGCTGCCGCCCTCCGGCGCCCGTCTTCGGGCCGGGAGCTTCGCAGGCTGCGGCGTTCGGATGATAACTATTAATGAAAATTGGATATGAATAAGGTGGAGAGCGCCCTTCGGCGCACGACCGATACCAAGGCGTTGGTGATCGGGGTCGATACGTTGCCGCGGACGGCGGAGATGTTCAAGCAGTTGTTTCCCGGTCGCCGGGCCGTCGTGATCGCCGATACGAACACGTGGCGCGTGGCGGGGTGCGAAGTCGCGCGGATCCTCGCCGGGGCGGGCATCGCGCAGGACGAACCGCATGTGATCGACGATCCGAAACTGTATGCCGAGTGGAAGTACGTCGAGGAGCTCGACGCGCTGCTGGCGGCGACCGACGCCGTGCCCGTGGCCGTCGGTTCGGGCGTCGTCAACGACCTGACGAAGCTCGCGTCGCACCGGGCCGGCCGCCGCTATATGGTGGTGGGAACCGCCGCTTCGATGGACGGATACACGGCTTACGGCGCTTCGATCACCCGCGACGGCAACAAGCAGACTTTCGACTGTCCGGCACCGCTGGGCATGGTGCTCGATCCGGCGATTTCGGCGGGTGCTCCCGCGAAGATGTCCGCCTCGGGCTATGCCGACCTGATCGCCAAGATTCCGGCCGGCGCCGACTGGATGCTCGCCGATGCGGTGGGCGCCGAGGCGCTGGACACGTTTGCGTTCGGACTGGTGCAGGATGGGCTGCGGGATGCGCTGAGCGATCCGGCGGGCGTGCATGCCGGCAAGGTGGAGATGGTCGAGGCGCTGGCCGAGGGGCTGCTGCTGAGCGGTTTCGCCATGCAGGCCGCGCAGTCGAGCCGCCCGGCATCGGGGGCCGAGCACCAGTTCAGCCACCTGTGGGACATGGAGCACCTCTGTTTCGACGGGGCGAGCGTGTCGCACGGCTTCAAGGTCGGCATCGGCACGCTGGCTTCGACGGCGTTCTTCGAGCTGCTGCTCGACGCGCCGGTCGGAGCGCTCGACATCGAGCGCTGCGTGGCCGCCTGGAAGTCGTGGGAGGAGACCGAACGGGATATCCGGGCGCTGTTCGGCAGCGACTCCGGGCTGCTCGCGCGCGCCCTGAAGGAGACGCGCGACAAGTACGTCGACCGCGACGGTCTGCGCCGGCAGCTCGAACGGCTGAAGGAGGCATGGCCCGAGCTGTCCGGCCGGATCCGCCGCCAGATCATTCCGTTCGAAGAGGTGCACCGCTCGCTGGAGCTCGTCGGGGCCCCCTGCGAGCCCGAGCAGATCGGCGTGTCGCGCGAGCGGTTCCGTGCGGCGTTCGCGAAGATTCCCTACATGCGCAGCCGCTACTCGGTCGTCGACACGGCGTTCCGCTGCGGCTGGATGGAGGAGTGGCTCGACCGTCTCTTCGGCCGGGGCGGAATCTGGGAGATCGGCGCCGCCGCGCCCGAAGCCGCCGTCTGCGCCGCGGCCGTCGAAAACTGATTTATTCCGGGGCTTCCGTGCGATATTCGCGGCGGAAGCCCTATCTTTGAATACCGAAAAACCGCTAACTTCACTTCCGAATGACACCCGAACAAACCAAACGATTCAAATACTGGCAGATGCGCACGATCGTCGCCACGATGATCGGCTATGCGCTCTTCTATTTCGTCCGCAAGAACTTCTCGCTGGCCATGCCGGGGCTGGAGACCGACCTGGGGATCTCGAAGACGAGCCTCGGCATCTTCCTGACCCTGAACGGACTGATCTACGGTCTGTCGCGCTTTCTGAACGGCATGCTCGCCGACCGGATGAACGCCCGCTGGTATATGGCGATCGGTCTGGCGCTGTGCGCCGCGGCCAACTTCGCGTTCGGGTTCGGCGAGGATGTCTCCTATTGGATCACGGGCGAACACTCGGGGAGCCGCTTCACCAACACGATGATTCTCTTCATGGGCGTCATGTGGGTGGTCAACGGATTGCTGCAAGGCACGGGATTCCCGCCCTGCGCCCGGCTGCTGACCCACTGGATTCCGCCCACGGAGCTGGCCACCAAAATGTCGGTGTGGAACACTTCGCACTCGGTGGGCGCCGGGCTCGTGGTGATTCTCTGCGGCTACATCATGGGGACGATGGGCGAGGGCCCCGACCATGCGGGCGCCTGGCGCTGGTGCTTCTGGATTCCCTCGGGCATCGCGTTCGCCGGAGCGGTCGGCCTGGCGCTCTTCCTGCGCGACACGCCGACGTCGGTCGGACTCCCCGAGCTGGCCGGCACCGAAACCCGCCGCGAGAAGAGCGCGACCGAGAGCGCCGAGCACAAGGCCTTCCTGATGAAACACGTCTTCCGGAATCCGCTGATCTGGATCCTCGGATTCGCCAACTTCTTCGTCTATATCGTCCGCTTCTCCGTCCTCGACTGGGGACCTTCGCTGCTCAGTCAGTCGAAAGGGGTGAGCATGTCGCATGCGGGATGGCTCGTCGCGATGTTCGAGATCGCCGGCATCCTCGGCATGCTCTTCTCGGGATGGGCCACGGACCGTTGGTTCGGCGGCCGTGCGCCCCGTATGTGCGTCTTCTGCATGGCCGGCGCCGCGCTCTTCGTCTTCGCTTTCTGGCAGCTGCCCTCCGCGACGCCGGTCTGGCTGCTCTCGGCCACGCTCTGTGCCGCCGGATTCTGCATCTACGGTCCGCAGGCGCTCATCGGCATCGCCGCCGCCAACCAGGCCACCAAGCGGGCCGCCGCCACGGCGATCGGCCTGACCGGACTCTTCGGTTACGCCTCGACGCTCGTCTCGGGTGTCGGGCTGGGATACGTGGCGCAGCATTTCGGATGGAACTGGGCCTATGCCGGGATTCTGGGCATGGCCGTTACGGGCATGCTGATCTTCCTCGCGATGTGGGGAGCGCGGGCCGACGGCTACGAACCCGATGCGGAGTGATACGGCCGCTTCGGATGAGTCCGGAACCGCAAGGTTTCGGGCTTTTTTTTGGATAATCGGGAATAATGCGTATCTTTGCTTTTCACAACCGTTTAAAACACCGACCGATATGTTGAGCATAGCCGAACGGCACAAGTACATTCTCGACAGCCTCAATAAGCACGGCTTCGTTCGGATCACCGACGTGGCCAACGAGCTGGGCGTGACCAAGGTGACCATCCGCAAGGATGTCAAGATTCTGGAGAGCAAAGGGCTGCTCTACAAGGTGCACGGCAGCGCTCGGCCCGCCGATCCGCATGTGGCCGACCTCGATGTGCATGTCAAGGATACGATCAATCGCGACGTGAAGCGCAGCATCGCCCGCCGGGCCGTGGAGATGCTCAGCGACAGCGATTCGATCATCGTGGCGTCGGGCTCTACGATTTTCGCGTTCGCCGAGGAGATCAAGGCGCGGGCGTGGCATCACCTGAATATCGTTACGCCTTTCCTGCGGCTGGGCGTGCTGCTCAACGAATCGGAGAACGTGAATGTCGTGCAGTTGGGCGGGCCGGTGCATAAGAAGTCGTTGTCCGTGCTGGGCGAAGAGGCTGCGAAGGGTCTGGCCGATTGCATCTGCTCGAAGGCGTTCTTCGGGGTGGACGGCATCGACCTCGAACACGGCATCACCACCTCGACGATCGAGGAGGCGAAGCTCACGCGCCGGATGATGCAGGCCGCGTCGCAGACCATCGTGCTGGCCGACTCGTCGAAGTTCGGGCAGCGGGGCTTCGGCCGGATCTGTCCGCTGGAGGAGGTCGACGTCATCATCACCGACGACCGGATCTCCAAACAGATGGTGGCGATCATCGAGGAGGCGGGCGTCGATCTGATCATCGTGAAGTAGGGCGGGCCCCTGTTCTGCCGCGGCCTCTCGGAGCGCCGCGGATTGCGGCCGACCCGATTGAAAATGAAAAATTAAGCATCAGCAATTTTGCCGGGAGCGGCGGACGATCGTCCGCCGCTCCCGTTCGTTCGTGCCCGTGCGGGATGCGGCGGCGTATCCGCTGCGTAAGTGTGATTTTCCTATTTGTGTTTTGTGCTTATTTTTTTTGCTTATTTGTTTGCTTTTGTAATCTTTTTATGCTTTATTTGCATTGTGAAAGATTGCATAGTGATGCAAAAACGAAATCCTAAACTTATGAAGAGATACTCTATCGTACTTCTTGCCTGCTTGTTAGCTTCTTCCTTCCTTTCCGAGGCTTCGGCCCAGCGTTTCGTTCGCCGCTCGCTGGAGCGGGCTGCGGTTCAGGCCGCACTCATGGATGCCGAGGTCGCGGATACGACGCTCTATCCGACCAGCCTCTCGCCCGAGGGCGAGATGGAACTCAAGACGATCCGGAGCTGGGTCAGCGGTTTCTTCCCCGGTAATCTGTGGTATCTGTATGCCGCCACGCAGGATCCGATGTGGCTCGGCAAGGCGCGTCGCCGAACGGCGGCCCTGGCCGGGCTGGCCGACTACGACCGCACGCACGACCTCGGGTTCATGGTCGGCTGCCCCGTGGGGCTCGGCCTGGAGCTCACGCAGGACGAGGCGTACCGGGATCTGATCGTGCGCACCTCCGAAACGCTCGTCACCCGCTTCGACCCCGCCGTGGGGCTGATCCGCTCGTGGACCAACAAGAGCGGCAAGCCCAACCCCTATCTGGTCATCATCGACAACATGATGAACCTCGAAATGCTCTTCCGGGCCAGCAAGCTGACCGGCGATCCGAAATTCCGTGAGATCGCCGTCGCACATGCCGACAAGACCCTCGTTCAGCACTTCCGCGAGGACGGCAGCGCCTATCACGTGCTGGCTTACGACGTGAATACGGGCCGTGTGGACGAGTACCGCGGCGGCCAGGGCTACTCCAATACCTCGGCCTGGGCGCGCGGCCAGAGCTGGGGCCTCTACGGCTTTACGATGTGCTACCGCGAAACCGGCGACAAGCGCTATCTGGAGCGTGCCGTCCGGAGTGCCGAGTACATCCTGAATCACCCGAACCTCCCCTCGGACGGCGTGCCCTACTGGGACTTCGACCGCCCCGGCGAGGAGCGCGACGCCTCGGCGGCGGCCGTGATCGCGTCGGGCCTGCTCGAACTCTCGGGCTATGTTCCGCAGCCGCAGGCGCGCCGCTATTTCCGGGCCGCCGAGCGCATCCTCAAGAGCCTGTCGTCGGACAAGTACCTCAATCCGGCCGGCTCCGCCCATGGATTCCTCCTCGCGCACAGCGTGGGACACAAGCCCAAGGGCAGCCAGGTCGACGTGCCGATCATCTACGCCGACTACTATTTCCTCGAAGCGCTGTTGCGCTACCGCAACCTGAAAAATAAACACTAACCCGAGCATTTATGGATAAATCCACGTTGAAGCATTGACGATCGGGCCCCACCGACCTGGCCCCCGAATGTATTACGAAAGATCACTAACCTATGAAAAAACTTTACTCAATGAATGCATCGCATTCCGGGAGGTATCTCCGATCGTGCGGATACGGCCTGCGTGCTTTCGTGCTTCTCTGCGGCCTCGTGCTGTTCGCGGGAGTATCGGATGCCGGGGCTGCGGATTCCGCATCGGCCGCTACCCCCCCCCAACAGAAGACGTCGGCCAGAAAGAAGGTCTCCGGCGAGATCGCAGGGCCTGACGGCAAGGCCGTTCCCGGTGCTGCCGTCTCCGTGAAAGACCATCCGGAGTACGGCGGAGCGCTTTCCGACGCCGACGGCCGGTTCCGGATCGACGTACCCGAAGACGTTACGCTGCTGGTTTCGTTCCTGGGATACGAGACGGAGGAGATCTCCGTGCGCGAACAGCCGATGCCGCTGCTCATCCAGCTTCGGGATGCGGATACGAAGATCGAGGACGTCGTGGTCATCGGCTACGGCATCCAGCGCAAGGAGAGCGTCGTGGGCGCCATCTCGCAGATCGACAACAAGGCGCTGGTCAACTCGGGTACGACGAACATCTCGAATGCCCTGACCGGCAAGCTCTCGGGCGTGACGACCATCGCGTCGAGCGGCCAGCCCGGCGAGAACGACGCGACGATCTTCATCCGCGGCGTTTCGAGCTGGAACGGTTCGAAGCCGCTGGTGATGGTCGACGGCGTGGAGCGCGACTTCGCGGATCTGGATCCCAACGAAATCGAGACGATCTCGG
Source organism: uncultured Alistipes sp. (assembly GCA_947178025.1). Classification (GTDB taxonomy): domain Bacteria; phylum Bacteroidota; class Bacteroidia; order Bacteroidales; family Rikenellaceae; genus Alistipes. Next base: position 7,499 of record CAMWWU010000031.1, on the reverse strand, counting down.
TGCTCAAGGACGCCTCGGCGACGGCCGTCTTCGGTGCCAAGGGCGCCAACGGCGTCATCATCGTCACGACGAAAGTCGGTCAGACGGGACGCCCGAAGATGAATCTTTCGATCGACTACGGTATGGACATCCCGAGCAACCTGCCGAAGCATATCAGCTCCTACACCACGGCGCAGCTCTACAACGTCGCCAAGAAGAACACCGACGACTGGTCGCTTTACACCGATCGCGAACTGGAGGAGTTCCGCAACCCCTCGTCGCCGATCAATTCGCTGCGCTATCCGGACAACGACTGGTTCGACCTGCTGATGAAGAATTGCGCATCGACGGTCAACGCCAACTTCAACATGTCGGGCGGCACCGACCGCGTGAAGTACTTCGTGTCGCTGGGCTACTCGCACGAGGGCTCGATCATCAAGCAGCTGCACGAGTATAAGAACACCACGTTCACCTACGACCGCATCAACTACCGTTCGAACCTCGACTTCAAGGTGACCAAATCCACGTCGCTGTCGGTCAAGGTAGGCGGTACGCTGGGCATCAAGCAGAATCCGAACCAGCAGAGCGTCGGCGCCCTGTTCAATACGTTCTATTCGGCCTCGCCGATGGTCTATCCGGCCTACTACCCGGCCTGGGCCCTGGAGGAGATTCCCGATCCGGACTACCCGGACGCTTCGGGCACCCGACTCGCGTATGCCGAGGGCAACGTCTACTGGAAGAATCCCTATGCGACGCTCAGCTCCGCCGACTTCTCGCAGACCACCCGCAACAAGCTCTTCACGGACGCCATCCTGAACCAGAAGCTCGACTTCATCACCAAGGGGCTCTCCGTGAACGCCAAGGTGTCGCTGAGCACCTACTATTCGCGCGTGTCGCAGAAAGCCGAGCAGAGCTATCCGCAGTTCCAGATCGACTGGGACGCCTACGATACGGGCGTGGGCAATCCGTGGACCCGTCTCAACTTCAGCTCCGATTCGCTTTACGAGGATCCCATCTACAGCGTTTCGCAGGGCACGTTGCAGAATACCTATTACACGACCTTCTACTGGGAGGGATCGCTCAACTACAACCGCAAGTTCGGGCGCCACAGCGTGACGGCGCTCCTGCTCTTCAATCAGCGCGAAAACCTTCAGCAGACCGACTACGCCTACCGCACGCAGGGTCTGGTGGGCCGCGTGACCTACGATTTCGGTCACAAGTACCTCTTCGAGGCCAATATCGGCTACACGGGTTCGGAGCAGTTCTCGCCCAAGAACCGCTACGGTTTCTTCCCGTCGGTGGCCGTCGGCTACGTGGTGTCGCAGGAGAAGTTCTGGAAGGAGTCGCTGCCCTGGTGGTCGAAGTTCAAGCTCCGCTACTCCGACGGTCTGGTGGGTAACGACCAGACCTCCTCGCGCTGGCTCTATTACAGCTCCTATTCGAAGGATCACGACGGCTACTACGTCGAGGATGCCGTCGCCAACGACGAGGCGCGCTGGGAGACGGCCCGCAAGCGCGACCTGGGTATCGAGATGGGGTGGCTGGACGATCAGCTGACCCTGAATGTCGACCTGTTCGACGAGCAGCGCAAGGACATGCTCATCGCGCCGGTCATCCCGATTCTGGTCGGCACGTCGTTCAAGCAGGTGAACCACGGCGCGATGAAGAAGCACGGCCTCGAGATCGAGCTGGGCTTCAAGCGCACGACGCGCTACGGCCTGCGCTATAACATCGACCTGATGGCCAGCTTCAACGAGAACCGCATCACCGACTACGAGGACGCTCCCTACAAGCCCGACTACCAGAAGTACGCCGGCTCGCCCTATCAGGGACAGCGCACCGGCACCAGCCTGGTCGACGGAGGCTACTACACCTCGGTCAACGACATCCACACCTATCCGAGCTATACGGATACGTGGACGGGCAACCTCTTCCCGGGCTGCTACAAGTTCCTCGACTACAACGGCGACGGTTCGATCAACAACGAAGACCTGCACTACATCGAGGGCAGCGCCTATCCTCCCGTCACCTACTCGATCCGCGGCGGCCTGGGCTACAAGGGCTTCGAGTTCAGCGTACTGCTCTACGGCAACCAGGGCAAATACGTCGACTACAACAAGAGCTTCGAGATCGAGTTCAACAAACTGGAGCCGCGCGTCAACCTCTCGCAGCTCGACTACTGGCGTCCGGACAACCCGCAGGCAGGCCACTCGACCATGACCTACAGCACGTACATGTACGCCTGGGGCGGCGGTTCGGCGGACAACGGCTACAACGTCTCCTTCAAGGATCACACCTGGCGCAAAGCCGATTTCCTGACCATCAAGGAGATCTATGCCGCCTATACCTTCAACGGCGCGAAGCTCAAGAAAAGCGTCGGCCTGAACAGCCTGTCGGTCTACGTGACGGCCAACAACGTCTGGACATTCACCAACCTGATCGAGGGCAACCCGATGGCGACGAACTTCTCGCAAGGGTTCTATCCGCTGATGACGACGATCAAGCTGGGCGTCAAAGTAGGTTTCTAAATACATTGCAGCCATGAAAAAGATCAAATATTTTCTGACGGGCCTTCTTCTCGCGACGGCTTTCGGGGCTTGTAGCTACCTCGACGTCTCGCCCGATCTGGGTGTGAGCGAGGAGGAGATCTTCTCCACCTATAAGAACTATTCCAGCTTCCTCGAAGCGGCCTGGCGCCGCACCTATGCGGGAGCGGCCAACAACGTGGACGCCCGCAACATCAAACTCTGCACGGCCCACTGGCTCGATCAGACTCCCGCCCGCTGGACGGTCGAGGGGGCGCTGACCGATGCGTGCGTCTGCGGACGCAAGCTGGCCCGTTCGCTGCGTTCGGGCTCCATGTCCGACGAGGTAGCCAACCGTCTGACGACCAATACGGGCTATCGGCCCATCATGAAGGTGATGTTCGAGATGATCCGCATCGCGAATACGGCCATCGCCAACATCGACATGTTGCAGGATGCTACCGACGATCAGCGCAACGAGCTGCTGGCCCGCGCTCATTTCGCCCGTGCGATCGCCCACTTCAACCTCTGCCGCTATTTCGGCGGCATGCCCTACATCGACACCAAGCTCGGTGCCGACGACGAGTGGGACATGGCCCGTCTTTCGGGACACGACACCTACGTGCGCTGCGCCGAGGATTTCGGCCGGGCCGCGGAGTACTGGCGGGCTGCGGGGCTGATGCGCCGCGACGCCTATCCCGGCGAGGCCGGTCACCTGGCCGATCCCAACATGTGGTTCGCCAACGGCTGCGCGGCGCTGGCGCTGCGTGCGCGTGCGCTGCTCTATGCGGCCAGTCCGCTGAACAACGCCCTCGGCGACGAGGACTGGCGGGCCGCCGCCGAAGCCTGCGGCGAGGCGATTCTGGCCGCCGAGCAGGAGCAGTTCGCCATGGTGCCCAAGGAGTCGTGGAGCGACAACTTCTGGGGGCCGCAGTACACCAACGAGCAGCTCTGGACCTACTCCGTCGGCAACATCGCGCTCAGCAACTCGCGTATGTACGGCCGTTTCGGCTATGCGCAGTGCAATGCCAACAAGAATGCGAGCGGCATCTGCCCGACGCAGAACTTCGTCGACCGCTTCGAAACCGCATGGGGCGATCCGCTCGATACGGAGGAGGATCGCGCCGCCGCCGTCGCCCAGGGGCACTACAACGATCAGGATCCCTATGCCGACCGCGATCCGCGTCTCGATCTGACGGTCGTGCACGACGGTTCGGTCGTCGGCTCGGGAAAAGTCAAGGTCAACATCTACAAGGATACGAAAGGCGCCTGGCCGACGACCAAGATCGGCGTAGCCAAGACGTTCGGCGCCGAGTGGGATGCGGATCCGACGCGCGGCACCACCCGCACCGGCTACTACCTGAACAAGGAGTGGAACGGCGAACGCGGCAACACCGCCTATCGTCACGCCGATCCGCAGATCCGCATGGCCGAGCTCTACCTCAACTACGCCGAGGCGGTCAACGAGTTCGCGGGTCCCAACGGCACCGCGGCCGGATGTCCGCTCACGGCGTTGCAGGCCGTCAACAAGGTGCGCAACCGCATCGGCATGCCCGACGTGCAGGACCGCTTCGCCGGCGACAAACTCGCGTTGCAGGGCCGTATCCGCAACGAACGCATGGTCGAGCTCGCTTTCGAGGGCAATCACTACTACTTCGATTCGCGCCGCTGGAAAACCTGCGAGGTGGATATGAGCCGCACGCTCTACGGCATGTACGTCGAGCAGGTGGCCGTGAGCGCCGAGTACCCCAAGGGTCGCAAGTATACGCGTCGTGCGTTGACGGACGACTGTCAGGGTGCGTGGAAACCGCACATGTACTACCTGCCGATTCCCGACGCGGAGTCGCAGAAGATGCGCAATTTCGTCAATAACGCCAAGTGGAACTAACTATGAAAATACGTTTATATAGCATACTGACGCTGGCCGCGCTCTGCTGCTGGCCGACGATCTCGGCCGCAGGCCCCGATTCGGGCGCAGCGTCCGCAGCGAAGAAGGGGACGCAGCAGGACAGCGTCGTCTATCTGCCCCTGAATCGGGTCGCCGCGCTCTCCGAGCGGACGGGAAGCACCGTTTCGGTCGGCCGGGAGCAGCTCGGCAAGTATCCGAGCGTCGATCTGCGCAACCAGCTTACGGGGCTCATCCCCGGGCTCGAAGTCGTGGAGAAGAGCGGCGCGACGGGGATCGCCGCCGGCGAGGACAACGGTGCGGTGACGCTGCTGTCGCGCGGCAGCAACATCCGGTATATCGTCGACGACATGCCGGTCTACATCTCCCAGTTGCAGCTCGATCCGGAACAGATCGAATCGGTGACGCTGCTCACGGACATCGCCGACAAGGCACAGTTCGGACCGGTGGCCGCCGACGGCGTGCTCTACATCCGCACGCGCCGCGGCGGACGCGGACCGCTTTCGGTCAACCTCTCCTTCGAGCGGGGCGTGAGCGTCGTGGACCGCTTCCCGGAGTGGGTGAACGGCGTGGACTACGCCAAGATGAACAACTACGCCCGTTATAACGACGGCATGACGCCGCTCTACGACGGAATGGCCATCGCCGGATTCCGCAAGGCCGATCCCGATCATACGGAGTATCCCAACGCCGACTTCCGGTCGATGATGCTCAAGGACACCAAGCCCTACACCCGGGCCGGCCTCGGTCTCTCGGGCGGCGGCAACGCGGTGCGCTACAACGCCCACTTCGGCTATGCGGGCGAGGGCGACATCTACAAGCTCGGGGCGACGTCGGACTACAACCGCCTGAACGTGCATACCAACATCGAGGCGACGATCACCCCGCGGCTCAAGGCCCGGGTGAGCTTCTTCGGCGGCATGACCTTCCGCCGTTCGCCCAAGTACGGCTACGGAACGTCGAACGACGACGAGATGACGGCCGTGCTGTCGGATCTGAGTACGATCCCGGCGATCGCCTTCCCGATCCACGTGACGCCTGCCGTGCTCGACGAGACGGTGGAGATGGAGAAGAACCGCACGATCTACGGCGTCAGCAACCAGTGGGGCAACAACCCCGTCGCCGCGCTCTCGGAGAACGGTTCCTATACGACCAAGGGCCGCACGGGTCTGATGACCGCGACGGTCGACTACGACTTCGGGTCGGTGGTCAAGGGGCTCAAGTCGACGACGTTCGTCGGTCTGAACCTCTACCAGATGACCCGCATCGGGCAGAATCCCGACTACTACGGCTACCTCTGGGACCGCCAGTCGGGCGTCGGCGCCATCTCGGCGCACAAGGGTGTCAAGGAGTCGGAGAAGTCGCTCATGGACAAGTACACCTACCAGAGCCTCAATTTCTACGAGAAGCTGAGCTACGACTTCGCCCGCAACGGTCACAAGCTGGGCGTCACGGCCGCCTACTACCTCTCGTCGGCCGCCCGCACGGGGCTGAGCAGCTTCGAGCGGCAGCAGAACCTCATCGGGACCCTCTCCTACTCCTACGACGGCCGCTACCTGGTCGACGGCGTGGTCGACTACGCCGGCTCGACGCGCTTCCTCAAGGGCAACCGCTACGAGGTGTTCCCCTCGCTGGGCCTGGGTTGGGTCGTGTCGAAAGAGGCCTTCATGGAGAACGCTTCGTGGCTCGACTACCTGAAGATCCGCGGACAGATCGGCGTGCTGGGCTACGAGGATTTCGGCACGCAGTATCTCTACGAGGGCTACTATCAGAAATCGACCGGCCCGACCTTCGGTCCGTCGAGTCTGGGCAGCGCTTCGTCGTGGCTCGGCTCGGGTAACTACACGTCGAACAAGACTACGTTGCAGCGTCTGGGCAATCCCGGCCTCACGTGGGAGAAGCGTCGCGAGGCGAGCGTCGGATTCGACGCGCAGCTGTTCGGTCGCCGGCTCGACGTGTCGGCCACCTACTTCCGGTCGAAGCGCGACGGCATCATCACCGCCATGTCGGGCAACATTCCGCTCTACTGGGGTCTGCGCAACGTGTCGATTTACGAGAACTACAACGCCGGACTGCAACAGGGTGTCGAGGTGGCGCTGCGCTTCAGCGACCGCGCCGGCGATTTCGGCTACTCGGTCGGCGCCAGCTTCGCCTACCGCGACTCGAAGTGGCTGCGTTACGACGAATCCTACACCTACGACTATCAGGCCGTGAACGGTACGGCGTTCGACGCCTATCGCGGCTACGTCTGTCTGGGCAAGTTCACCTCCGAAGAGGAGATTGCCTCGTGGCCCGTGCAGTCGTTCGACGAAGAGGTGCGCGTCGGCGACCTGAAGTACGCCGACCTGAACGGCGACCGCCTCATCGATGCCAACGACCGCCGGGTCATCGGTCACACCGATCCGAAGTTCACCTACGCCATCGACCTGCACTTCGACTACAAGTGGTTCGACCTGACGATCGTGGGTACGGGCCGCGCCGGCTACCAGCTGCCGTGCACCAACGCCTGGTTCTGGAACGGCTGGGGCGACGGCAACTACTCGAAGTTCGTCAAGGAGAACTTCGGCGGCGACTATCCCCGGATCTCCTACAACAAGGCCAACAACAACTTCCAGAACTCGACGTTCTGGCTGCGCGACGGCGGATTCTTCAAGCTCCAGAACATCGAGCTGGGCTTCGATGCGCCGATTCCCGCGGGCAACAAGGTGGGTATCAAGGGGCTCCGCATCTTCCTGCGCGGCGCCAACCTGCTGACCGTGTCCCGAATCAAGGACGTCGATCCGGAGTCGATCGACTCGGGTGTCTCAGTCAGTCCGCTCTTCAGGACCTTCACCGCGGGTATCAACCTCACCTTTTAATTGACGCTGATTATGAAACGAATACTTTTTGTACTTATCTCTTCGGCGCTGGCCGTCGGCTGCTCGGATGTGCTCGATCCGCTCCCGAACGGGCACTATACCGACGGAAACTATGAAAAATACCCCTCCGTCATCCGGGGATTCATCGACAAGAGCTATTCGCTGCTGCCGACGACCTACGGAGGCAACCAATACGACTACCACGAATGCTCCACAGACAAAGCCGTGGCC
>CAMWWU010000030.1 GCA_947178025.1 uncultured Alistipes sp. | reverse complement strand
GTGGCGGATGTCTGTTTCGTGCCGGGTCCCGGTGACGACCACCTCGTCGATCGAGGTCGAACGGCGGACGGTCAGCGTGTCGGCTGGCTCGGCCGCACGGGCGCCGGAATGCGCGAGTGCGAGCAGCAATGCGGGCAGGTACCTCTTCATGGTTCGTGCGGGCGGCATCAGTCGTTTTCGGGGATTACCTCGTTGATGCAGGCGATGGCGTTGAGCGTGCGGGGGTAACCGATGTACGGAAGCAGCTGCGTGATGACGGCCAGCAGCGTCCGCTTGTCGCTGCCTGCGGCGAGGTTGCCCCGGATATGGCCCCGGAGCTGGTTTTCGCAGCCGCCCTGCGCCGCAAGGATCGAAAATGTGAGCAGCTCGCGCATCCGGATATCGAGCCCGCCGCGCGATACGTAGTCGCCGAAGCAGTTGCCCGACAATGCCCGCTGGATATGCAGCTGGTTCTCGGGCGAAGCGGCGTACATCCGGTCGATCTGTTCGCCGAACATCGTGCGCTGAAGGGCTAAGCCCCGCTCCAGTCGGTCGTCGGGCGACGTGGTGGCCTGCGCGTCGAGCGGAAGCCGCACGCCGGCGGCTTCGAAGGCCGCGTTCATCGTGCCGATGAAGTCGGCGACCTTGCCCATGCCGGCGTAGGGAACGGCCTGATAGAGCGTCTCCCGGATCTCTACCGGCGTGATGCCGCCCGACAGCGCCGCGCGCAGCGTCATGCGGAACACGGCGTCCGACTGCATGGCGACCGCAGCGGCCATCGTCGTCAGAATGCGGATTTTCGTGTCGATATCGCCGTATCGCTGCGTTTCGTCGAAGGCGAAGTTGCCGAAGATTTCGGCCAGCTCGGGGTCGCTCCGGAACCACTCCTCCCCGGCCTGCCAGGCGGCGATGTTGCGGGCGGCCTCCGGCGAGATCCGGGCCGCGGATGCGGGTTCGGCCGTTGCGGCGGCGTACTGCGCGTCGTCGACCGGTCCGAGCCAGGTTGCGCGGTTCGTCTGCGGATTGCACGTGACGGCCAGGTGGGCGAACCAGCTGTCGGGAGCCGCCCCGTGCCAGTGTACGACATCCGGCGCGATCTCCACGACATCGCCCGGAAGCAGTTCGCGGGCCGGACAGCCCTGCTCCTGGTAATAGCCCCGGCCGGCCGTGACGAGCAGCAGCTGGCCGCCCGTGTGGCTGTGCCAGTTGTTGCGGCATCCGGGTTCGAACGTCACGTTGTAGACCGGACAGTTCAGCGCCTCGTCGTGCGTGAGCTGCGTCAGGTAGGACTGGCCGATAAAGTACTGCGCATTGACGGGCGGGTTCTCCGCGCCCTGAGGAAACGGCTGTTGAAAATGCTCTTTTTCGTTCATCGTATGCGGGTTTTGTGCGATGGCCGTCGTGATCGTGACGAGCGTCGCGAGAATCGTGATTATTTTCATGGTTATTCTTTCACGACGCAAAAATAGTACGTATCCGCCGGGTTTGCGGTATGTAAATTACGGATTGTCTTACCCGGATTACGGATTTCGACGGAAAAGGCCCGGCGCCTCGTGGGACGCCGGGCCTCGGATTGCAGCCGGATCGTGGCGGTTATTTGCCGATGGTCAGCGTGATGCCGCCCGTGAACCACGCGCCCGGCAGGCGGATGCCGCCCATGTCGCAATAGCGCGTGTCGGTGATGTTCGTGGCGTCAACGTAGAGGCGGCAGATGCCTTTCTCCCAGGCCAGACGGCCGTCGAGCAGGAAGTAGGGGGCGTAGTCGCGCTCCTCGTAGACGGACGGATCGCCTGCGACGGGATAGTCGGTATAGCTGCCGTTGCGGTCGTAGACCGAGCCGGTCAGCGCCAGCGACAGGCGGCGCAGGAAGCGGATCTCGACCGAGAGCGCCGCCTTGTGGTGCATGAAGTCCATGGCGCTCTTGGCGATGATGTCCGAGTTGCGGTCGGTGGTCACGTATCCGTAGGAGACCGCCACCCTGCGCAGGAAGCCTTCCGGAGAGGTGTAGGCGCCCGTCAGCTCGGCGCCGAACGTATCCAGCCGGCTCGTCTGTTCGGAATACCACTTGTTGTCGTCGTGCCATATCCAGTCGATGATGTCGCGTCCGGCCCGGTAATAGGCCAGGCCCGACAAGCTCCAGCATCGCTTCGTGTAGTCGATTCCTATGCGGTAGGTGACAGCGTGTTCCGGGGTTAGGTAGAGGTTGTTGACCTGCGCCGGAGAGGTGTAATAGAGGTCGGTGAAAGTCGGCAGACGCATCGACTGCGAGGCGCCGGCTGCGACGTGCAGCCCTTCGACGGGACGCCAGCCGCCCGACAAGCTCCACAGGGCCGATTCGCCGTAGGGCGTGAGGCTGACGCCGACCGATCCGGCGAGGTCGAAACGCTCCCACTGTTTGGCATGCCGTAGCCAGACGTTGCCCGTATGGCGGGCCTTGGCGTGCGTATAGTCGCCGTTCGGCACGGAGAGCAATTCGCCCAGATTGGTGCTGTAGAGGTGGTTGAAGGCGTAGTCGCCGCCGAGCGACGTGGTGCCTCCGCACCACGACCAGTCGCCCCACAGGCGGGCTCCGACGTTGTCGCCGTTGTGGCGGTTCATGGCCGTGCCGCGCGTCCAGTCGTAGCGGTCGAAGTTCTTGCGGTAGCTGGCCGAGGCGCCCATGGCGAAGCGGCCGAACTCCTTGAGCCAGCGTACCGAGGCCAGTCCGGTGGAGGTGCTCTCCCACTGCTCGGGGTTATAGGCGGCGTAGAAGCCGTTCGAGCCGAAGTCGCGGGTCTGATAGCCGGCCTGGATGTCGAAGAATCCGGCGCGTTCGGCCTCGTAGGTAGCCCGCACGTAGGCGTTGACGTTGCTGAAGTCGGTGTTGTGGGCGTATCCGTCGCTGCGCCGGTAGGAGGCGGCTCCGAGTACGGAGAAGCGTCCGGAGGTCACGGCACCCGAAAGGTTGGCGTAACCGTAGCCGTAGCTGCCGCCCGAAGCGTCGAGACGCAGGTAGGTGGGCTTGAGCGGTGCCGTGCGGATGTTCACCGCTCCGGCATAGGCGCCGACGCCCGGGAGTCCGTCGATCAGGTCGATGCCCGAAATGCAGTCGAGGTCGACGGGAAGAGAGTGCGATTGATGTCCGGTGCGGACGTCGGTGAAGTCGATGCCGTTCAGCAGCACCATGGTCTGATCGAAAGAGCCTCCCCGGATGGAGATGTCCGCCTGTGCTCCCTTGCCCCCGCGTTCGCGGATGTCGACCGACGGCGTGAGGCGCAGGGCGGCTTCCAGAGTCTGGACGGGCGCTGCGGCCTGGGCTTTCCGGTCGAAAAGCGGGGTTTGCGCGAGGGCGTTGCGGGTCGGGGAGCTTTGGCTCCCCGAGATGCCCACTTCGTCGATCCTCAACGTTCGGAGGACCGCCGCCGTGTCGGCCGTCTGGGCCGATGCACCCTGCGTCGCGAGCAAGAGGATGGACATCGACATCGAGAGAACTCCGATCGCTACCTGCCGATGGAGGCTCGCAAATGCCGACCAGCCTTTGCGTCCCCAGCGACGGAAGCAGGGAATCCGTTTCGTCGTGATGTTTTTCATCTTGTCAATGAATGGTTTGAGTGAATAAAAGTCAGCGGTTCGAATCGGGTCCGGCTGCGAGCCCCCGGTTCAAACCGCTGCAAAAGTAATCTTTTCGGTCGAAAAATCGGATCGAATCGGCGATTTTTCGGAATTTTTTCCGTCGTGGCGCTCTGTCTGCGGCGTGCGGGCTGTGCTTCCCGCCCCGCTGCAGGGTTGCCGCATCACGGAGCGTGCGGCCGCGCCTATGCGAAGAGCGCTTCGGTCTTCGTCATGACCTCTTCCGCATCGGGATCGAGCGGGAAGACGAGGCTCGGTTGCAGGTGCCACAACTCCTTGCCCTCCCGGAAGAGCTGTTCGCCGCCGCCCGTGATGTTGAGCATGACGGTGGCGCTCTTGTCGATCCGTCCGTCGGCGACGGCCTTGATGAGCGATGCCGTGGCGACCGCCGCTGCGGGGTGGATATCCGCGCCCTCGGTCTCCTGGAAGAGTTTGGCCGCCTTGCGGGCCTGAGCGTTCGTGGTGACGAGCACGTCGCCGCCGGTAGCTTTCAGGGCGTCGTAGAGGCCTCCCGCGATGCCGTAAGGCGGACGGCGGTTCGACAGCACCTTGGCGTCGATGATCTCCGCGTCGCGGCGGGCCTTGTCGTCGTCGTAGGGCAGCATCAGCCGCGAATCGGCGCGCCATGCGTCGAACATCGGCACGAACGGGGCATTCTGCGACACCATCAGCTTCATCGTGTTCGAACCGAAACGTCCGTCCTCGATCAGGCGCAGGTTGGCTTCCCAGGCGGCAATGGCTCCCGTGCCGCTGCCGACGGCCTGGAAGTAGAAGTCGGGGATGCGGCCGATGGTCGTCACGGCCGAGAGTACGGTCGTTGCCATGCCGTCGCGGCGCGCGATGTTCTTGGCGCCGCCCTCGGCGTAGAACTTCGGGCTCTTGAGCGCGAGGTTCGAGAGGTGGATCGCATCGAAATAGTCGCCCCCCTTCTCGCAGCAGATCAGCTTGACGCAGGGGGTCAGCGGCTCTTCGAACCAAAGGGCCGAGAGGTTGTCGGAGGGAACCGAGAGCAGCAGCGGAATGTCGTTGTCGGAGCATACCTTGGCGAATGCGCGGGCCGTATTGCCGGCCGAGGCCACCACCAGCACGCGCTTTTCCTTCTCGTCGGCGCGACCGCAGACGCTGTATGCCTCGGTCTCCTTGAACGAGCAGGTGGTCATCGCCGCACCGACGGCGGGGAAATAGCCGTTGAACGTGATCCAGAGGTTCTCCAGACCGAGGTGTTCGGCCAGTCCCTTGCTCTTATAGGTGACGGGGGCCGCCGATCCCTTGAGCATGCGGCGCACGGGCAGCCAGTCGCAGAAGCGGTAGAGACCGTATTCGGCGGGTTTCACGTCGAGCTGTTTCTTTTCGTATTTCGCGCGGACCAGCGAGGGCGATTTGCAGGTGCGGTCCTCCAGTGTCCAGCCGTCGTCGGCGAACTCGCGCCCCGAGGCGACGCATTCGAGTGTGTAGGAAGTAGGTGTGAACTTTTCCATTTATCTTTGTTTGTTGTAGTTATGACATGCGGTTGCGGAAATCTTCGTAGCCGAACTCCCGAACGATCTCCGTCGTTCCGTCGCGGCGGACGATGACGATCGACGGGTGATGTACGCCGTTGAACATCGTCGTCTTGACCATCGTGTAGTGGATCATGTCCTCGAAGACGATGCGCTCCCCCACTTGCAGTTCGTGGTCGAAGGCCCAGTCGCCGTAGTAGTCGCCGGCCAGGCAGCTCGTGCCGCCCATGCGCCAGCGCCGTTCGCCTTCGGCGGGTTCGTGTGCTCCGACGATCGCCGGCTTGTAGGGCATTTCGAGGCAGTCGGGCATGTGGCAGGCGAACGAGACGTCGAGCATGGCGGTCCTTACGCCGCCGTTCTCCACGATGTCCTCGACGGTCGAGACCAGATAGCCAGTGCGCCACGTGAAGGCGCTGCCCGGTTCGAGGATCAGCCGCAGGTGCGGATGGCGGGCCTTGAACTCTTTCAGCAGGGCGATCAGCTCGTCGCAGTCGTATTCGGCGTGGGTCATCAGGTGACCGCCGCCCATGTTGAGCCACTTCATGCGGTCGAGGTATTGCCCGAAGTGTTGTTCGACGGCTTCCAGAGCCAGGCGCAGGTGCTGCGGACGCGACTCGCACAGTACGTGGAAGTGCAACCCCTCGATGCCCGTCGGCAGGCCTCCGAGCGCCTCCAGCTGCTCGGCCGTGACGCCCAGCCGCGATCCGGCGACGCAGGGGTTGTAGAGGTCGGTTTCGACGGGCGAATACTGCGGATTGATACGCAGGCCGCACGAGAGGCCGTTGATGAGCGCCCGCTGTCCGAAGCGTTCGAACTGCGACACGGAGTTGAACGTGATGTGGCTGCTGCAATGCAGGATTTCGTCGATGTTGCGGTCGGTGTAGACCGGAGCGTAGGTGTGCGACGGCGAGCCGAATTCCTCCAGTACGAGGCGCGCCTCGGCAGCCGAACTGGCGGTGGCTCCGTCCGAATGGCGGGCCAGTTCGGGGAAAATGCTCCACATGGCGCAGGCTTTCAGCGCCACGATGATTTCGGCACCGCTTTCGCGGCGCACGCGGTCGATTACGGCGAGATTCGCGTCGAGTGCCTGCTCGTCGAGTACGTAACACGGCGAGGGCAGCGTCTGGAAGTCGATCATGGTTCGGGTCGTCTGTGAATTTCTCGCAAAAATAGCAAAATCCCCGGCACGGGAGCCTGTCCCGGCGGGGATTTTTTATATAAATAGGTATTTATACCCATAGGCCGCTTGTCCGGCCGCAGCGTGTCAGACCTCGATGTCTACGTCGAACAGCTCGTGCCACGGCAGCCCCTGCTCGCCCAGTTCGGCCAGGAACGGATCCGGATCGAACTCCTCGACGTTGAAGACGCCGGCGCCGCGCCACAGCCCCTTGGCCCACATCGAGGCGCCCAGCGCTGCCGGAACACCTGTCGTGAAGCTGACGGCCTGCGTGCCGGTCTCCTTGAAAGCCTGCTCGTGGTCGCAGTTGTTGTAGATGTAGTACGTAAGCTCCTTGCCGTCCTTGATGCCTCGGATGCGGCAGCCGATCGACGTCTGTCCGTGGTAGTTGGCGCCCAGCGACTTGGGGTCGGGAAGCACGGCCTTGAGGAACTGGATCGGAACGATCTCGACGCCGTTGTAGATGATCGGGTCGATGCGGGCCATGCCGATGTTCTGAATCACGCGCAGGTGCGTGAGGTACTCCTGACCGAAGGTCATCCAGAAGCGGGCACGCTTGATCGTCGGATAGTTCTTGACGAGCGATTCGAGCTCCTCGTGGTAGATCACGTAGGATTCGCGCTCGCCGATGCCGGGATAGTTCAGCGGCTTGTGGATCTCGTGCGGCTCGGTCACCACCCACTCGCCGTTTTCGTAGTAGCGGCCCTTCTGGGTCACTTCGCGGATGTTGATCTCGGGGTTGAAGTTCGTGGCGAACGCCATGCCGTGGTTGCCGGCGTTGCAGTCCACGATGTCGAGGTAGTGGATCTCGTCGAAGTGGTGCTTGGCGGCATAGGCCGTGAAGATGGCCGTGACGCCCGGATCGAATCCGCAGCCGAGGATCGCCGTCAGACCGGCCGCCTTGAAGCGGTCCTGATAGGCCCACTGCCATGAATACTCGAAATGGGCCTCGTCCTTGGGCTCGTAGTTGGCCGTGTCGAGGTAGTTGCAGCCGCATTCGAGGCAGGCGTCCATGATCGTCAGGTCCTGATACGGCAGGGCGACGTTGACCACGATGTCGGGCTTGAAGGCCCGGAAGAGTTCGCACAATTCAGCTACGCTGTCGGCGTCGACCTGGGCGGTTTTCACCCGGTTTCCGCCGATGGCGGCCGCCACGGCGTCGCATTTGGACTTGGTGCGGCTGGCCAGCATGACGTCCGTGAAGACGGGGTTGGCGGCGATCTTCTGCGTGACGACCGTACCTACGCCTCCGGCTCCGATAATAAGCGCTCTACACATGATATTCCGTTTTTTTGAGTTTAGGATCGTTTTAACCCTACAAAAATATCGTTTTATTTCGGCAATCCAAAAAATGCCGCCGGAATTGTCGCGCTTTTCTCCGGAGAGCGGCTCGCCGCGGGGCTTTTTATTCGGTTTCCGCACTCCTGCGTCCGGGCAGGTAGCGCTCCTGCAAGTACTGGAACATGATGAACAGTACGGGCACCACGAAGAGCAGCGCAGCCGTTCCGGCCAGCATGCCGCCGACGGTTCCTACGCCGACGGAGATGTTGCCGTTGGCGCCGACGCCCTGGGCGAACATCAGAGGCAGCATGCCGAAGATCATCGTGAGCGAAGTCATCAGAATCGGGCGCAGACGCGCCTTGGCGGCCGACATGGCCGCTTCGGTGATTCCCATGCCCTGACGGCGGCGGTCGGAGGCGTATTCCGTGAGCAGAATGGCTGTTTTGGCGAGCAGTCCGATCAGCATGATCAGGCCCGTCTGCATGTAGATGTTGTTCTCCAGTCCCCACAGCTGGGCGAAGACGAAGCTGCCGGCCAGACCGAACGGTACGGCGAGGATGACGGCGAACGGAATGAGCAGGCTCTCGTAGAGGGCGCACAGAATCAGGTAGATGAAGAGGATGCAGATGATGAAGACCGTCGTCGTCGTGTTGCTCGTCGAGGCCTCTTCGCGCGACATGCCGCCGAACTCGTAGCCGTACCCTTCGGGCAATGCGACTTTCGAGGTCTCTTCGATGGCCTCGATCGCCTGGCCCGAGCTGTAGCCCTCGGCCGAGGTGCCGTAGACGGCGATCGATGAGAAAAGATTGAAGCGCGAAAGGCTCTCCGAACCGTAGACTTTCGTGAGTGTCAGGTATTGCGACAGGGGCGACATCTCGCCGTCGCCGTTGCGCACGTAGATATTGTCCAGCGCTTCGGTGTCGAGCCGGTATTCGGGCGATGCCTGCACCATCACGCGGTAGAGTTTGGTGAAGCGGTTCAGGTTGGACGAGTAGCTGCCGCCGACGTAGCCGGCGAGCGTATTGAGCACGTCGGTCGGCGAAATGCCGTTGCGCTTGCACTTCGCGGCATCGACTTCGACCATGTACTGCGGGAATTTGGTGTCGAACGTCGTATAGGCGCGTGCGATCTCCGGGCGCCGGTTGAGCGAGTCGATGAATGCCCGCGTGTATTGCAGCAGGTCGTCGATGCTGCCGCCCTTGCGATCCTGCACGTAGAGTTCGAATCCGTCGCTCTGTCCGTAGCCCGAGATCATCGGGCTGGTCGAGAGCCGGATCTGCGCCGCCTTGATTCCGTCGGTGCGCCGATAGATCTCCGCGATGACCGAGTTGATGTCGTCGCCTTTCTTCGTGCGCTGGCTCCAGTTCTTCAGGCGGATGGAGAACGAGCCTGCCGAGGCGGACTGGTTGTGGCGGGCGTCCTTGCCCGTGACGCGCGAATAGATGTTGATCTGCGGAATGTCGCGAATCGCCGCTTCGATCTGATCCATGATGCGGTCGGTTTCTTTCAGGTTGGTGCCGGGCGATGTCTGCACGTTGACGCTGATGGTGCCCATGTCCTCCTGCGGCACGAGGCCCGTCTTGGTGATGCTCATCAGCCAGACCAGCAGCCCGCATACGACGACGATGCTGCCTGCGGCGATCGCCTTGCGGCGGAACAGGAACGAAACGCCGCGCAGGTATTTCTGCTGGACGTGACGGAACGAATGGTTGAAGGCTTCGTGGAAGCGATCGGAGAAGCCGGGCGTCTGGCCGTTGGCCGCATCGGCGCGCGGACGCATGATGAGCGCGCAGAGCGCCGGGCTGAGCGTCATGGCATTGAGCAGCGAGATCGCGACGGCGACGGCCATCGTCAGTCCGAACTGCGTGTAGAACGTACCCGTCGTGCCGCCCATGAAGCTCACGGGGATGAAGACGGCCATGAAGACGATCGTCGTGGTCGTCAGAGCCGAGGTCAGACCGCCCATCGCGTCGATCGCGGCCCGATAGGAGGACCGGTAGCCCTCGTCGAACTTCGCCTGCACGGCCTCGACTACGACGATGCTGTCGTCGACCACCGTGCCGATGACGAGCACCAGGGCGAAGAGCGTCAGCAGATTGAGGCTGAATCCGACGATGTAGAGGAATGCGAACGTGCCCACCAGCGACACGATGATGGCCAGCGAGGGGATGAGCGTAGCCCGCAGATCGTGGAGGAAGAGGTAGACCACCAGCACCACCAGCACAATGGCGATGAAGAGCGTCTCGATCACGTTGGCGATGGAGGCGTCGAGGAAGTCCTTCATGCTCGTGATATCGGCCAGCACCATGCCCTTGGGCAGCGATGCGGCGATGTCGGCCGCCACGGCGTCGATCTCCGTGATGATGTCGTTGGCATTCGAGCCCGAGGTCTGCGCCATCATGCAGTTGGCTCCGGGGTGGCCGCTCGTTTGGCTGAGCATGTTGTAATTTTCCGCGCCCAGCTCGACGCGGGCGACATCTCCGAGCCGCAGGATGCTGCCGTCGGGCAGCGAACGGATGACCATATCGGCGTAGTCGGTCTCATCCTCGTAGCGGCCGCGATACTTCAGCACGTACTGGAACGTGTTGGAGGATTCGGCGCCCAAGGTTCCCGTCGGCGATTCCACGTTCTGCTCGGCCAGTACCGCCGCGATGTCCGTGGGCATCAGCCCGTGCTGCGCCATCTTCGACGGATCGAGCCAGATGCGCAGCGAGTAGCTGGCGCCGAAGATATTCACTTCGCCCACGCCGGCGATGCGCGACAGGCGGGGCTCGATGTTGATCTTCATGTAGTTGGTCAGAAAGTTGGCGTCGTAGGCATCTTCCGGCGAGTAGAGCGACAAGGCCTTCAGCATGTTGTTCTGGCGCTTGCGCACCGTGACGCCCGCTTTCGTGACCTCGGCCGGCAGCAGTCCCTGCGCCGAGGCTACGCGGTTCTGTACGTTGACCACCGACATGTCGGGATCGGTGCCCTGCTTGAAATAGACGTTGATCGCAGCCGAGCCGGTATTGGTCGCCGTGGAGACCATGTACATCATGTTCTCCACGCCGTTGAGCTGCTCTTCGAGGGGCGTGATGACGCTCTTCATCACCGTTTCGGCGTTGGCGCCCGTGTAGGTGGCGTTGACGCGCACGGTGGGCGGCGCGATGTCGGGGAACTGTTCGATGGGCAGGCGGCTCAGGCCGATGAGCCCGACGATGACGATGGCTACGGAGATGACGCCCGCGAGAATGGGGCGATCTATGAAAGTTTTGACGTTCATGGCGGTCGTAAGTTATTCGGAACAAAATTAGCCACATCCGGACGATTTTTCCCCTTCTGCGGGAAGAGCGGGGGTGAAATGGCTCGATTCGGGGGTAAACGGCGTCGGGTTTTTGTTCGGTTCTTTGAAAAAGGAGTTATCTTTGCATAGGCATGCGACGGATAAAATACGCGATTATGAATGGAAAAATGATTTTTACGCTGCTGGCGGCGGGGTCTCTCGCCTCGGCGCACGCCCGGTGCGGGGCGGCTCTCCCCGAACATGTCGAATCCGTAACGGCCGTCAGCCGGGTATTGGGCGACGGCCGTAAAGTCGCCGCCGTCGTGCTGGAGTACGACGAACCCGTCAGCGGCGAGAGCCTTTCTGCCGACAGCTACCGGGTCGAGGGCCGGGAGGTGACGCGCGTCTATGCCAATACGGCCCCCGAAACGGCGGCGACGGGTGCGGACGGCCGATACGTCGTCGTCGAGATGAAGACCGAGGTGGATCTGAATGCGCAGCCCCGACAGCCGACCGAGGCCGATCTGGAGAAGAAGCGGGAGCGTGACCGAATGCAGGGTGGCCCCGGATTGCGGGCCGGCTGGAGCACGGGCGGCGACGACGAATATCCGGGCGATGCCGTCGTTTATCAGACCGCCGATATCCGAACCGTGCAGGGGCGGACCTATGCGGCGGGCGATGCGCCCATCGAAACGACCGAAGAGATCTGCCTGGTAGCCGATGATTTCCGGCAGGAGGAGTTCGTCAGCCCCTATACGGGCCAGGTACTCCCCTACAATATCTATCTGCCCGAGGATTACGATCCGGCGGAGCAATATCCGCTGGTGCTTTTCATCCACGATGCCGGAGTTGCGAGCGGCCCCGTTACGCAGACGCTCTACCAGGGGAACGGTGCGACTTCGTGGGCGGAGCCCGAAGCGCAGGCGCGTCACAAGTGTATCGTCGTGGCTCCCGAATATCCGGTCATTACGGTCGACGACGACTGGAATTACAGCCACCATCTCGATGCGACGATCGCCCTGCTGAAGGATCTTCAGAGCCGCTATTCGATCGATCCCGACCGCATCTACACCACCGGACAGTCGATGGGTTGCATGTCCTCGATCGTGATGATGCTCAAGGAGCCCGATCTCTTCGCCGGGGCGTTGCTCGTGGCCGGCAAGTGGAATCCGGAGCTGATGGGGCCGCTGGCCGAACAGAATATCTGGATCATTTCGTGCGAGGGAGACGCCTCGTCGAATACGTTGCAGGGCGAAGCCGTCGCGAAGTGGCGCGAACAGGGGGCCGGCGTGACCGAGGCCACGTGGGAAATGACCCTCTCGCCCGAAGAGCTCTCCGCCGAGGCCGACCGGATGCGTGCGGAGGGCAATCACCTGCTGTTTACGCACCTTACGGGGGGAAACCATCGTGCGACGTGGTTCGTGGCCTACGGCATCGAAGGGGTGCAGGATTGGCTGTTCGAACAGCGGAAGCGATGATCGTATCTCAGTGACCGAATCCCGACTCGACTTGCCCGAATGAAAAACGTACAGCTGTATATCGACCTGGCTTTCTGCTTCGTCTTTCTGCCGGTGATGATTCTTGCCTTTCCGGTGGAGCGGCGCTGGGCGACCTACCCCGTTTTCTTCGGATTGTTCGTCGGCTGGCTGTACGTTACCTATTTCCTTTATAAATATTTCATCGTGTCCCGGCTGTTCCATAGCCGCAGAAAGCGGCTCGGAGCGCTGGCGGTCGTGATCCTTTCGCTGCTGGTCACCCTGCTCTTTTCGAGCTACGAGATTTCGTCGCCGTCCTATCATCTGCGGCAGCCGCGCATCGAGGCGATTCCTTATCTGATCTGGGGCGTGCGCCTGAACCAGCAGGCCGTTTGGCTGCACTACATCGTGGTGGTGATCTTCTGCTTCGCGGTGGGGATGCTCGCCGAGGCCTACCGGCAGCGGCTGGCGCGCGAGGAGGTCGAGTACGAACGCAACCGGGCCGAACTGGCGCTCTACAAGGCGCAGATCGATCCGCATTTTCTGTTCAATACGCTCAATACGCTCTACGGATTGCTCATCACCCATTCCGATCGGACCGAAGCGGCGATGGAGCACTTCATCGACCTGACCAAGTATGTGTACAACAATGCCGACCGGGAGTTCATCTCCCTGGCGGAGGAGGTGGCCTACATCGATGAGTATATCGCCCTGCAATCCCTGCGTCTGAACGAATACGCCGAAGTCGGCTTCTCGCACGACGTGGACGATCCGGCGATGCCCGTGCCGCCCATGCTGCTGATTACGTTCATCGAGAACGCTTTCAAATACGGCATTTCGTCGAACGAACCCTGTTTTATCCGGATTTCGTTGACGCAGCGCGATCGCACGATCCGCTTCGAGGTGGAGAACTCCGTGTTCGAGCGCGCGAAGACGGCCTCCGGGCGGATGGGGATCGAAAATTGCCGGCGACGCCTCTCGCTGCTCTACCCCGACCGGCATCGGCTGGAGGTCGGGCGGGGCGACGACGGGGTGTTCCGGGTGCGTCTCGAATTTCATACCGTCGATCCGTCATGCTGAGATGCGTCGCCATAGATGACGAGCCGATCGCGCTGAGCATCGTCCGCAGATATTGCGAACGCCGGGGCGGCGTGGAGCTCGAAACCTACAGCTCGCCCCGTCAGGGTATGCTGCGTATCGAGGCGTGGCGTCCCGATATCGTTTTTCTCGATATCGAGATGAACGGCACGTCGGGGCTCGAACTGGCCCGCCGGGTGCCTTCCTCGTGCTGTCTGATATTCACTACGGCCTACGCTCATTACGCGCTCGACGGTTTCGAGGCCGATGCCGTGGATTTTTTGCACAAACCCTACTTCTACGAACGTTTCGACCGGGCCATGCGGAAGGCCGAACAACGGCTCCGAATGCACGATCTGCTGCATGTGGCGGAGTCCGCGGCCCGGCAGCTGCTGCTGAAGGCGGAGTACAAGAACGTAACGGTCGCCGTCGATACGATACTCTATATCGAGTCGGTCGACAACTACGTCCGGATACACTTCGTCGACGGGGAGGCGCTGCTCTCGAAGATCGCGCTCCGGGCCGTCGAGGAGCAGCTTCCGCCGGGCGAGTTTCTCCGCATCCACCGCTCTTTCGTGGTGGCGCGCAGGCGGGTCGCCCGATTCTCCCGTTCGGAGGTCGTGCTGACGAAGTCCGGAAAGAGCCTGCCGGTCGGTAAGAAGTATGCGGAGGAGGTGATGGCGGTTCTGGGGAGTGCGAAATGATTTTTCCCGCTCCGATCGTTTGGCGGGCCCGGGATCTTTTTCTATCTTTGCCGCCGAAAAAGCAATATGTAGTGTCCGAACACGTAAGTCTAATTGGCTTTATGTGGGCGGACACTCTTTTTTGAGCCAATATTTCTGACGAATATGAATAAGAAGACACTTGTTTTCATTTTGGGTAACCTGACGGCTTTCGGGCCGTTCATTACCGACTTCTACCTGCCGTGCCTGCCGGAGCTGACCACCTATTTCGGAGGCTCGGCCTCGCTGATCCAGTTGAGCCTGACCGCCGGCATGCTGGGGCTGGCCGTGGGACAGCTGCTCGTAGGTCCCGTCACGGATAAATACGGCCGGAAACGTCCGCTGCTGTGGTGTCTGTTTCTTTTCGTGCTGGCGACCGTCGCCTGCATGCTCGCTACGGATATCCGGATTTTCGTGCTCTTCCGGCTGTTGCAGGGCGTGACCGGAGCCAGCGGGCTGGTCGTGTCGAAGGTGATCGTTACCGAAACCTTCACCGGACGGGATGTCGGACGCTATTTCGCCATTCTGGCTGCCGTGCAGGGGGTGGCGCCCGTCATCGCTCCGGTGGTCGGAGGAGTCGCGTTCAGCCTCACCTGCTGGCAGGGGGCATTCGCCGTGCTGGGAATCTGGGGCGCTGCGCTGCTGCTGGTCTGCCGTCGCTTGCGCGAGACGCTGGCCGAGAAGGACCGGTTGCAGATGCCCGTGTGGAAGACGTTCCGATGCTACGTTCCCGTCGTCCGCAACGGGCGCTATCTGATCATGAATCTGCTGCAAAGTTTCTCCGTGGGAGCGCTGATGGCCTACATCTCGGCCTCGCCGTTCCTCTTCCAGCAGCATTTCGGGTTGACGCCGTTGCAGTACAGCATTTGCTTCGCCGGCAATGCGCTCGGACTGGTGGTAGGCAGCTCGGTCGTGATGAAGATCCGGAATCTGCCGGCGGCGACGCCCTGGTGTGCCGTCGGGCTGCCGGTGGCGGGGCTGCTCGTTTCGATGGCGCTGTGGATGAACTGGCCGTTTTGGCTGTTCGAGGTCGTGCTTGTCGCGATGCTCTTCTGCGTGGGCATGATCACTCCGCTGGGAATCACGCTGGCGCTCAATGCGGTGACTGAACACCGCGGAATCGCTTCCGCCTTGCTGGGGGCGCTGCCCTTCCTGCTCGGCGGTATCGTGGCACCGCTTACGGGACTGGGCGATATGATTCGCTCCATGACGACGTTGATCCTCCTCTGTTCGACGATCTGTCTGTGTCTTTACCTGGTTTCGCGCCGATGGAACTACGGCGCGCAGCCGGGTTCATCGTCCGAGATCGGATAGCGTCGTGAGGCGCAGCGTCTCCGTCGTGTGTCGATAAATCCCGGTGAAGTTTGGGGCATGAGCGAAGCACGTCGGATTGCTCGAACTTGTCCGGGAGCTCTTCTTTCGTTATACGAAAATACGAAATCTTATAAAAGTCTTGGCGATTTGCACCGGATTTGACGTAAAACGGTATGTAAATTTCTGTTTTTTCTTTTTTGAGTTGGAATTTCATAAAACAATACTATATTTGCGTTTTTTATTTAGCATTTATCGGTTCTCGACCGAGTCGGTCTTGCATCGATAATATCCGTATAGTGCAAAACAGAACCGTTCCCGTGAATTAACGACGAATACATAATCTTTAGCCATTGGGTTTTATAAAGTAATAAACGATATGGCTACAGTAAAGATGAAATTTCGCCCTTCGAAAGGCGATAACAAGGAAGGTTCGTTATTCATTCAGATTATTCATCGCCGGGTCGCAAGGCAACTTAAAACCGGATATAAGTTGTTTCGCGAGGAGTGGGATCCTTTGCGATCCCAGGTGATCATCCCGTCGGATCCGGGAGACCGCCGAAGTCATCTTTCGACCATTCAAAGCAACATGGACGAAAGGATGGCCGCTTTGGCCCGTATCGTCAGACAGCTCGAACAATCGGGCGAGGAATACACTTCGGCAAAAGTCGTCGAAATCTACCTGTCGCCGCCTGCCGACGGGTTCATCGCCTTCATGCGCGACCTGATACGGCAGTTGACCCAGATCGGCAAAGACCGGACTGCCAGTTCGTACTCCACTACGTTGAACAGTTTCATTCGCTTCCATGGAGAACGGGAAGTTCAGTGGGAGCAGGTGGATTCCAAGCTGATGATCCGGTATGAGACTTATCTCAAGGAGAACGGAGTCTGTCCCAACAGCTCCTCCTACTACATGAGAAATCTTCGCGCAATGTACAATCGTGCTGCCGAAAGCGAAGTTACCTTGCATCGAAATCCGTTTAGGGACGTGTATACCGGAGTCGGCAAGACCGTAAAACGCGCCGTCTCGAAAGAGGTCGTAAAACAATTGAGGGATATGGATTTGAGCCTGTCGCCTCCGGCCGACTTCGCCCGGGATATCTTCATGTTCAGCTTCTATACCCGCGGCATGTCCTTCATCGACATCGCTTTTCTGCGGAAAGATGACATTCGGAACGGTACGCTGTCGTACCGGCGCAAAAAGACCAATCAGCTGTTGAGCGTCAAGTGGGAGAAGCAGATGCAGGAGATCGTCGACAAGCACGACACCGTCGATTCACCCTATCTGTTGCCGATCATAAAAATCGCCTATGAAAATGAAAGGTGCCAATACAGCACCGCTGCTCATCGCATCAACCGGCATCTTAAGGCAATCGGAAATCGGCTGGGATTGTCCATGCCTCTGACGTGTTATGTGGCGCGCCATACGTGGGCCAGTGTCGCGAAAAACAAAAATATTCCCATCTCTGTTATAAGCGAAGCGATGGGCCATGATTCGGAAAGTACGACGAGAATCTACCTCGCCTCTTTGGATACATCGGAGATTGATAATGCAAACAACATGATTATCAATCTGTTGTAATCTGAAATCCCATTGCGCGGATTATCAATCGGCCGAAAGAAGAAAAATTTTTTCAGGTGCTCCCGTTCTCTTCCAAAGAGAAGAGACGTGAGGGGGCAAAGATATATAATTTATGTGAATATTCATGATAATGAGAGAAAATAATCCGGCGCATCAATCCGATTTCCCTGCGGATCCTCTCTCGCGTGTCATGCAATTCCGCCCATAAGTTGTGTATTCGTCATTTATATCCGTTTTATCTTGTTCATAAGTAGTTCTTTGTAAAATCGTACTTCTCTTTGGAAGAGAAGTACATTATACTGAGCAAATTACGTGCCAAACCGACAGTCCGGTCGACGGGCGGTCGGGATGCAGCGATATGAAAATGAATATGATAAAACCGATATGGACCATCGTGTGTCTGTTCGCCTCCGGTTGCGCCTTCTCTCAGACCGATGAAGCGGGACAGCTGCTTCGGGACTTCGAATCCCGTTTTGCCGAGTTGGATTCGTTGATTCATCCGGCTCGCCGAATGCTTGTCGAATCGAACGACCATAGTCCCCCCGGATCCGTTGTTTTTTCGCATTCCGACGAAGCCTTCCAGGCGGCGCTCGACCGAAGGGTCGCCGCCGAGACGGAGGAGTTCAGAAGCCGGACCGGACTTCAGCTGACGGGACAAGCCTATTATCGGCCAGGCGAGTGTTTCGGAACGGATGACCAAGAGGCTGTGTCGCGTTATGGCGGCAAAGCGCAGGTCGAACTCCGCTGGTCGGTTTTGCAGAGTTCCCTTGTCCGGCGCAAAGGACAAATCAACGAAATACGTATCCGGGGCGAAATCGACCGTCTGATTTATGAAAGCGAGGCACTCGACGCAGCGGTCGTCCGGCACAAAGCCTATTTCAGACAACGGCACGACAGTCTGCTGTGCGGTGTTCTCCGTCATCGCATCTGCAATCTCTCGCTGCTCGGCTGCGCCCTCGATTATCTGCTGCGGCACGAGAATATCGGCAGCGACGAACTCCTGAACATATTGAATGAAAAGGCGGAGGCCGAACGCAAACTGGCGACGGTCGACCGCGAATGCTATCCCCGGTCGGTCGATTTGTCGGGCGTGGCGACGAGCAAAGTAATCATCGACAGTGCAGGTCTGCTGCGGCATATACGCGAAAGACAGCGTGCGCTGATGCTCCTCGAACTGCGCAGGGAGCTGCTCGAACAGCAGGAGGCGAACGCCGGGTATTGGAGCAAAGCCGACATAGCACCTTTCCTGCGGTATTCGCATTATACGCGGCGGTCGCTTCGCAATTCGTCGAACATCGATGTCGGAGTCAGCTTCAAACTCCCGATTTCCGCCCGAACCAAACGCGAAAAACAGACTTTGAGAACGAAACGGGAGCTTCTTTTCGCCATGCGGAACCGGGAAATCGAGCGGATAACCGATGAGGTGCATTTCATACTGGACGACATCGCACGGCTGAACCGTTCGATCGAAGGCGAATATGCGCGATGCGACGAACTCCGGCGCTATCTGCTACGCCGTGGCGAGACGTACTCGAACCGCATCGGCGAATACAGCCGTCTGGCCCGCATGAAAGAGTACGACGAATATCTGCTGTGCCTCGAAAAAATCATAGAGTACCGGTTCCGGCAGGATTGTCGGATAGCAGATCTCGCACGTTATCTGGCGGATGAACCCATCCTGAAATTTTGTCGTGAAGAAATGATGAATCAACCTGTTGGAGTACGGCAATGAAGAACTTCACTTACCGCTCGATCGACGAAAAAGAAAACATCGAGGCAGTCCTGCGGCAAAGAAAACGAAAACTGAACCGGCAACAGATCGTATCGGGACTCCTTTTGGCAACGATCGGGATGCTTGTCTTGTCGTATTGCGGCCGCAAGGTCTACTATACGGAGTACGACGGCTACATGCATGTAGATGTCAATCGGATTCGTGCTCCCTACGATATCTACCTCGACAGCATTTACGTCGCTCCGGGAGATATGATCCACAAAGGAGATACCCTGTACTCCTATTACGTGCTCGACTGGCTTGTCATGGATGCGAATCCCAATGACGAGCCGCAGATCCGTTCCCGGCGCCGCAGTCTGACTTTGCGGCACACGGGGGTTGCCCAACAGATCGGCGTCCTGAACGTCCGGATTGCGGAGCTGAAAAAACAGATCGGAACCGAAACGCACAATATCCGTTTCGGATTGAGCGGCAATGCGCACAAGCTCGACCTCGAACGCGAACTGGCGGAATCCGAGGCTCAAGCGAAGGCTTTGCGATACGAGTTGGGCGTTTTGAACGACATGATGCGCGAAACCGATTTCGCCGTCTCGGCCGATACGCAGGCCAAAGGTCGATTGCAGGTATACGAAAATCCCGCCTCGGGAAGCTCCCCCGACCGCATCAGGTTCCACATCGCCGACAAGGACGCCTTCGTGCTGAATGTCCATGCCTCCATCGGCATGGTGTTTTTCGGAAAAGAGGAGCTCATCTCTTTGCAGCACTTGAATTTGCAGGCCGACAACCTTCAGGTGATCGCCTATATTCCGATAGACAAAACCTCGCGGATAAGAAACGACATGAAAGCCGAAGTCGTCATCAACGACGAAGTCTCCTTCGATGCCCATGTTCTGATAAAAGGCGTCCGTGCCGAACGGATTCCGGAACACCTGCGCAACTTCTTCGACCGACAGAATACGGCCTTGATCGCCATACTGGAAATCGACGACGGACAGATCATCCCCTTTTGGAGCGCGACTTCGGGAGTCCCCGTAAAAATACGGGTGAAAAATCTCGATGTCCGGAACCGTCGGTCCGGGCAGGGCGAAGAGCGCATGTATGAGGTGGGAAGCGGTATGAAACACATAAAACCCCAATGACACGATGAAGGATCGGACCGAAAAATACCGGATAATCACCAACACGAACAAACGCAAGATATTGGTGGTCGACGATGCAGTCGAGGTGGACCACACCCCCGAACTGTCGTTCGAGGATTTCGATGCCATATTCATCAACGTCATGTCGCCGCTCATGGACCGCAACATGCTGGCTATCCGTCTGGCTTCGCCGCTGCTGTCCGAGAAGTGCCGGTTCAAGCCCTGTTACGTCACCCGACGGCTTATCGGATGGCTGGGCAAAGCCGAAGTCATCGTGGACGGATACGCCTCCCACCCTACCGACGACAATATGGCCCGGGGCATCGAGGATATATACTCCAACATGCGGCGTCTGAACTTCCTGCTCGGCACGGAACCGGTCGTCACGCATGCCGAAGAGGTGCTCAGACTGTGCCGCTATGCCGTTTCGCGCCGGCAGTTCACCTTCTCGTCGGAACCGACTCCGGGGCTGAACTCCGGATACATGGCGTTGTATTATTATACGCTTTGGAGCGAGGAGCAGGAGTATATGCAGATGGCGGAGCGCCATTTCTTCCACCGGCAGCTGCTCAAACTCGGATACGTACATCGCACGAGGTTCATTCATAAAATCCACGTATGCCCGTCGTGCCATCGCAACCACCTGCTGTTTTTCGAATGTTGCCCCAAATGCGGCAGCTCGGATCTGAGGGAGGAAGCCGTATTGCACCATTTCCGTTGTGCGAACGTCGCCCCCGAATCGGCGTATGCGTGGGACGGGGAGCTGCGCTGCCCCAAATGCACGCACATGCTCCGTCACATCGGAGTGGACTACGACAAACCCGCTTCCGTATATGCCTGCGGCGAGTGCGGCGATTCGTTCATGTACCCCTCCATGAGCGTCCTGTGCACGGCATGCCGACGGACCCATTCCACCGACGAACTGATGCCCGTCGACGTGGAAGAGTACGAGTTCACGCCCGAAGGCATCCGGGCGTTCGCCAACAACGACGTGCGCCAGACGGTAAGTCAGACCGGATTCTACGGCTATTCCTCCATGCGCGATTTCCTCGATTACCTGCGCATGTTCTCCGAACGGACGCCGGGACAGCCCGAGGTGTTCGTCATCGCCCGCTTCTACGTATTCGATCCGGCGTCCGACGACATGCTTCTTCAAGATGCCGTCCCGCCGATCGTGCAGGCTATGAGCCGCTTCTTCAACTACAAGAACGCTTTGTGGGGCAACAATTATTACTTCCTGTGCCGTGTGCCGCACGGCGAGATAGCCGCCCGACGGAACCGGATGGAGTACGAAC
>CAMWWU010000029.1 GCA_947178025.1 uncultured Alistipes sp. | reverse complement strand
CCAGATCCAGTTGTCGGTGTCGCCGCCGAACTTGCCGATCGACGAGGGCGGGGCGCCGACCAGCCGCACGTCGTCGAACTGCTCGTAGAGGAAGAGGAAATACTGGTTGCCGTAGTACATCTGCTCGACGGCGGCTTTGTAGCCTTTGCCCTCGGCTTCGGCCGCGCGGGCGATCTCCTCGGGCTTCTCGCCGGCGGCGATGCGGTCGGTGACCTCCTCCATGCGGACCAGGAAGCGGACCCAGAGCTTCTCGTTGGGAAGCTCTTCGTCGCGCGTGCGGGCCCAGAATCCGTGCGTGAGGTAGTCGTGTTCGACGGTCGAGTGGGCCTGGATGGCGCCGTAGCCGCAGTGGTGGTTGGTGAGCAGCAGCCCCTCGGCCGATACCAGCTCGCCCGTACAGCCGCCGTTGAAGAGCACCACGGCGTCCTTCATCGAGGCGCGGTTCACGGAGTAGATGTCTTCGGCTGTCAGGCGGAAGCCTTTGCGGCGCATGTCGCCGATGCGCCCGGAGATCAGGCTCGGGAGCCACATGCCCTCGTCGGCAGCGGCGGGGAGGACCGCCAGAGCGGTCAGCAGGGTCAGCAGGATGCGTTTCATAAGTCGATGAATTGGTCGAGTTCGGTGTATACTTTCTGAATGGGGAGCCCCATGACGTTGTAGAACGAGCCGTCGATGCGCTCGATGGCGACGTAGCCGATCCACTCCTGAATGCCGTAGGAGCCCGCCTTGTCGAACGGCCGGAAGGTGTCGACGTAGTAGTCGATCTCCTCGTCGGTCAGCTCCCGGAAGCGGACGTCGCTCCGGACCGAGAAGGTGTGCGTGCGGTCGGGGGTGCGCAGCGTGACGCCCGTGACGACCGTGTGGCTGTGGCCCGAGAGGCGGCGGAGCATCCGGGCGGCATCCTCCCGGTCGCGGGGCTTGCCGAGGACCTCGCCGTCGAGCACGACGACCGTGTCGGCCGTGAGCAGAATGTCCGTTCGGTCGAGCGGTGCGGGGTAGGCGCGGCTCTTGAGTTCGGAGAGGTAGCCGGGAACCTCTTCGGCCGGCAGGCCGGCGGGGTATACCTCGTCGCAGTCGTATCGCGGGGCGAGCTCGTAGCTCAGGCCGCTCCCGGTCAGCAGTTCGCGGCGGCGCGGCGACTGCGAGGCCAGCAGCAGGCGGCGGTTGCGGAGTTTCTCTTGCAGCAGCATGGCGTTATCGGATGTCGAAATTGAGCAGTTCGCGCCCTTCGAGCGTGGCGCGCAGGTTTTCGCCCGGATGCACGGGGCCTACGCCCGCGGGTGTTCCGGTGTAGATCAGGTCGCCCATGCGCAGGGTCATGTAGCGCGAGACGGAGGCGATGATGCGGTCGACCGGGAAGAGCATGTCGGCCGTGTCGCCCGTCTGGCGGCGTTCGCCGTCGATGTCGAGGGCGAAGCGGAGGCGTTGCACGTCGCCGCCCAGTTCGTCCAGGGGGACGAACTCCGGGGAGATGGCCGCCGAACGGTCGAATGCCTTGCAGCTCTCCCACGGCAGCCCCTCGGCGATGGCCCGGCGCTGGAGGTCGCGGGCCGTGAAGTCGATGCCGAGGCCCACCTCGTGATAATAGCGGTGGGCGAAACGCTCGGAGATGCTCTTGCCCACGCGGTCGATACGCACGACGAGTTCGCATTCGTAGTGCAGCTCCTGCGTGAACGAAGGGATGTAGAACGGGTCGTTGTTGCGCAGCAGCGCCGTGTCGGGCTTGAGGAACCAGATCGGCTCGGCCGGGATCCCGGCGCCTCCGCCGACCTGGCGGTCGAGCTCCGCGGCGTGTGCGGCGTAGTTGCGTCCTATGCAGATGATTTTCATCGGAATGGCGTTGGTTTTTTAGGTAACTGTATGCGATTTTACCGTTTTGCGCTCCCGTGGAGCGCGCGGGCCGCAGCCTTCCCCCGGCGGAGGCCCGCATCCCTTCGGTCGCGGAACACTCCGCAGGCTGCGTTCGTATTAAATTCTTAATTCCGTTAGCTCCTGCACCATGCGCTCCGCGAACCGTTCGCTGGCGCCGGGGCCGCCGATGATCGTCTTCAGCTCGTCGAAGTCGGCGAGCATCCGTTCGCGGCGTTCGCCGCCCGGGAGGATGGCCCGCAGCTCGGCCTCCGCGCTGGTCGTATCGAGCGTCGACTGAATGATTTCGGCCACCGCTTCGCGTCCGAGGTTGAGGTTCACGAGCGACACCCAGGGGACCTTCAGCACGTAGGGGCGCAGCCACACCTGCCACCGGTAGGTGCGGTAGACGACCACCTCGGGGATGCCCAGCAGCGCCGTTTCGAGCGTCGCCGTTCCGGACGTCACCACGGCCGCTTCGGCGGCGTGGAGCGTTTCGTAGGTCGCGTCGCAGACATAGCGCACGTCGCTGCCCGCGAGGCA
Organism: uncultured Alistipes sp.; assembly: GCA_947178025.1. Lineage (GTDB taxonomy): Bacteria > Bacteroidota > Bacteroidia > Bacteroidales > Rikenellaceae > Alistipes. The sequence continues at coordinate 18,826 of CAMWWU010000029.1, read as the reverse complement.
GCGCTCGTAGAGCTCCCGGTCGAGCCCCTTGAAGCCCGCCACGACGAACTGCCGGTCGGGGAAGCGGCGCGAAAGAAGCACCATGAGCGGCAGGTTGTCGCGGATCTCGTTGCGGCGGCTGCCGGCCAGCAGCGCGATGATCGGCCGGTCGTCGAGACCGTACTTTTGCCGGAACTCCTCGCCCGAGGGGAGCGTCGGGCGGCGCGCTTCGAGTGCGTCGACCAGCGGGTTGCCCTCGAAGACCGGCGCGATGCCCTTGCCGGCGAAGTACTCCCGCTCGAACGGGAAGATGATGAAGAGCCGGTCGACGTAGCGCCGGATCTCCTTCACGCGGTACTCGCGCCAGGCCCACACCTTCGGGGCGATGTAGTAGAACGTGCGGATGCCGTGCTCCTTGGCCCAGCGGGCCATCTTCATGTTGAATCCGGGGTAGTCGATCAGGATCAGCACGTCGGGGGCGTAGGCCGCCACGTCGCGCCGGCACGCTTCGAGCTGCCGCGAGATCGTGCGGAGGTTTTTCAAGACCTGCACGATGCCGAAGAACGAGGTTTCGCGGTAGTCCTTGGCCAGGTTTTCGGGCCCGCCCGCCTCGGCCATCAGCGCGCCGCCCCAGAAGCGGAACTCCGCCTGCGGGTCGGCTTTCCGCAGCCCCCGGATGAGGTTCGAGCCGTGCAGGTCGCCCGAAGGTTCGCCTGCGAGGAGGTAGTATCTCATGACTGTCGGTCGTTGTCGAGCAGATCGGGGCGCAGCCGCTGCGTGCGCTCCCAGGCCTGCTCGTCCTGCCACTTTTCGATTTCGGCGAAGTTGCCCGAGAGCAGTACGTCGGGCACGCGCCAGCCGCGGAACTCCGCCGGACGGGTGTAGACCGGCGGGGCCAGCAGGTTGTCCTGGAACGAGTCGGTGAGGGCCGACGCCTCGTCGCCGATGGCTCCGGGGATGATCCGCACCACCGAGTCGGCGATGATGCAGGCCGCCAGCTCGCCGCCCGTGAGCACGTAGTCGCCGATCGAGATCTCGCGCGTGACGAGGTGCTCGCGGATGCGGTGGTCGATGCCCTTGTAGTGGCCGCAGAGGATGATGATGTTTTCGAGTGTCGAGAGGCGGTTGGCCTCGTGCTGGTCGTAGCGGATGCCGTCGGGCGAGGTGTAGATGATTTCGTCGTAGCGGCGTTCCGACTGGAGCTTCTCGACGAGTTCGAATACCGGTTCGCACTTCATGACCATGCCCGCCTCGCCGCCGAACGGATAGTCGTCGGTGGTCTTGCGGCGGTCGTGTGCGTAGTCGTGGAGGTTGTGCACCACGATTTCGACGAGCCCTTTCTGCTGGGCCCGCTTGAGGATCGACTCGTTCAGCGGCGACTGCACGAGCTCGGGAACGACGGTGATGATGTCGATGCGCATGGCGGTTCGTTGTTTTATGCCTGGCCGGCCGGCTGCGGCCGGAATACGATGTCTTTTTCGGAGGTCTCGCTCAGCGGCACCTCGCGCCCGCGGTCGAGCGTGAAGCCCGCGTAGCCCAGTTCGCGGAAGAGCGCGACGATCTGCGGCCGGTTCGTGCCGCCTGTTTCGATCAGCACCGCGGGGCGGAAGCGCTCCAGCAGCGGGCGCATCTCGCGCATGACGATCGTCTCGTAGCCTTCGATGTCGCACTTGATGAAGTCGAGCCGTTCGAGACGGGCGAAGAGCTCGCTGCCCCGCCGCATCTCGGCCGTGAACTCCACGTCGGCGCTCCGGCCGGTGTCGTTGACGAAGTGCTGCCCCGTGCCGAGGTAGCCGTTTTCGCTCACCGAGTCGTTGCCCATGCGGATCGGCTTGTTCTCGGTGCCGAGGGCGAACGGCAGGATGTCGACGTTGCCGCAGCGGCGGACGTTGCGGCTCAGGACCTTGCGGACGGGCGCCACCGGCTCTACGGCGTAGACTTGTCCTCGGGGACCGGTCAGGCGGGCGATGGTGCGGGTGTAGTAGCCCAGGTTGGCGCCGATGTCGATGCACACGTCGCCCGGGCGGACCAGCTGCGGCAGGTGGTAGACGTACTCGGTGGCCGGCGCGTAGCGGCCGATGCCGAGGCGCTGCCACACGAAAAAGAGCCGGCTCACGACCCGCAGGTAGCCGTCGAGCGGAAGCAGCCGGTAGAGCAGTCGGTGGATCGGTCGGTTCGCCATCAGCCCTTGTAGTTGACCTCCTCGTTGATGACCTCGACGATGAAGGGATTGTAGACGGTTTCGTGTCCGACGGTCGTTTCGGGGCCGTGTCCGGGGTAGACCTTCACCTCGTCGCCCAGCGGGACGATGCGGTCGAGGATCGACCGCATGATCCACGAGTAGTCGCCGCCCGGCAGGTCGGTGCGGCCGATCGACTCGCGGAAGAGCGTGTCGCCCGTGAAGAGGCTCTTCGAAAGGGGCTCGTAGAGCGCCACGTGGCCCGGCGTGTGGCCCGGCGTGGGGATGACTTGCAGCACGGTGTTCCCGAAGCGGATCTCGGGCGTCGCGTCGAGATCGAGGTCGGGTGCGGGGAGCGTGCCGACCTCGACGCCGAAGATCGAGCCGCTCGCCGAGGCTCCTTCGAGCAGGAAGCGGTCCTTGAACGAGAGGGCGAACGGGATGTCGTAGCGCCGGCGCAGGTGTTCGACGCCCAGGGTGTGGTCGAAATGCCCGTGGGTGTTGACCGCCAGCACGGGGTGCAGCCCGTGGTCGGCGATGAAGTTGTCCAGTGCGGCATCTTCGCGCGGGGAGCTGTTGCCGGCGTCGACGACGACGCACTGCTGCGTGTCGTCCCAAAGGATATAGGTGTTCTCCTGGATCGGATTGAATGTGAGACAGGCTATTTTCATCGTGTCGGTTTATTTGCACAAAGATAGTGTTTTTGCCGGAATTTGTCTATCTTTAGCCGCCGAATGAAGATTTCCTGCCGATGAAAATGCAGATCGCGAAGATACTCCTCGGGCTTTTCGTCGCCGTTGCGGCGACGGGGTGCTCGCTCCTGAAAGTCGCCGTCTCGACGGGCGATCCGCTGCCGAAAGCGGACGTGGAACTGCGGGTCATGACCCGCGGATTCTATTACGACATGGCGTCGGAGGTGGCCCGTGCCGCCGATTCGATCGTATCGGGGGCTCCCGATGCGGCGACCCGGATCCGGGCGGTGAGGTGGAAGATCCGGGCCACGCGGGCCGGGGTTTCGGCTGCGATGCAGGGGATTCCCGAGGTGGCGCTGGCCGACCTGTGGATTCTCTGCCGCCGCATGCACGAAGGTTTCGCCCGGCGGCCCGATTCGCTGCTCTTCGGTGCGCAGAGCTCCGTGGCCCGCGAGGTCGCGGCGCAGCTCGACGTGAGGATCGCGCAGCTGGCCCGCAAGGGGCTGTCGGGGGCTCGTTACGAGCTGCTGGGGCGTTTCGTCGAGGAGTACGTGCGCGAGAATCCGCTGCGCGGCGAGAACGACGGGGCGGCCAACACCACGCTGGCGTGGCTGGAGTTCATGCGGGCTCACGGCCGGGAGGCCGAGATCGCCACGGGAACGATCGCCGAGGTGATCTCCGACGTCAACGACCGGCTGAGCGGCCAGACGCAGCAGCTCTCCAACAGCATCGGCTGGTCGAAGGATCTGCTGGAGATGGAGTTCCGGCAGGACAGCATGGGCGCGCGGCTGGCCGTGCGGCTCGACTCGCTGGACGGGCGGTTCGCGCGGCTCGCCGTGGTCGCCGAGCACCTGCCCGAAGTCTCCGACAGCGTGATGACGCGGCTCGGCGTGCAGCTCGCGCAGCTGCTCGATGCGGTCGACGCTACGGTGGACAATGCCTTCGCCGACGTGGGGCGTCAGCGCATGGAGCTGCAGCACTACGTCACCGGCGAGCGGGAGGCGCTCGTCGCACAACTCCGCACGACGGTCGAGGAGCTGCTCCGCATGATGTTCGACGCCGTGCCGGGGCTCGTCGGCAAGGTGCTTCTCTACCTCGTTCTTGCGCTCGCCGTGCTCATCGGCGGGCCTTTCGCCGTGGGATTCTGGCTCGGCGGCGTGCGGCAGCGCACCCGGGAGCGGAAAAATCAGTGAGACGGTTTTCCCGGTCGTCGGGACATTCCGGGGTGTCGCTCGTCCGATGCCGGTGCGCCTGAGCTTCCGGCTCGATGTGTGTCTCCGGGCGGCAAGGCTGCCGCCTCCGGACGGAGGGCTGCGGCCCGTTTTGTGCGATAATTGCCTTCTTTTGTTGATATTTTGTTAGTAACTTTTGCGCTCCGATAATTCGGGGGGGGCTATCTTTGCAAATAACTAATTATCAATATTTATGGAACAATTATCCAAGTTTTCCCGAATCGTCTGGATGTCGATAGTCGCTGTGTTGTTACTGCGGATTCTTTTGGCGCTCTGGCTGGGGTCGAACAGTATATTGCCTGTGTGCGCAGAGATCGTCGTTTACGCTCTCCTCGGAGGTTGGTTTTCGATTTTGCATCGGAATTGCAACCGCAAATCGGCGCTTTATCTTCCAGCCCTCTTCGGCATGATCTCTTCTGGAGTCATGGTTGTTGCATCTATCGTGTCGGTGCTCGAAATTATTCTGCTCCTGGGGTCGGCCGGAACCGAAATCTATCAAATAGGATTCGCTGTCGCTTACATTCTCTTTGTCGTGACATTTGTTCTGATCGGACGTCGAGTTCCTGCGGGAAAATATCGTAAGGCGGCCTATGTCGCGGCATTCGTTCCGCTGATCGCCGCGATACTCGGTGCCGTTTTGTCTTCTGTGGTTCCATCGGCTGTATTTTCCGCGATGGAGGAATTCGATTGGGAGGTTTATAATGAAACACTGCGCCGTTATTTCCTGTGTATCGGTTTGATCTCCATCACGATCTCTTATGGCGCATACGCATTTTTCGCATATACGATGGATACGAAAAAATAACCTTATAAAAACTTTAAGTATATGAATGAACAAGAAAACGTATTCCAGTCTGTCATGGAATCCGAACCGGTGCAGAGGCGCTATTCCTCGCATTCGACCAACTCCTTGGCTGAAATCGTCATCAATGTTTTGGCTATCCTATGGCTGATTGTGGGGCTCCTCGCCAGTATTGCGTTTTTTGCTTTGGCAGCCAAAGAAGAACCTGAAGCATTGTTTATGTTTTTAGGCATATTTTCGATAATCATCTCTCTTATCCAGTGGGCGTTTGTGAAAATCTTCGTGAATATCTCGCGCAATCTGTTCAATATTAACGAATTTTTGAGAGAGCGCTTCGGCGATAAGGAGGCTTAGAGATCGGGCCGAATCGAAAAAAGCGCCCTTGCGCGGAGCAATTCCGGCAAGGGCGCTTTTTTTGCGTGTCGCGTCGGTCCGAAGGAGGTTTGCGGATTTCCTGCTCGAAAACGTTTCGAATTGAACGATTCTTTCTACCTTTGTGTCGGAAAAATCGAATCTTATGGCAAGAAAGAAAGCGAATTATCCCCTGATCGAGGGGCTTGAGATAACGACGCTCGCCGCCGAGGGCAAGGCGATGGGGCATTGGAACGACGTGGTGGTCTTCGTGCCGATGACCGTCCCGGGCGACGTGGTGGACGTGCAGATCCGCGTCAAGCGCCGCCGTTTCATGGAGGGCTACGTCGTGCGCTACGTGAAGCGGTCGCCGCTGTGCGCCGAGCCGTTCTGCGAGCATTTCGGCGTCTGCGGAGGCTGCAAGTGGCAGAACCTGCCCTATGAGGAGCAGCTGCGCTTCAAGACCGGGCAGGTACGCGACCAGCTGACGCGCATCGGCAAGGTCGAGCTGCCCGAGATCGCCCCCTGTCTCGGATCGGCCGAGACGCGCTTCTATCGCAACAAACTCGAATTTACCTTCGCCGACCGCCGCTGGCTGACGCGCGAGGAGGTCGAGGCGGGCGGCGACATCGCCCCCGAACCCGCATTCGGATTCCATATTCCCAACATGTTCGACAAGGTGCTCGACATCCGCAAGTGCTGGTTGCAGCCCGATCCGTCGAACGAAATCCGTCTCGAAGTCAAGCGCTTCTGCCTCGAACACGGCTATACGTTCCACAACGCACGCACGCACGAGGGGCTGATGCGCAACCTGATCGTCCGCACGGCCTCGACGGGCGAGGTGATGGTCGTCGCGGTCTTCGGCGCCGACGACCGGGAGCGGATCGAAGCGCTGCTGGATCATATCGCCGGGCGCTTCCCGGCCGTCACGTCGCTCTTCTACGTCGTCAACACCAAGCTCAACGACTCGACGGGCGACCTCGACGCGATCCTCTACAAGGGCAAGGACCATATCCTCGAACGGATGGAGGGGCTGAGCTTCAAGGTGGGGCCCAAGTCGTTCTATCAGACCAACTCGGCGCAGGCCTACGAGCTCTACAAGGTGGCCCGCGACTTCGCCGACCTAAAGCCCGGCGACGTGCTTTACGACCTCTATACGGGCACGGGCACCATCGCCAACTTCTGCGCCTCGCGCTGTGCGAAGGTGGTGGGCATCGAGTACGTGCCCGAGGCGATCGCCGACGCGAAGGTCAACTCCGAGCTGAACGGCATCGGCAACACGTCGTTCTATGCGGGCGACATGAAAGCCGTGCTCGACGACCGGTTCGTCGAGGCGAACGGACGTCCCGACGTCATCATCCTCGATCCGCCCCGTGCGGGTGTCGACGAGCCGGTGATCGAGGTGATCCGCCGCGCCGCGCCCGAGCGCATCGTCTACGTGAGCTGCAATCCCGCCACGCAGGCCCGCGATCTGGCGCTGCTCGACGCCGACTACCGCGTCGCGGCCGTGCAGCCCGTCGATATGTTCCCCCACACGCACCACGTGGAGAACGTCGTGAAACTCGTCCGCCGCTGATATCCGACCGAATACTGCTGACCATGAAACGCCTGCTTCTCGCTGCGGCGCTCTTCGCCGCTTCCGCCGTCCCGGCCCAGCCGAGGATCACCTACGACCAGGGATCCGACGGGAAATCCGTCGTCTTTACGCTGGTGGACAAAAACGAGTCCGGAACCACGACCGTGCTGCTGCGCTTCGCCGAGCTGTCCAACTGCATCGGGCTCGGCCCGGGAGTTCATAAATATGCGGTCTGCAGCGACAATGCCCGGTTTCTGACGCTGCGTCCGCTGGATCGGGAGCAGCATGTCGGATTCGACTTTGCGTATCGGACCTTTCATGGGGTGCTCGATCCGAAGCATGTCGACACGAATTTCGTCTACCGCATGCCCTGCGCGGCCGGACGGCCCGTGGAAGTGGGGCGGACGGTCGACGTGCTGGACGAGTACACCAAGGGGGACGACGATCCGAAGGAGTACCTGGGGTTCGTCTTCCTGATGCGGCCGGGCGATACGGTCTACGCCATGCGCCGGGGTGTGGTGCGGAAGATCCGCATTCCGGAGCGTGGGCCTGAGGACGTTCGGTTCACCACCCGCACGCCGTCGCTCGAAATCGAGCAGCCCGACGGCACGATTGCGAGGTATATCACGTTGGATGCCGCGAATCTGTTCGTCGGGGAGGGCGACGAGGTGCTGCCCTCGACGCCGCTGGCACTGGTCGGCACGCAGGACGGCGAGCATTACCGGCTTTCGGTGCAGATCTACTGGGCGGAGACCAATCCCGAGGGGACGTGGGAGCAGGACTACCTCCGCTTCCGGCGCTATTTCCCCCGCTTCCGGACCACGGACGGGGATGTCGTCCCCGGGGCGCGGGGCACGTACACGCCGCTGGTCGACGAAGCGCTGGTCGCTGCTGAACTGACGAAAAAGGAGATCAAACGCCTCTCCGCGACCCGGAAATAGCTCCGGCAGGCAATATCCGGACGACTTCGGCGTTCTATTTGCGTAACGAACTCCCAAAAATACGAGATCATGAAACGATTGATGCTACTGGCGATCGCCGCATTGGCGGCGGTGGCGGCTTCGGCGCAGACGACCGAGGCGTTTCCGAGTTACATTCAGGTCAACGGACGGGCCGAGAAGGAGGTGACGCCCGACGAGTTCTATCTCTCGATCGTCATCGACGAGCGCGATTCGAAAGGCAAGATCTCGGTCGAGAGCCGTCAGCGCGATATGATCGCTGCGCTCAAGCGCGTGGGCGTCAAGGTCGACAAACAGCTCAAGGTGGCCAATCTGTCGAGCGAATTCTTCCGGAAGAAGACCTCCGTAGCGACGGCCAAGTATCAGTTGCAGCTCGGCTCCGCGGCCGAGGTGTCGGCCGTGTGGCAGGCGCTCGACGAACTGGGAATCTCCGACGTGTCGATCCTGAGGGTCACCCACTCCGAGATCGACCGTTACAAGGAGGAGGTGCGCGTCGAGGCGATCCGCAACGCCAGGCAGAGCGCAGCGACGCTCGCCGAGGCCATCGGGCAGCAGGTGGGCAAGTGCTTCTACATCTACGATTCGAACAGCAGCGTCGTGCCGACCCTCTACAACAACAAGGCGGTCATGCGCGGTGCGGGGTTCATGGATACGGCCTCCGAGGAGATCGCCGGGGACGAGGCGCTCGACTTCAAGACGATCCGGCTGCAGTACAACGTGCAGGCCAAGTTCGTGCTGGAGTAGCCGGCGGCGCCGCGCCGTCCGAAGCTGCGAGGGGTGCCCGACGAGGACACCCTTTCGCGTCTGCGGAGCGGCGGAAAGTGACGGATCGACGTCTGAGATGGAGAAAAAACGATTGATTGCAACTCTTTTTCGAAATTTTATATATCTTTGTAATTCACCCCTGACAAAAAGGAGCTATGGAAACACGGTTCAGTTTCAATTACGAACACTATGCGGCCCTCGCGGAGCTTCCCGAGGCCGATCGTAAACTGGTCGCCGAGGCCGAACGGGCTACGGCGAACGCCCATGCGCCCTATTCGAAGTTCCGCGTGGGGGCTGCGGCACGCCTTCGGAGCGGCCGGATCCTCTACGGGAGCAACTTCGAGAGCGAAGTCTATCCCGCGGGTCTCTGCGCCGAACGCACGCTGCTGTTCTATGCGCAGGCCAACTACGCCGACGATCCGATCGAGGCGCTGGCCATCGCTTCCGTCCCTTCGGAGCGGGAGTGCTACCCCTGCGGCCAGTGCCGGCAGGTGATGGTCGACGTCGAGCGCCGTCAGGGGTCGCCGATGCGTGTCGTGATGAGCGGCAACGGGTCGGCCTCCGTCGTCGAGTCGGCATCGCTGCTGCTGCCGTTTACCTTTATTCTGTAAAGCTGCCCATGTTCTGCCCGGACGATATCCTTTATGAAGACAACCACCTGCTGATCGTCAATAAACGATGCGGCGACCTCGTGCAGCCCGATCCGTCGGGCGAGAGCGCCCTCGAAGATCAGATCAAGGCCTACATCAAGCGGCGCGACGCGAAACCCGGCGAGGTGTTCCTCGGCGTGGTGCATCGCATCGACCGTCCCGTGAGCGGGGCGGTGCTCTTCGCCAAGACCTCGAAAGCCCTCGTGCGGCTCAACGAAATGATCCGCGAGGGGCGTATCCGCAAGGTCTATTGGGCGCTGACCGAGCAGGCGCCCGACCCGGCCGAGGGCGAACTGGCGCACTACATCCTGCGCGACGGACGCACCAACCGGTCGCGGGCCCTCGACGCTCCGAAGGCCGACGCCAAGCCGGCCCGGCTGCGTTACCGCACGCTCGGCGCGTCGACGCGCTACACGCTCGTCGAGGTCGAACTCCTCACGGGCCGCCACCACCAGATCCGCGCCCAGCTCTCGAAGATCGGCTGTCCGATCCGCGGCGACCTGAAGTACGGCGCCCGGCGCTCGATGCCCGGGGGCGGCATCTCGCTCCACTCGCGCTGCGTCGAGTTCGAACACCCGGTGCGCCGCGAGCCCGTCGCGGTGACGGCCCCCGTGCCCGAGGGCGACAATCTGTGGGCCTATTTCGGTAATCTGTAATCCCCGACTGCCATGCGCATGCTCGTACAACGGGTGACCGAAGCCTCGGTCACGATCGGCGACCGCCTCCGCTCCCGCATCGGGCGGGGGATGCTGGTGCTGCTCGGTGTCGGAAACGACGACACGGAGGAGGATGTCGAATACCTGGCCGGCAAGCTCGTGCGGCTGCGGATCTTCGACGACGAGGCGGGCGTGATGAACCGCGATGTCGTGCAGACGGGCGGCGAGGTGCTGGTGGTCAGTCAGTTCACGCTGATGGCCTCGACGCGCAAGGGGAACCGCCCGTCGTATGTCGGGGCGGCTCCGGGTGCCGTGTCGCAGCCCCTCTACGAGCGTTTCGCGGCGCGCGTGGCCCAGCTCGCCGGACGCGAGGTGCCGACGGGCGAGTTCGGCGCCGACATGCAGGTGGGGCTGGTGAACGACGGTCCGGTGACGATCTGGATCGATTCGAAAAATCGGGAGTAATGGCGACGGTGTGCGAATCTACTCGTCGTCGGGGCTCCGACCGCCGTCGCGCCCGGACCGTCCGGAGGGGATTTCCGGAGGCGCCGTGCGAGGCGATGATTTTGGCATAAGCAATTTTCAGTCATATCTATGAAAAGGTTTTTCACTTTCTGCATTTGGGCCTTCGCCGTGGCTTTCGTCTCCTGCAAGGAGGAGGGCACGGAGCAGCAGGCCGACTGGTTCGGCGAACCGCAGGTGTCCGCCGTATCCGGAACCGCGGCCGAGGTCGCTTGTCTGTCGGTCTTCGCCGACGGGGTGCTGACCCCCGAAAATTCGGGCTTCAGCTATGCTCCCCTCGATGAGAGCGGGGTGCCGGGGGCTTTCACCGATGTCCGCCCCGATCTGATCGACGGCGGGTTGATTCGTGTCCGTCTGACGGGATTGCTCCCCTCGACCGACTATACCGTCAACGCGTTCGTCGCGTTGGGCTCGTCGCGCATGACGAGCAAGGCCGTGACTTTCACGACATCGGACGTCGCACCCGATGAAACGGTGCTCGAAATCGTCAGCCTGACGACCCTCACGGTCGATGCCGGCGGCGACGTCTGCACGATCGCCTACTCCGTCGTCAATCCGCAGGAGGGGGCCGCCGTCGAGGCGTCGTGCCCCGCCGAGTGGATCGACACGTTCGACTACTCGATCGAGGGCGAGATCTCGTTCCTGGTCGACGGCAACACGGGCGATGAGCGGTCGGCCGTCGTCACGGTCGCCTATCCCGGCGCCGAGTCGCGCACGGTGACCGTCGTGCAGCGGGCCGGCGGCAGCGTCGCCCCTCCCCAGCCCGATACCGAAACGGTGCTGCTGGTCGACTACGAGTCGGAGGGGCTGCCCGAGCGATACGGTGAGACCTCGGCGACCTTGGACGGCCGCCGGTTCGAGGTGCAGGATGTCGGTACGAGCTACGGCAGCTGGATTCAGTTCAAGAAGACGTCGGGTTATCTGGCCAATCTGGAGGATATGGGGCCGGTGCGCCGCATCGAGGTGGTTTACGAGAGCGGCAACGCCAACCTGCAACTCTATCTGGGCGATCAGGTGAAGCCGCACCTCTCCGGCAGCACGCAGGCCGTGCCGAGTGCCGCCGATACGCAGATCGTACCGCAGGAGGTCGGCGGCACCTATGTCTTCGACTGCACGGCATACGCCTATCCCTACTTCTCGCTCGTCAACGGCGACGGCGTGAGCCGCGTCAAGTCGCTCAAGATCGTCTGCGGCGGCAACGGCGATTCGCCTACGCCGCTCGTGAAGCCCGAATTCGGTACGCCCTCCAGCAGCAGCGTGACCAAAAACGGTGCCGTCGTATCGTGCTCGTTCCGGTATGCCGGTTCGGGAACCGTGACGGAGGCCTATTTCGCCTATACGTCCGACGGAGCCACCTCCCAGCGTGTCGACGTAACGACGGCTCAGGGCGCCAAGACGGCCCAGTTCTCGGGGCTCCGGGCCGCTACGCGCTATACGTTCCGGCTCTGCGTGGTCGTCGACGGCGCGCTCTTCGTCAGCGCCGATGCGTCGTTCACGACGCTCGACGAGCAGGGCGGAATCATTGCCGGCGACACGAAGTTTCCGGGGTGGCCGGAGCTGATCCCCGAGGACGCCGCGAAAGCCGGCGACGAGTACTATTACGCCTATCACATCTGCCCCGACTTTACGGTGAACGGCTACAAGGCGCGCAACTACACCGTATGCTTCAGCGCCACGCACCACTGCCCGGTATGGGTGGCCGCACCGCGTCACGCCTGCTACGAGGGCAGCGCCAGCCGCTCCGATGCCTATGCCGCAGATCCGGATATCCCGGCGAACCTGCAGTATTACAGTAAGAGTACCGACAGCGGATGCAACAAGGGACACATGCTCGGTTCGGCCGAACGCACGAAGTCGACCGCCATCAACCGCCAGGTGTTCTACTACTCCAACATCGCACCCCAGTATTCGTCGGGCTTCAACACCGGCGGCGGTGGCTGGAATACGCTGGAGGACTGGATCGACGGCAAAGTCTGCGCCGATACCACCTACCTGGTGATCGGCACCTACTTCGATGCTTTCACCGACGGCTACGGCAAATCGGCGTCGCCGAAGAAGATCTCGTTCGGCGGCCGCTCCGATGTGTCGTGCCCCACGATGTTCTACATCGCCGCCCTGCGCACGAAGAAGGGCACGACCGGCAAGTCGGTGCAGAACTGCACGGCCGACGAGCTGATGTGCGCGGCTTTCGTGCGAGCCCACACCAACGATCTCAAGGGGCAGGCGGTTACTTCGCGGGAGATGATGTCGATCGCCGATCTCGAAAAGCTCACCGGACACCGGTTCTTCGTCAACGTACCCAATGCGCCGAAGAGCTCCTATACCCCCTCCGACTGGGGATTGTAGGATGAGCTATCCGTGGGGCGATACGAGGCGGTACAACTCCTATTCGGGGTATTTCCGCCGGCAGTTCGGCCGCCGCGTGCAGAAAGTCGCGGTCAATGCGGGCTTCAGCTGCCCCAACCGCGACGGGACATTGGCTTACGGGGGGTGTACGTTCTGTAACAACGGAGCGTTCACCCCCTCCTATTGTACCCCTGCCAAGAGCGTGCGGCAACAGATCGACGAGGGGATCGAGTTCCACCGCCGCCGCTATCGCGAGGCCTCCGAGTATCTGGTCTACTTCCAGTCCTTCTCGAACACCCATGCGCCGCTCGACCGCCTGCGGGCCGTCTACGACGAGGCGCTGGCGCATCCGGCCGTGGCGGGCGTCGTCGTCGGCACGCGCCCCGACTGCGTCGACGAGCGCAAGCTCGACTACTTCGCCCGGCTGGCCCGCGACCGCTACGTCGCCATCGAGTACGGCATCGAGTCGACCTCCGACGCCGTGCTGAAGCGGGTGAATCGCGGCCACGACTTCGCCTGCGCCGCACGGGCCGTGGAGATGACCGCCCAGCGGGGCATTCCGGTCGGCGGGCACTTCATCCTCGGCCTGCCGGGCGAGAGCGACGCCGATCTCCTCGCCTCGGCGCAGCGCATCAACGCCCTGCCGCTCACGACCGTCAAGTTCCATCAGCTGCAGATCTTCCGCGACACGGCCCTGGCCGACGAGTACGCCCTCGATCCCGGGCGATTCCGCTTCTGGACGCTCGACGAGTACCTCGACCTGGTGGTCGAGCTGCTGCGCCGCCTGCGTCCCGATCTGGTCGTCGAACGCTTCGCCTCCGAGGCGCCGCCCCGTTTCCGGTGCGGTCCCGACTGGGGTTCGGTGCGCAACGAACAGCTGTGGAGCATGCTCGAAAAAAGATTGGAGGCCCGGGGTGTACATCAAGGCGATTTTTTTATAACTTTGTTCCCGGAACACCTTAAATCCCCTCGAAAATGAAATCCCTGACTTTCGAATCGGTCCTGCGGACCTTCCGGGAATACTCGCTGATGACCGTCGGCATGTTCATCTACGCTTTCGGATGGATCGGCTGCATTCTGCCCGCAGACGGTATCGGCGGCGGTGCCGCGGGTCTGTCGCTCGTGCTTTGCCGGGCCGTGGAGGCGGTCGCAGGCGTGCAGGTGCAGATCGGTACGATGGTCTTTCTGATCAACGGCCTGCTGCTGCTCGTCGCCGGGTTCATCGTCGGCTGGAAGTTCGGCATCAAGACCGTCTTCTCGATCTTCATGATCTCCGTGTCGATGAACTTCTGGGAGAGCGTGCTTCCTGCCGAGGGGCTTTTCGCCGGGATGGAGAATCTGCTGCAAGTCATCCTGGGCGGCGTGCTGGCCGGTATCGGCGTGGCGATCTGCTTCATGCAGGGCGGCTCGACCGGCGGCGTGGACATCGTATCGATGATCATCAACAAGTACCGCACGGTGCGCTACGGCAACATCGTCATGTGCTCCGACTTCATGATCATCGGCTCGTCGCTGCTCGTCGGGTCGACGCTCAACACGGTGGTCTACGGCTACATCATGACCGCCGTATTCAGCTATACGGTCGACCTGATCATGTCGGGCAACCAGCAGTCGAACCAGGTGCTCATCATGAGCCATAAATACGAGGAGATCACCCGCGCCATCATCGAGAACGCCCACCGCGGCGTCACGCTGCTGGAGGGTATGGGCGGCTATACGCGCGAACCGATGAAGGTCGTGGTCGTGGTGTGCCGCAAGCGGGAGACCTCGAAAATCCTCAAGGTGGTCAAGTCGGTCGACCCCAACGCTTTCATGTCCGTCGGTTCGGTGATGGGCGTCTACGGACTGGGATTCCAGTCGCTTCCCAAGATCTGATGCCGGCTTTCGCCGATATCGTGCTGCCGCTGGCGCAGCCCGCCTACACGTTCGCCGTCCCCGAGGGGATGGAGCTCGCGGCCGGGCAGGCCGTCGCCGTGCAGTTCGGACCCCGCAAATTCTATACGGGCATCGTGTGGCGTCTGCACGACCGCCGGCCCGATTTCAAACGGATCAAGCCGGTGCTGCGTCCGCTCGGCGACCGGCCGCTGGTGTCGGAGCGGCAGCGGGCGCTGTGGGAGTGGATCGCCTCCTACTACCTCTGTACGCCGGGCGAGGTGATGCGTGTGGCGCTTCCGGCGCTGATGAAGCCCTCGGCCGATACGGAGGAGGCCTTTTTCGAGGCGGAGTTCCGGCCCCGCACCGAGAGTTACGTCGCACTCGATGCGGCGCTGCATGACGCGTCGCGGCTCCACGAACTCTTCGAGAAGCTCGAACGCCGCGCCCCGAAGCAGTACGAGGCGCTGCTCGAAATCGCTTCGGCGGGCGACGGCGACCGCATCGCTACGGGCGAGGTGGCGCGGCGTCTGCTTCGTGCCGACGCCGCGGTGCTGCATGCGCTGGAGCGTAAGGGCCATATCCGCCGCACGGAGCGCGAACGCACCGTCGAGCACGGCGGTTCGGCGTTCCGCCTGCCCGAGCTGACCGGGCATCAGGCTGCGGCCCTCGCCTCGCTGCGCGAACAGTTCGCCGCCGGGAAGTGCGCGGCGCTGCTGCACGGCATCACCGGGTCGGGTAAGACCGAAATCTACATCCATCTGATCGCCGAGGTGCTCGCCCGGGGCGGCGACGTGCTGCTGCTGGTCCCGGAGATCGCCCTCACGGCGCAGCTCATCGAGCGGCTGGAGCGCATCTTCGGCAGCCGCGTGACGGCCTATCACTCGAAACTCACGGCCCGCCGCCGCACGGAGACCTACCTGCGTCTCTGCCGATCCGACGGAGGCGAGCTGGTCGTCGGGGCCCGGTCGGCGCTCTTTCTGCCGCTGCGGTCGCTGCAACTGATCGTCGTCGACGAGGAGCACGACGCCAGCTACAAGCAGACCGAGCCGGCGCCGCGCTACAACGCCCGCGACTGCGCGATCGTTGCGGCGCGCCTCTTCGGCGGCCACGTGCTGCTGGGCAGCGCCACGCCGTCGCTCGAAACGTGGCTCAACGCCCGGAGCGGCAAGTACGGCCATGCCGTGCTCGCGGAGCGTTACGGCGCCGCCCGCCCGCCGGCGATCTTCGTGTCGGACACGCTGCGGGCCGCCCGGCGCGGCGAGCGGCAGGTTCACTTCAACAAACTGCTGCTGGATAAGATGGAGGAGGCGCTCGCCCGGGGCGGGCAGGTGATGCTCTTTCAGAACCGGCGCGGATTCTCGCCCTATGTCGAGTGCACGGAGTGCGGCTGGACGGCCCGCTGCCCCGACTGCAACGTGACGCTGACCTACCACAAGAACGGCGAGCGGCTCGTCTGCCACTACTGCGGTCATACGATCCCCGTGCCGGCGCGCTGCCCCTCGTGCCGCGTGACGGACGTCGTGCCGGTGGGCTTCGGCACCGAGAAGATCGAGCAGGAGATCGCCCGTCTCTTCCCCGAGGCGCGGGTCGCGCGCCTCGACCGCGACAGCGTGACCTCGGAGCGCGCGTTCAGCGCCATCGTCGCCGACTTCGCGGAGCACCGGACCGACATCCTGGTCGGTACGCAGATGATCGCCAAGGGGTTCGACTTCGGGGGCGTGTCGCTCGTCGGGGTGCTCAATGCCGACAACCTGCTCAACAACCCCGATTTCCGGGCCGCCGAGCGGGCCTACCAGCTGCTGGCGCAGGTCGCCGGGCGCGCCGGACGCCGCGACGGCGACGGCGAGGTGGTGATCCAGACCGCCGAGCCGGGACACCCCGTGCTCCAGCAGGTGCTGGCGGGCGACTTCGAGGCGATGGCATGCGAGCAGCTGGCCGATCGCGAAGCCTTCTTCTATCCTCCCTATGCGCGGCTGACGTCGCTCACGCTGCGGCATCGCGATCCCGCGCTGCTGCGCCGCGGCGCGATGTGGCTCGCCGAGCGGCTCCGCGCCCGCTTCGGAAGGCGCGTGCTGGGGCCCATGGCGCCGCCCGTCGACCGTATTCGCGGCGAGTACCTCGCGGGGCTGCTGCTCAAGGTCGAGAACGGCGCTTCGGCGCTCCGGGCCCGGGAGATCCTTGCCGGAGAGCTGCGCGTCTTCGCCGAGCATCCCGAGTTCAAGTCCGTAACCGTCGTCGCCGATGTCGATCCTCAGTGACCTGCTCGGCCTGCTCTTTCCGGAGCGCTGCGCCGTCTGCGGCGGGCCGCTCGAATCGGGCGAGCGGGCGGTCTGCACGCTTTGCCGCACCACGGCGCCCCTGACGGGCTACTGGAGCGATGCGTGGAATCCCGTGCTGGATCGCTGCCGCGCGATGCTGCCGGCCGTGCACCGCGCCTCGGGCTTTCTCTTCTTCCTGCCTGGAAGCGGGTGGCGGCGGATGATCCACGCGTTCAAGTACCGCGGCGCGTGGCGCACGGCCCGAGTCATGGGCGAGTGGTACGGCCGCTGCCTGAAGGGGAGCGGGCTCTACGACGACGTGGAGGCGGTGGTTCCGCTGCCGCTGCATCCGTTCAAACGGTGCCGGCGGGGATACAACCAGTCGGAGTACCTCGCCGAGGGGATCGCCGCGCAACTGGGCGTGCCGGTCGACCGCGCGAGCGTCGGACGCCGCCGCAACACCCCGAGTCAGGCGCTCAAATCGCGCCGGGAGCGGGCCGGGAATGTCGAAGGGGCCTTCGTCGTGCGGCATCCCGAGCGGCTGGAGGGGCGCCACGTGCTGTTGGTCGACGACGTGATGACCACGGGCAGCACGCTGCTCGCCTGTGCGGGCGAGATGCTCCGTGCGGCGCCCGGATGCCGGATCAGCATCGCGGCGCTGGCCGTGTCGCGACGCGAGCTGGGTGTGAAAGAGTAAGCTACGTAATCCGATATGCCGATGAAAAGAGTTTGTTCGCTGATGCGGGCGCTGCATGAGGCGCTCGGGGAGGAGTTGCGGGCGGAGACGTCGAAGGGGCGCCCCCTGCCGGATCGACCGCACGATCGTCTCCGGCGCGACGCACGAACAGTGGGTTTACGGCTGGTATCACTGCCTCTATTTCGACAACGGGGTGCTGACGGCGATTCAGGATTGACCCGCAGTCGTTCGATTCCGCTCCGATTTCTTTGATATGTCCGCCCGAATCGCTATTTTTGAGGTCCGAAACACCCCGAACAATGGCTAAAGAATATACCCCCTCCGCCCGTAACCGGGAGGCGTTCAACGCGCTGACCGAAGCCTCCGGCAACGTGCCCCCGCAGGCCGTCGAGCTGGAGGAGGCCGTGCTCGGTGCCCTGATGCTCGAAAAGGACAGCATCATCGCCGTGCAGGAGTTCGTCACTCCCGACGCATTCTACACCGAGGAGCACCGCACGATCTACAAGGCGATCGAGGAGCTCTCGATGGAGCTCAAGCCCATCGACCTGTTCACCGTCACCGAGCGTCTGAAAGGCAAAAAGGAGCTCAAGAAGGTGGGCGGCGCCTCCTATCTGGCGCAGCTGACGCAGAAGGTCGGCTCGGCGGCCAACGTCGAGTTCCACGCCAAGATCATCGCCCAGAAGCACGTGCAGCGCGAGCTGATCCGCTCGGCGACCGAGATCCAGCGCCGCTCCTACGACGAGTCGACCGACGTGACGGAGCTCATCGGCTATGCCGAGGGCGAGATCTTCAAGGTCTCGGAGGGCTATGTCAAGCGTTCGGTGCAGGCCTCGAAGGATATCCTGGCCCGTGCGCTGATGCAGATCGAGGAGGCCTCGAAGAACACGAGCGCCTTCAGCGGCGTGCCGTCGGGGTTCATGGCCATCGACCGCGTGACGCTCGGCTGGCAGCTCTCGGACCTGATCATCATCGCGGCCCGACCCTCGATGGGTAAGACCGCCTTCGTGCTCTCGATGGCCCGCAACATGGCCGTCGACCACGAGCAGGGCGTGGCGTTCTTCTCGCTCGAAATGTCCTCCGTGCAGCTGATGATGCGTCTGATCATCGCCGAAACGGGCCTATCGGGCAACGACGTCAAGGCGGGCCGTCTCACGCCCGAGCAGTGGCGCCACCTCGAATCGGCGACCAAACCGCTGGGCGCCGCACCGCTCTTCATCGACGACACGCCGGCGCTTTCGGTCTTCGAGTTCCGTTCGAAGGCCCGCCGTCTGAAGATTCACAACGACA
>CAMWWU010000028.1 GCA_947178025.1 uncultured Alistipes sp. | reverse complement strand
TTCAAGCAGAAGACGGCATACGAGATCATGACTAGTCTCGTGGGCTCGGAGATGTTTATAAGAGACATGCCGTCGTTTATAATGAAAATCGCTGCGTGAGCCGTTCGACCGGAGATATCGTAGCCGTCGCGCCCTTCTCCGTAATAAACCGAATAGCGGGCCGTCGTCTCCAAATGCTCCAACGCACGTCCGAGCAGCGAAATACAGCAGTCATTCTCCGCATACAGCCGGTGGCCGAGCAGATGTGCGGCCATCAGCACCCGACACGAACGAATCGTGTCGACGAAGAGCGAATGGGGGCCATTGAACGAATAGATGAAACCGCCTTCCCGCGTACGGGTCCAGCGCGACGCCTGCACACTGCCCGAAATCCGAACGGCCAACTCATAGAAGTCCCGCTCGGCCGCATCGTGCGAAATGCGCCCCTCCCCCATCAGACGCAACAGATTCCCGTAGGTCGACAGGTTGTTGAATCCGTGATCGTGAACACCGGTATGACTGACGTGAGGCGCCATATACCGCCGGGTATTCTCCCGACCGTAGTCGAGAAAGCACTCCTCTCCCGTAGCGTCGAACTGCAACAGCGCCGAACCGAAACAAAAACCCTGCGTCCATTCGGTCCACCCGCGCGAGGTGTAACGCCCCTGCCGCGTAAAGACCGGAGCTCCCGCTGCGGGATCGTATTCGGCGGCTATCCGCAGAATCTTCTCGCCCGAAAGCCTCCAGAAACGCTCCAGTTTCGGCAGCAGTCGCCGAGGAGTCAACGTATGGTCAATGCGTATCATACGGCCTATTCGTATACAAGGGAATATTTGTCGCACATCGCTTTCACCCTCTCCAAAGCAGCGAGGAACTGCTCAGGAGTGGTTTCACCGCCGAACCGACCTCCCGAGCTCATATGAGGCTCCAGCGTCACGAAGCCCGAATAGCCGATTCGGGCGAGCCGCTCGACGAGCATCTCGATCTGCCCGTCGCCCTCGCCGGGCAGCGATCCGATGTCGGTACTGCCCAGTTTCCAGTCCTTGATGTGAATATGGTTCACATAGGGTTCCATCACCGGGAAGCACCGCTCCACGTTGTCCGTGATGTTATCGCCCCATACGAAATTGGCCGGATCGTAGGCCAGCGAGAGATGCGGCGACGCGACCGTCGCGGCGATATCCGCACAATGCTCCGCACTGTGACCGTAAATATGGGATTCGTTCTCGTGAACCATCCCGACGCCGCTCCCCTCCAGCGCATCGGCCATCCGTTTCAGGCGGGCCGTAACTTCGTCGCGACAGGTGTCGATATCGACGCCCTCGGGCGGATAGAAGCTGAATACGCGGATCAATTTCGTCCCGAAGAGACGGGCCAGTTCGACCGTATGCAGGAAAAGTTCGAAATGAGGCTCGAAAGGGGCGTCCAGCGCCACCTTGCCGACAGGCGAGGCAATAGCACTCACTCCGATGCCGTACTCGTCGAGCAACGCACGGGCCCGCCGCAATGCCTCGTCGTCGAGTTGCGTGACATTCGTGCCGTCGACGAAACGCAGTTCGATGAATCGGATTCCGGCACTTCGCAGGAACTCCAGCTGCCCTTTGAAATCAGGCGTGACCTCATCGGCAAAACCACTGAATCGGATCATATCAATCGAAATAAGTAGGTACGACAGTTACCAGATAGTAGATGACGCTGACGAGCGTAATGCCGATCGCGAGGATCATGCCCAGATTCCACCAGAAGCGGCGCGAACCGCGGGGCATATCCTCCCGAAGATACTTTTCGCTGTTGTTGAGCAGGAAGAAGCCGATGTAGGCGACCGGCAGCATGATGAGTGCGATGGCCGAAGTCGGAATAGCGATCCAGGTTCCCATCGAACTCCAGAGAATCGCGCCGAAGATACCCGGCGCAGGCAGCAGCGTGGCCAGCCGATATTTCCAGCCGGAGGCCTCGACCTTGAAAATCTCGCACACGGCGAATCCGCAGACGAGCATATGCAGGATAATGGCATTCATCGACATGCCGATGATGCCCAGGCCGAAGACCAGCCGCGACACCAGGGCGGGCAGTCCGGCCGCTTCGAGCATGCCGGCCGCCGCAATGGGAGACACGCTCGTGGCTCCCGAGTCGAGAAAAGCCTGCGAATGGATCGTCGTACCGGCGGCGACGATCATCAGCGAGGTGGCCAGCGTATAGGGGATCAGCATGCCGGTGAGCAGATCGAAACGGGCAAGTCCCTTGTACTCCCGCGTCCAGCCCTTCGCCAGAAACGAATAGCCGAACAGAAAGGTCATGTTAATGCCCACGGCAGCACTGAGCGAGGCGATGAAGATCGAGATCCCCCGGGCCGAGTCGGGAATGTTCCAGTGGAATCCGCCCTCGAACGAAAAAGGCAGAAATCCGGCCCCCACCTCGCTCCAATCGATGCCGTCGCCCGTGAAGCTGCAAACGGCGACCACCACGGCGAACGAAACGATGATGAACCAGACGATCGACTTGATGATGTTTTCGAAGAGCTTGATGCCCTTGCTGCCCTTGCCGTAGTTCCAGACGATGGCCGTCGCGGCGCAGAACACCACGACCGCCAGACTCATCAGCACGGCGGTCTGCACGCCCGAGCCGTCGGCCAGTTCGAAACCGCAGAAAGCCTGAATCAGATCAAGCGACATGCCCGTCGCCAGCGAGTACTGCGGGAAGTGCCAGATCATCGTCGCCACCAGGGTGCAGATCGCCCAGGCCCAGGCGACCGCCGGACTGACATACCGTTTCATGGCATAGAACGGCCGTGTTCCGGTGCTGAGCGTCTGATAGGCCAGCGCCGACAGCATGACCACGCCGATCAGCATGGCGACAGGCTGCACCCAGAGCAGTTCGTATTTGAGATAGGCGCCCGAAAAGAGCGAAGCCATGGCACTGCCGCCGCCGAGGGTCATGGCACTCTGCATCCACCCCGGGCCCGATTTGGAAAAATACCACTTCGTGCGCTCCCAGGCCCCCTTGCTCTGAAGCGCCTGCAATTCGGCGCGCTCGCGCCTTACCAGCTCCGGATCTCCGGCCTTGTACATCGGCATGCCCGACCGGCTCTTGGCCAGCATCTCATCGGCCGGCATCTGCTTGTTGCTGTTCATCGTCATTCGGGTTTTAGAGATTCTCCACGGCTACGGCCTCGCCGTTGCGCTCGGCCGACACATAGGCCGCATAGATCACCGTCACGGTATCCGCCGCCAGTTTGCTGTTGCTCTCGATGTATCCGCCCGTCGCCGAAGCCTTGTAGAAAGCGTCGAGCTCGTGCTGGTATCCGAGGAACCACCCCTCGTCGGGCGCGATGCAGCTCCAGCCCTGCTTGGTTTCGGTCTTCTCGACGACGTAGACATCCTCGTAGAACTTCTCGTCGGGCGTGTAGGTCTGCATCGTGTCGTTGTGGCTCATGTTGCAGAGCGTGCGGTGGTTGTTAGCATTCACGCGCAGCCAGTTGTTCGTGCCGCCTAGGCTCAGCTCGCTGGCGAAGACGTCGGCGATCGTGCCGTCCTCGAAGACGATGTGCACGGCCGCGAAATCCTCGATATCCTTGTAGTGGGTCTTGAGCTGCCCGAGGTCCTCGTAGGAGGGCATTCGGGTGATGGCGTGCACGCGGGCCGACACCGAAACGGGACGGATCGGCTCGCCGTTGCGCACGCGTCCCTCGACCTGTTTCAGGTAGAGGGCTGCCGTGAGCGGATGGCACCCCTTGCCGATGAGCGAACCGCCGCCCGAGAATTTCCACTGCCCGTAGGCGAGCGAATGAGATCCCGAGTGCGACTGCTCGCCGTGCATCCAAAGGATCTGCGCCTTGCTCTTTTCGATGATCTCGCGCTCCTTCTGTACGGGGGGTGCATAGACCCAGTTCTCGGCATACATGATGCGTCCCTTGCTGGTCTTCTCGGCATCGAGCATGCGACGCACGCTCTCCATGGTCTTGTTCAGCCCTTCCTCACGAGGAAAGACGTCGCCGTCGAACTCGGGGGTTCCGTCGCCGAAATACCCCGTGAACGGCTTCTCGACGATCACATCCTTATCCTTGGCCAGGGCCGCCAGCACGATCTGCTCGTGGAAGGCGGGAGGCACGCAGACATGAATCACATCCGAGGCCTCGATCATCTCATCGAGCGTGTCGAACACTTTCATGTTGCGCTCGGCGGCGAACTGCTCCGCCTCCTCGCGTGCTACCGAAAAGACGCCTGCCACCTCGACTTTCGTGCTGAACACGTGGCCCAGGGCGTCGTAATGAAACCGGGCGGCGAAGCCCGAACCGGCGAAACCGGCTTTCAAAATCCGTTTTTCCATATTATTCTGTTTTTACTTGATTTCCTTATCGAACTCCGCGGCGACGGCAGCGCGCACCTTGTTCACGAACTCCGGCACCAGCGTATAGGGATCGTAGGGACGCCCGGGGACGGAGAGCGTCTCGACCGGCAGATATCCGCGATAGCCGGCCTTGCGAACCATGCGCATGATACGGCCCAAATCCTGCTCGACGAAACTCTCCTTGCCGAAAGCACTCTCCTTGATCTGAAAATTGATGGCATAAGGCATGCACATCTCCATATCGACATAGGGATCCGGCGAGCGGAAATACCCCGTGTCGAGTATCAGTCCGAACCAGGGGTGATCGACCATGCGGAACAGGCGGAGCGTCTGTTCGCCCGTGGCGAGCATGTCGCCGTGGTTCTGCACGCCGATCATCACGCCGCGCGAAGCCCCGTAGTCGGCCGCCTCGCGAAAACATTCGGCCATCCAGCCGGCGACCTCGTCCCAACGCGCCTCGTACCCCTCGGGCACGGGGCCCGAGAAGACGCGCAGCACAGGCGCACCCAGCTTCGCGGCGACATCCACCCAGCGCTTCACACGCTCCAGGTCGGCAGCCCGTGCCGCCGCATCGGGATCGGCGAAGTTGTTGGCCGTCCCCGTGCCGCAGATATCCACGCCCCGCGAAAAGGCGTAGCGCTTGACCAAGTAGAGGTATTCGTCGGTCGGAATATCGGGATAGCCGACCAGGAAGTACCCCGTAGCATCGAGCGCGTCGATATCGTTTTCGGCACAGAAGTCGATCAGATCGAACATCGTCATCGGATCGGACGAACGCCCTTTCACATAGTCGTTGAGCGGTTTGGCGAACGAATAGGCGTTCAGCGCCACCTTGACGTAGGCTTTCGAGGCATCGAACTGCTTGCGATGCTCGAACGGCGCCCCCGAGGGCCGAACCTTCGACCCGACGGAACGCTTCGGCTGCTCCGTGTGCCGCTCCTTCGCCCCGCTCTTCCCGGCCCCTTTCCGCTGCGCCGATGCCGCACCCGACGCCAGCAGCGCACCCGCCAACAGCAGGACGCACCCTATTTTTCCGACCCGTTTCATCAAGCCCCTACTCTACGATCCAGATATTACGGAACTGATAGGCCGTACCGTGCTCCTGCAGATAGATCGGGCCACGGTTCGTAATCGGCGTACGGCCGCCGCCGGCACCGCGCACGGGCCCCATCTCCAGATCCTTGTAAACCAGTTTGCCGTTGTGATACATCGTGGCGCGGGCATGCTCTACGACCGAACCGTCCTCGGCCAGCTTCGGGGCCGTGTACTCGATATCCATCGTCTGCCAGACCATCGGCGGAAGCGCCCAGTTCCAGTCGAGCGGCGCAACCCCGTCGATATTGCCTACGGCACAGCAGGGATCGCCCTTGACCGAGCACCACGAATCCTTGATATTGAACTCCCAGCGGCTCATGTAGTACAAACCGCCGTTCGTCACGTCGCCCAGCAGACGAAACTCCACATGCAGACGCTTGATATCGCCGAAGCTGCGCTTGGTCAAAATCGACTGATTACCAGGCACCAGCTCGATATCGCCCGCCGGAGTCAGCTTCACCTTCTCGGCGGCTTCATAGCTCCACGTCAACCACTCCTTGTGCTTGGCGGCCCCCCACTGGTCGAGATCGCGACCGTCGAAGAGCACCACGGCCCCCTCGGGCGCCACAGCCCCGAGCGTCGGCGACTTGCGACCGCTCCTGCGCCCCTCGAAACGGAACCCGTCGGGCCCCGTCACGACGAACTTCTTCCCTTCCGTCGCGGCGTTCCATCCCTCGTCGTTGGCGTAACGCACCCCGCCCGGCTCCGAACATGCGGTCAGCACGGCAGTCGGTGCGACATGACGATACCCCTCTTTGCGAACCCAAAGCTTATAAACATTTTCGCTCTTGTCGAAGTAGCTCTGCACGACCGTCCCCGAATCGTCGATCCACTCGCCGACACGGGCATCCGGCACTTCGGCTGTCGCCGGATCGTTCAGGCCCAGATCCTGAATACGGATATTACGAAAGCGGACCTGCATCTTCTTGAACTCCGGCACGGCATGCACCTGCAGACCGATGAATCCATTCGGCGTTTCGTAGTCGACTACCGACGCAGCCAGCACGCCATTGATATAAGTGCGCACGCCATCCTTGTATGCCTCGACGCGCCCCTTGTTCCACTGACCCGGTTTGAATGCGGCGCGCGCCTCGGGGTTGAGCGTCAGATCGCCGATCCACCCTTTGCGCTTTTCGTCATAAACGCCGCCCGTCCAGCTGCGCGGCTGCGTGCCGGCCGGCACGAGGTTTCCCTCTGCATCCCTATTTTGCGGTTCCGACTTGTAGAGCGTCGTCTTGTCGGGATCTATCTCATACTGGTTTCCGCGCACCAGACCGTCGGCAAAGACAGCACGGAACATCACACCGCTATTGAGCCCCTCATCCACAAGAAACTCGAACTCCAGATTGAAATTCCCGAACTCGCGTTCGGTACAGAGGAACGTATTGGGCGTATTCGGCGCCGTTTCGCCCACGATCGCCCCTTTCTCGACCCGATAGACAGCCTTGCCGCCCATCGTTTTCCAGCCCTTGAGGCTCTTGCCGTCGAACAGACTCTCCCAAGCAGCCTCCCGGGCCGTCACGACCGTCACTGCCAGCAGTGCGGTCAACGATAAAAACAATCTCTTCATATTCATTCGGTATTAGTTTTCGGTTCGTCGTCTCCGCGCCCTTGTCTACCTATTGCGAAGGGTTGCGGAAACTAAAACTGTGTACGTGCACAAATATACGGACTATTTTCAAAAAATCCACTCTTCCGAATAAAAAATTTCGTCATTCGATATCCGAACGGAGACAACAGACACGCCACGCCGGACGCATAGGCGCCGCACATCGCTAATCGTCAGAATCTTGATCCGACAAACGACGAATCCGGCCAATCCGGCAGACACCGAATCGGCCGGATTCCCGACCAAACAACCTGTTTTCAGTTTCAACTCCCGCCGACGGACGGCCTGTAGCGCATCGGCACACCCTCCGAAGAGGGAGCCGACACGCCGTCGATCGTCCTGCGATCCATGATCTCTACGCGCGTTCCGTCGATCGAAAAAAGATTCAGCTGACGTTTTCGATTGATTCCCAACTTGATGGAAACTGGCTCAGGACACCCGTCGGGACAAGTTCGTCCGGCAAGAAGCCTGTCGGCCTCTCCGACATCCTCGACTTCAAGACAAAGATGATTCATATGTCCTGCATCCGCCTGCGAGGGCTCCGCTTCATAAAGCATCAATTCGATCGTCTCCTCCCCCTCCGGTACCTGCAAGTGTATCCACGCCACCTTGGACGGATCGGGGCCACCGCGCCACACCTCCCTGAATCCGAGTATCCCCACATAAAAGTCGAACGCCTTGTCGACATCCTCCACCATAAACCCTATGTGACTCATTCTAAGCGACACACGACGATCGGACAGATGATTTCCGAAATCCTCGACGATCCTGCTTCCGGGTCGATACTCGACGATTTTGCAGATCGTCCCGTTCGGATCCGTCACAAAGAAGTTCATCTCCCCCAGGCTTCCGACCGTCGTCGGGCCGGACACGCAGCACCCCATCGCCAACAGATAGCGGCGCATCGCTTCGGCATCGTCGGTTTCCACCGCGAAGTGACACAGCCGGCCGCTCCCAGGCCGACATTCGGGATAGATCTCAACATACTGCCGATCATTGATTTTCACGGCGGCAAATGCAATACCGCCCTTTTCGTCCGGGACGACGAACGGTTCTTCATATCCCAGATATTCCTTGAAGAAACGGCGCGTATGGTCGACGTCTTTCGTGAAAAACGCCGCATGGGCGACCCCGATGATTTTCGGACGCGCCGGAATTTGTACACCGACATTTGTCATAACAACCATAAAAACGGATTTGCAGGTGAATGCTCTCTTTTCGCAGCTGAAAAGCCAGACTGACGTACGTACACAATTTCAACACAAAAATAACATCTTTTTCGCAAAAAAACGTCGCATTTAACAAAAAGAATCGAAATAAGTGTTAAATTTGCACACAGAAACCCCTCACCCACCCCCAAAAAGCAACAAAATGGCACAAAAAATCCGCATAAAAGACGTAGCAGAACTCGCCGGCGTATCGGCAGGCACCGTCGACCGTGTAATCCACAACCGCGGCAACGTTTCGAAGCGCAACCGCAAAGCCGTAGAGGATGCCTTGCAGCAGATGAACTATCATACCAACCTGCACGTATCGGCTATCTCGCTGAAAAAAACCTATAAGGTGGTGATCGCTATCCCGCAATACAGCGAAGGCGAATATTGGGAATCGGTCGTAGCGGGTATTACGCGCGCGTTAAATAGGTATTCCGGGCTGAACGTGATCTGCGAATACAGACACTACAACCAGTTCGACCTCTTCTCCTGCCGAAGCGCCTACGAGCAAATCCTTTCGCTGCGACCCGACGCGGCGATCATCGGCGCCACATTCCGCGACGAAGCCTTCTACCTGGCCAACCAGCTGACCGACGCCGGCATCCCCTTCGTATTCATCGACTCGGTGGTCGAAGGCACCTCGCCGCTGGCCTATTTCATCGCCGATCCCTTCACTTGCGGCTACCTGATGGCCAAACTCATCACGATGGCTATCGGCCCCGACGCCGAAATCGCCATCATGCAGGCCGTGCGCGTCGGAGACGAAAGCGCCAACACGACCATCGTCCGCAAAGCAGGATTCATGAAATATTATGAGGAGCACAAACTGCACAATCCGCTGGTACGCATCCCGTTCTCGGTCGTCAATCCGGAGCAGAACGAGGAACTCATCGGCGATGTTTTTCAGCAGAATCCTGCCATCCGCGGCATCGTCGTACTGAGTTCGCGCGGCTACGTCATCGCCGACTACCTGCGCCGGCACGACATCCGTCACACGAAACTAATAGGCATCGACACCCTGCCGCGCAACATCGACGCCCTGCAAACGGGACACATCGAGTTTCTGATCGGGCAACGCCCCGAACAGCAGGGATTCCTGGCCATGCAGACGCTATTCAAATACCTGATATACAAAGAAATTCCCCGAACACGCAATCTGATGCCCATCGACATCATCACCAAAGAGAACGTGGAGATGTACACCGAATTTCAGCACACGGCAGTCGAGGGTTGAACCGCCCGCACCTACCTAAAGCACCGAACATGAACAAACTGTTATTAGTCATCCTGCTACTCGCAGCTCCGATTTCGCTGACGTCCGGATCTCCCGGGTTCTGGGACGAAGCTCGCCTGGCCCCCGTCCGGAATGGCATCGCACGACAAGATCCCGATTACCTGCCAGCCTACGAAGCGCTCAAGAAGTTCTGCGATGCGGAACTCGGACGCCCCCCTTATTCGGTCATGCAGAAGCAGTATACCCCGCCCAGCGGGGACAAACACGACTATGTGAGCATGGGCCGTTACTGGTGGCCCGACCCGACGAAGCCCGACGGCCTTCCCTACATCCGCCGCGACGGACACAGCAATCCCATGCTGAAAGAGCTCGATCGCGACCGGATGGGCAAGATGATGTCCGCTGTCGAGCGCCTCGCACTGATGTACGACTTGAGCGGCGAGCGCCGCTACGGCGAGAAAGCGGCGGAGCTGCTCCGCGTATGGTTCCTCGCCCCCGAGAGCCGAATGAATCCCCACCTGCTTTACGGACAGTTCGTTCCCGGACACAACGACAATCGGGGACGAGCCGAGGGACTGCTCGACACCTACGGCATGGTCGAGATGCTGACAGGCGTCGACCGCCTGATCGACGGAGGCTTGCTTTCCGCCGCCGAGGCGAAAGCTCTGCGCGAGTGGTTCAGCGAGTTGCTCGACTGGATGCTCACCAGCAAGCAGGGCATCGCCGAAGCGAAAACCAAGAACAACCACGCCATAGCCTACGACGTGCAGATCGTCGCATTCGCCCGATTCACCGGCCGCACGGAACTGGCCGACGAAACGTTGCGGAAGTTTGCCGAACGGCGTATCTTCAGCCAGATACAACCCGACGGGTCACAACCCCGCGAGCTGGCTCGCGCAACAGGATTCGGCTACTCGATATATAATCTCAAGCACATGCTCGACATGTGCCTGCTCGCAGGCGAGCGGGGCCCCGAACTCTATGCCTGCACCTCCGAAGACGGACGTTCGATCCGCACGGCCATCGCCTACATGGCCCGTTATCTGGACCGGCCGCAAGAGGAGTTCCCCTACGAACAGATCAAGGATTGGGATTCGGTCCAGGGAGGACTGGCGTGGATCCTGCTGCGCGCTACCCGATTCGACCCGAATACGAACTATCGAGAAGCATTCTTCCGACATTATCCGACACCCGGCTCCGATCTCGGCTACCTGCTGCACGCACCGGAGCTCCGATAACGACTAACAACATATCCACTTAAAATTCAAGCCGAAAATGAAGAAAAAAATCTTTGGCGCAGCCCTTGCCATACTTATGGCTGCCTGTCCGCCGATGCTGTTCCCCGCGGCAGACGCCGCAACGGCATCCGTCGCGAAGCGGCCGAAGACAGCAGAAGCAGGCACGCTGATCCTCGACGGGAAGAACGACCCCGAGGCACTGCAGGCGCGCATCGACGCCCGCCACGGCAGCGACTACGCTGCGTTGCGACATCTCGTCGTTCGCACCGGGACACTCTCTCCCGAAGACTGCCGATTCATCAGACAGCAACTCACAGGGCTCGAAGAACTCGTCGTCGAGCAGGAGGCCGATTTCGCCGGAGGGACGATTCCCCGCGGAGCGTTCGAACACATGATGTCGCTGCGTTCCATTCGCGCCGACCGGGCCCGCGAGGTCGGCACGAAGGCTTTCGCCCTTTGCGAAGGACTGGAAACGGTCGACCTGCCCAACGTCGAGAAAACCGGCGTTCAGGCTTTCGCCCAGGCCAAGGGGTGCGGCACGAGCCGCCTGCGCGAAGTCCGGATGCCCCGCCTGCGGCAGATGGAGCCGCGCGCATTCTATTACTGCACCAACCTCCAGTCGCTTCACCTCTCGTCGACCGTCGAGGCGCTGCGCCCCGCCGGCAAGGAGGGTCTGTGGTTCGAGCGGGTGACACGCATGGTAATCCACGTTCCGAGCCGCGCCGTCTACGAACGGTTCGTCGCCCCGGAGCATTGCGGAGCACTCGACTGGAGCGCGTTCACCTTCACGGCCGACAACGGCGACAAACTGCCCGAAATTCAATTCGCCCCCGACTACGTAGATGCCGACTACGACCGGATGCGGGAACAGCTCCTGCCGGTATTCGACCGCACGGACAAGGACTTCTCGGGAGCGTACTACACGGGGGATTTCCGATGGAGCCTCAACATGTACACATTCAACATGAATATCAACGCCTGGCTGACAGGCTCCTCCTCCACACCGCAGCTCAGCACGCTCGACGCTATCCGCTGGGCGGCTGACGCCGGATTCGATGCCGTGGACGTCACCTGCTACTACATTCCAGGATACAGCAACACAACGCTGCCGACCCGTCCCGAGGAGGAGGTGCTGGCATACGCTCGGCAGATCCGCACACTTTGCGACGAGTTGGGCATCGCCGTGAGCGGTACGGGGCTGCAAAACAACTTCGCCGACCCCAACCGGCAACGCCGTGAAACCGACGTCGAACGCATCAAATTCTGGATCAAGGTCGCCCACGAAATGGGGGCTCCCGTGATCCGCATCTTCGCCGGGCCTCCCCCTGCCGACATCCGTCGCGAAGGGTGGGAGAAGATCGCCCGCGAGCGCATGGCACCCCACATTCGCGAGGTCGCCGAATTTGCCGCCAGAAACTATCCGGACGTGCGCATCGGCCTACAAAACCATGGCGGCATGCTCGCGACGGCCAACCAGGTGATCCGGGTGCTCGGATGGATCGGCTGCGACAACGTGGGCATCATCAATGACACGGGATTCTACCGCGACTTCATGAGCACCGACGCCACGCACTACGACTGGTACCGCGACATCGCCCTCGTACTGCCCTACTCGAACAACTTCCAGGTGAAGAAAAAGCCGGCCGGCGCCGAGACCTCGGAAGCGATGGATCTGGAACGTCTGATGCGCGACATCCGTAAAAGTCCCTACCGGGGCTACATCCCCGTCGAGCTGCTGTGGGTCAGCAAAGACGAGGGATACCCCGGCACGCTGAAAACGCCTCCCTACGAGGAGACCGTCGCATTCCTCAAGCATCTGAAAGCCGCCTCCGAGAAGACCCGCACACCGGACTCCGCAGCTGCGTCTCGCACGATGGCGGCAGCCCCTGCGTTGCGGACCGACCACCCGCACATCCTCACCGTCGACGAAGAGCAGGCGACGATCACCCTGCTCGATCGGGCAACCCCCAGCCACCTGCAAGAGCAGTTGCAACTGCCAGAGCACACGATCCTGCGCGTCGTCGATGCGCAGGGAATCCCCCGGAGCGACCTCGAAGACCTCCGGACCGGCGACCGGCTCTTCATCGGCAACGCCTCCGCATGGAGGGAATACGAAATCCGCATCAAACACTACGAACTGGAAAACCTCGCCCTCAACCCGGCCGCCGGCCGCATCAAGAAAAGTTCTTTCCAAAGCAAAAGCCGCGTCGAAAACGCATTCGACGGCAACGCCACCGGATTTTCCGGAAGCGGCTGGACCACCGACGGCTGGCAGAACTCCGCCCCCGACCGGTCCACGTTCTGGCTGGCGGTCGACCTGGGCAGCGAACAGTCCGTCGACGCATTCGGCGTAGCATGGGGCACCGCCGTCGGCCAGCTGAAAAAGCGCCTGCGCGACGGTACCTACCGCGTGGCCTACACCAACGATCCGGCCCGCTGGGAGGCGCTCTTCAATGCGGAGCGCTCGGGTCGGAACGCCCCGGAGGGCTACTGCGCCCCGACAGGCTGGACCGAGGTCTATGCGCAGAACGTCGAGGAGCTGCCCGACGCCAACGGCAACAAAGTCTTCATCAAATCCCTCGACCGACCGCTCAAAGCCCGTTACGTCATGATCACGGGCGACCTGGCCGATAACACCATCGAGATCTACAACTTCTTCGTCTTCCGCCGGCAGCTGCTCGACGGTGCGGCCCCGCAGACGAAATACGCCACCGAAGAGCTGGCGCTCGTTCGCCCCGATTACCCGGGAATGACACTCGCCCCGGGACGTCCGGCCTTGGTACGCCGCGGAACGCCGGTTCCGGATTTCCACGTCGCAGCCCGGCAGGATCTTACCTTCACGGCTCAGCTGACCGCACCGGACGGAACGGTGGTCTACACCTCGGCCGCGACGCATGTCAAGCAGGGCGAAGCCTTTCGTCTCCAACTCGGAACAACGGCCGGTCAGCTCGGCACCTACCGGATGAAGTTCTCATTCGAAGGCACCCCGACGCTCCACGAAGCCTGCTGCTTCACAGCCGTCGACGAGCCGATCGAGCGTTATACGTACGCCGATCCCTATCCGGCTTTCCGGTTCGAGAACGGCCGGCTCGACTACCGGCCCGACTATCGCGGCAATACGCTCGTCGATTACTCCCACGCCGGTTATGCCGGTGGCGGCATCGCTATTCCGAACGTTCCCGTCAAGATCATCCTCTCCCCCTCGCCCGACGAAGCGTCCGACGACACGGACCGCATCCAGCACGCCATCGACCTCCTGGGCCGCACCCCCGCCGACGCCGACGGATTCCGCGGCACCCTCCTCCTCAAGACCGGCACCTACCGCATCTCCCGCCCCGTACGAATCGGCAAAAGCGGCATCGTCGTTCGCGGCGAGGGCGACGGCCACGAATCCATCCGTCCGCACGAGCAGCCGCTCGGCCCGAAAAACTGGTTCGACTACACGCAACCGGAAACTCCGGAGTCGGGCGTAACGAAAGTCGTGGCGACCTGGGTTTCGGACTCTTATAACAAGAACGAAGCGCTCTTCGACTTCAGCGGCGGCAGCACCGAAGAGGAGTGGGAAACCGCCGTCACGGACCAATACGTCCCCGTCGGCAGCAGGACGCTGCACCTGGCCGACGTCAGCGGATTCCGCGCCGGAGACAACATCCGCCTCCGCCGTGCCGTCAACGCAGCCTGGGCGCAAGACCTGAAGATGGACGTCATTACCGACGCTCCCGGCGTTCCGTCGGCCAACCAATGGGTCGCCGATGGACGAATCGAACGGGCCTACGAGAACATTTGTCAGGAACGCACCATCGCTTCCGTAGATACTGAGACGGGCACCGTCACCCTCACGGAGCCCATCGTCGACCCGCTCGACCGCAAATACGGTATCTCGACGGCCAGCCGCTTCTCGGCCGACAAGCGCGTGAAGCAGGCC
Source organism: uncultured Alistipes sp. (assembly GCA_947178025.1). Lineage (GTDB taxonomy): Bacteria > Bacteroidota > Bacteroidia > Bacteroidales > Rikenellaceae > Alistipes. Next base: position 6,890 of record CAMWWU010000028.1, on the reverse strand, counting down.
GGCATCGAGAATCTGCAACTGATCTCGCGCTTCGACAAGTCGGGAACCGCCGTCACCTCGGCATTCGATATCGACTACAAATTCTACAGCAACGAACAGCATGCCCAAGTAGGCGTCCGCATCGGCAACGCCGAGGACATTTGGGTGCGCCGGATCACCAGCTATCACCTCGACGTAGCCGTGACGATCGCCGGCGGCTCGCGCCGCATCACCGTGCAAGACGTCAACTGCCTCGAACCGGTCGGCGGCACAGGCGGCGAACGCCGTTACAGTTTCTCCAATTCAGGCGGCTCTCAAGTGCTCAACCAACGCAACTACGTGCGCTACACCCGCCACGGGTTCATCGTCATGGGGCACGTCATGGGTCCCAACGTCTTCCTCGACGACCGCACCGACTATCAGTTCGATGCCAACGAACCGCACCTGCGCTGGTCGACGGGCGGTCTGTTCGACAACATGCAGGGCCGCATCTACATCCAAAACCGCTGGAACAACGGCACGGCGCACGGCTGGTCGGGTGCTAACTACACGCTCTACAATTGCTCCGGCAAGTTCATTATCAGCCAGAATCCGCTGGCGGCCAACTACGTGTTCGGGCAATCCGATGCTGCCGACCGGCTGCCGTTCGTCATGGACGAGGTCGATCCGGGCAATGTCCCCAACTTCAAGGCCCACGAGCAGAGCACGGGCACACCGACAATGCCCCGCAGTCTCTACCTGCAACAGCTCGCGGACCGTCTGGGCCCCCAAGCCGTCGAGCGGATCGGCATGCGCGACATTCCGGCCTGCAAAGACGAATCGAAAGGTTTCCTCGACAGCTTCGCCTACCTGGCAGGCATCGACATCGACGGCAAGCCCCTCGCGGGATTCGACCGCGAAGTGCTGAGCTACGCCGTACCCGTGGCGCTGGACTACGACCGACTGCCGCAAATCACCGTCCGGAAAGCACCGGGCGCCACCGTCGAGCGGAGCGAGAACGGACGTTCGGCAACTTTCACCGTTACCAAACCCGGCTGCATCGCAAGCGAATACGTCATCCGCTACGACTTCGTTTCCAAAGAGCCCATCTCCGGCAGCGGCAGCGCCCAACAGCTGCGCAACCTCACGGACGGCAACCCTAAGACCTCCTGGAGCCAGTCGGGATCGCCCTGCGTGCAGTTCTACCTAAGCGACGAACCGGTCGTCATCGAGCAAGTATCGCTCGGCTACTGCCGAAACACACAGAGCCGCCGCCAATACTACTTCGATTTCGAAATCTCCGACGACGGCTACGAATGGAAGCCCGTAACCGCAGACGAATGGCAGACCGACAATCTGGGACGCGGCCACATCATGAGCATGCAGCTCATGCCGGGCGTGGGCAACAACCCGAGCGACTACGAAACGTTCGTCTTTCCCCGCAACGTCCGGGCCCGCCTGCTGCGCATCCGCATGTACGGCGCCCGCTTCGGCCGCGGTTCGGGAACGACCAATGCCAACTCCTATTGGGCTATCGACGTGAAGACCGAATAACACGCCTCCGCAACGCGCATCGGGCGGCCGGAAACGATCCGGCCGCCCGATTTTATTGGCTCTATCGGACCGGGAAAGCCGCATTCCATCGGCAACAATAAGAGCGGCCCCCGACAATCGGGGGCCGCTCCGCAAGCCGCATATCCGGCCCTTATTTCAACGCCGTCCCCGTCAGCGTCGGCTGCTGCGTCGCCAGAATCGCCAGCGTCGATTTCTCATCGGTCGCTCCGTGCGGAACGATCATCAGCTTCACCTTCGTACCGGCCGGCAAATGCTGCAAGGCCTCGACATGCGAAAGATCCACCGGCTCCTTGCTCTCCGGAATGGGATTGGCATTCGCCGTGAGCGGAGCGAAATCCACGATATCGCCCAGCGGTCCGCCGTCGATCGAGTACATCATACTGACAGTCACACCGCCCCCTCCGGCGCCGAAGCGCAACGAGCAGGAGAAACTCGAAAGCGAAAGCTCGACGGCCTTGACCGTGAGTTCGCACTGCATGTAGGTCTTCGGCGCCTCCTTCGTATTGCTCGGATCGATCATACCGCCCAGTGCGCTGCTGAATTTTCCGGAGCCGGCCTTCCAATCCACGTTTCCGCCGATCGCAGAAACGGCCGCCGCGTCATCCCCCGATGCGACATTCAGCACGGGCGACACGACCCCCACAGGCAACTTATTGGAGCTCATATCCGACGTAGGCGCATTCCAGACGACGGCGAAGTCCGCCGTTTCGAGTGCCGCCACCTCGACGCTCACCGAGGCCTCAGAGGGCAGCGAGTAAGTGCCGATCCGCGTCACCCGGAAACGGACCGTTCCGGCCTGCTGCGCCGTTCCGACGATCGGAATCTCGATGCGTCCGGCACCGGTTCCGCAATGGTACGACTCCGCAGGGGCCACTGCGAAGCCCGACACACCCGTCGCCTCGACGACGATATCCGTCCCGGCGATCTCCTCGCCCATCGCATTCTCGTAGCCGACCGTCAGCACGGCCGTGCTCTCCATGCCCGCATGCAGTTCACCGGAGAACGCGACATCGGTGAATCGGAGCTGGAGTTGAGACGAGAAACGCGTACTCTCGTCCTCCGACAGAGCGACATCTTCGGCACGGCGCGGCATCAGGACGTAATTCGTCCGGCCACTCTCCGACGCCACGATACCGGTCATCGTGCCCGAGCCCCTCCGAATGGGCATCTCGGCGAACACCGCCTCGCTCCGGACCGAAACGACATAGGAGGTCGCCGCACCGTCCACCTCCAGCATCGCCGGCGAAGCTGCACCCCAGTTGGCGGCCGAAAAATAGAGCGAAAGCAGCTGCGTTTGCGGAATCGACACGAGCATCGACTCGTAATCGGGCAGCGACGCAGGATCGCTGACCGTTACCGGAACGACCGGCTGCGAACCGACCGGAGTGATGCGTTCGGGATACTCGACGGCGAGCAACGCCGGATAATCATCGAAAATCCCGACGGCCGCCTCGCGCAGCAGCATCTCCACCCGAGTGCCCGCATCGAACGATACCGGTTCCTGAGGAATGACCATCAATCCGTTTCCCGGTTCGGTAGGATGTCCGGCATCGACCACGAAAAGGCAACCGTCGGAAACATTGCCGGCAGCGGCATCGCTCACGACCACGCAGTCGAGCATGATCGGACTTTCGGGAGCGAACGTCGCCCCGGCATACAGGGCACGCAATGCGGCGACCGAAAGGGATTCGGGTTCGCTCTCCAGTCGGAGGATCCGCACCTCGCCTTCGATCTCCCCGCGTTCGGGCGAGAGGACCCAGGCCTTATACTCATAGATTCCGCCACGATCCAAATCCTCGACAGCCGCTTCGAAATACACCTCCGAGTGCTCCTCGCCGACAGGAACGGTCGGACGGGCATCCACCGGCATCCACTCTTCCCGACCGTAAGGCCGGTAGCGGAATCCATACTCCGCCGCCGTGATTCGCACCTCCCCGCGATAGTCCCAAGTACCGGAGAGCAGCGCACGGTCGAATTCGACGTCAATCGCCTCTCCCGTCGTAACGACGGGTGCCGCCGGTTGCGAAACGAAAATCCGATGCTGCAACTCTCCGCACATGAACAGATAGGTCGCCGTTCGGGCCGACGGACAGGTCGTATTGGGGGTTACCGCGACCGTAGCGGTCGTGGAACCGGCCTTGGCCACCTGAGGCGACACGGACACCCAGTCGCCGCCGGGCGACGCCGCTTCGCGCACGACGAGCCACCCCTTGCCCTTAGCCGTCATGCAGAGCGTCTCCGCAGCACCCGTTTCGGGAAAAGTCAACTCCGTGACGATGTTGCCGTCGGCATCCCTGACCTCGATAAAATCGTCGAAAGCGCCATTGCCGTCATTGACCTCCTCGCAGGCCGGCAGCAGGGCCAGCATCGGCAGGGCCAGCAGGGCCCCGAGCCAGCGTCGGGTCCCTGCCAATCGTATAATCGTATTTTTCATCGTTGTGATTCTTATGATTAAAAAGACTTACTCGACATTACCCGTCAGAACCGGAGCATTGCCGCGGCCGTCGAATACCCAGGCCGCATTGGGTGCATCGGGCACAGCCTGCGGCAAGACACGCAACACGACGGTACTTCCACCCGGAATATGCGTCAACTCGGGATTCGTGAAGAGCATGTAGGTAAATACTTTGTAGGAATTGGCCGCTGCGAGGGTCGTGGAACCGACCGTACGGAAAGCACCGCCGTCGATGCTGTATTGTAGATAGGTTATCTTCTCGCTCGTCGTATTGCCGCGCACGCGCATCGTATACTTGTGCAGCGAAAGCGTCTTGCCCTCAGGCACGGAAATCGTAGTCGTACAGTAAGTAAGGGGATTCGCCGGCGAATTTCCTTCGAGGATCGCACCACCCCAGCCGTTGCTCCAGTTTCCTCCGTTGTAGAACCCGGTCATAAGGAACGCTCCGACCGATACGGAATTCAGCGAGCTGGCGGCAGCGTCCAGATCCAGCGGGCCCAGATCGCGCGGCGTACCATAAGAGGTCCCGTTCGCCCCCGACTTGACATCGGAGGGCGCCAGCACCCATTGGGCCGCGAAGTTTCCCTCCGCAGGCGGCACGACGACCGGAATCGTCACCCGGGCAGCGTCGCCCGAAAGCCCGTAGGCTTCGAGTCCAGTAACCGTCGCCACGATGCAATCGACGTCTGCCGGCGTCCCCGTCAGCGGAATCTCGATCGTTCCCATGCCGTCGAATGGCAGGACGCAGTTCTCCAGCACACCGGCCGCAAGGCCCGAATCGCCCTCGACCGTCGCCGAAATCGGCATCGGCAGCACCTGTCCGCGCACGCCGTTGATATAAGTCACGGTCAGCACGTAGTTTTCGAGCGCCTCGCCGGCGATCACACCGCCGCCGTTGCCGAGCGAGACGGCGCGCAGCGAGAGCGTCGAATCGAACCGTTCGCCGGTCAGCTCCAGATCGCCCGCCGCAGAGGGCATCACGCCGCAGAGAGCGGGAAGCGAACTTTCGAAAGCGACACCCGTCACCGAACCGCTGCCCCGCTGCGGAATTTCGGCGGCGAAAGCAGCCTCGGGCACGACGGCGAGGAGGAATGGCAGATCATAGCCCGCGCACTCCATGTGCTTGTCGCCAGCCCACACGGGATATTGATCCTCGGCCGCATAAGGCGCCGTCAGCTGGGTGTTGCGAATCGTCACGAGCTGCGAGAGGTGGTTCGGCAGTTCGTCCGGCGTAATCTCGACCGGAACGACCTCCTGCACGCCGACTTTCGAGAGCTTGACCGAGGCTACCTCGACCGTGCGGACCGTCAGGTCGCTCTCGCGCACCGACACGCGGCCGAACGGAGCTCCCGTGAGCTTGATCTCCAGCAGATCGCCCCGGTTGTAGCACGGCTCGCCGTCCGTAACGCAGATCGTCAGACCCATATCGCGGCCCGTGGGGTTGGTCTTCTCGACAACGTGGTAAACCGCCCCCGACGCCGGACGGATGATGTTGCCGGCCAAGCTGTCCGAAACCACGACGGCCTCGATCTTGAGCCCCTCCGACACGGCCGAGCCGTTCTCCATCAGCTCGCGCACCTTGTCGACCATCGCAAGACGCGCCTCGGGATAGGTCGTAAAGCGTTCGATGTCGCCGAAATATTCCCGATCCGTCAGCAGATAAGCCCGGTATTCGTATACGGTAGCCGGACGAAGTCCGGTCAGACGCACCGAGTAATTACCGCTCCGCAGTTCGCCCGTGTAAGGCACATAGCTCCACTCCCGACCGGCATCCGCCTCACGGTAATAAAATCCGAGACGAAGCGCCTCTTTCGGGTTGGAGTAGGCGAACGATCCGGGCAGGAGTGCCAGATCTTCGTCGATATTCGAAGCGCCGACCGGCGAAGTAGTCAGACGGGGCATTCCTTTCTGCACGAGCGTCATGACCATGCCGTCGGCCCCCGCAGCGAAGAGAAAGCGCGCCAGACGGGCATCGGCCTCCTCGGGATTGGTCTCGACGGTCACATAAACGGTCGTCAAGCCGCCGGGGCCCGCCGCCACGTCGAACGAGCACCAGTCAGCCGTCGCAGCATCGAGCGCCTCCATCGTCCAGTCGCGGTCGGACGACACCACGATCGGATAGGTGCCGCCCTCCTCCGGAACGAAAAATTCCTTACCCACGTTCACCGTGCAGGAGCACTTCTCCGGCAACCGGTCGACCTGGCAGGCCGGGAGCGCTGCCGCCAGCAACGGCAGCAGTCCGCCCGCGAGGCGACGTGCGATTCCATGTATCATCGTATTTTTCATGTTCGAACGTAATTTTTTCATTGACTAATTCGCATCAGCTCGGCAACGACCAGGCAGGCTCCTCGATCCAGCCGTCCGGATCGATCGGCACGCCGCCGAATCCCGGATTCTGCAACATGGGCAGCGTCAGATTGGCATCGATCACCGTCTGCGGAATGGGCAGATACATCGTCTCCTGCAAGATCACCGAAGCATCCTTCTTATTGTATTTCCTGGCCCGGCGCCACAGATACTCCTTGCGGCCCAGCCGGATGAGCGTAAAGCGCCGCTGCTCCTCGCACAGCAACTCCCGCGTGCGTTCGTCGAGCACGAAATCCACCTGCTCGCGCAGAGTCGGGCCGAAATCGGCTGCCGTCACCGGCAACGCATGAGCGCGCGAACGCAGCATGTTGATGTCATCGGCCGCTTCGCCCACGCGATTCAGGAAGACACGGGCCTCGGCACGCAGCAGAATGGTTTCGGCCAGACGCAGATACATCTGATTGAGGTGCGAATCGGTTTCGAGATTGCGACCCGGATCGCAGTAGGCCCACTTGAGCGTATGGAGATAGGCCCCGTTCGAAGGCGTCGGCGTATAACGGAAATCGTTACCCATGGCCAGGTAGCGCTTCGAAGC
>CAMWWU010000027.1 GCA_947178025.1 uncultured Alistipes sp. | reverse complement strand
CCGATCTGCTTCATCTCGATGCGGATGTGGAACCGCTCGGCGAAGACCTTGATCAGTTCGCGGAAGTCGACGCGTTCGTCGGCGATGTAGTAGAAGATCGCCTTGATCTTGTCGCCCTGATACTCCACGTCGCCGATCTTCATGTTCAGCCCCATGTCGGCGGCGATCTGGCGCGAGGCGATCATCGTTTCGTGCTCCAGGGCGATGGCCTCCTGCCAGCGCTCGATGTCGTAGGGCTTGGCCTTGCGGTAGATCTTCCGGAACTCGCCGTTGTAGGGGTTGAAGCCCGTGCGGCGCATCTGCCGGGCCACCAGGTCGCCCGTGAGCGAGACGACGCCGATGTCGTGGCCGGGCGAGGCCTCCACGGCCACGATGTCGCCCACCTTGAGCGGGATGTTCGCGGCGTTCTGATAGAACGAACGGCGCGTATTCTTGAATCGCACCTCCACGATGTCGGTCGGGACGTTGGCGGGATATTCGTCGAGCCACGGCGTTTCGTGGAGCTTCGAACAGCCGCCGCAGGCCTTGGCGGAGCATTCCGGGCCGTCGGTGCAGAACGAACAGCCGCGGCCGATTTCGGGAGTATAGTGTAGTTTATCGAGTTTCTCGGTCTCCATTGCAGGGATATTTTGCGTAAAGGTACGCAAAAATTTTTATTTTCGGGACATCTCGGTCCGAAGTTATGCGTAGAGCTTGCGGACCGACCGGCGGATGCGGAGGATCATCAGCACGGCGGCCGTCGAGAGGCCGAACGAGAAGCCGAGGAAGAGTCCCGCGGGGCCCATGCCGAGTTCGAAGCCGAAGAGGTAGCCCACGGGCAGGTTGAGCAGCCAGTAGGAGATCAGGGCGATCGGCATGATGACCTTGACGTCCTGGATGCCGCGCAGGATGCCGACCGAGACGTTCTGCAAACCGTCCGAGAGCTGGAAGAGCGCGACGAAGAAGAGCAGGTCGGAGGTCAGTGCGATCACTTCGGCGTTGCTGGTGAAGAGCGACGGAATCCAGTGCCGCAGCGAGATGAAGACCGTGGCGGCTACGGCGTTCCACAGCAGCACGAGGTGGTACGATGCCTTGGCGGCCCGTGACAGCTCGCCGATCGTGCGGGCGCCGTAGCAGTGCGAGACGCGGATCGTCGTGGCGGCGCCGATCGACATCACGATCATGAAGGCGCAGTTGCCCAGCGTGATGGCGATCTGGTTGGCGCTCAGGGCGAGCGTGCCGAACCAGCCCATCATGATGCCCGTGCCGATGAAGGCCGAGGTTTCGAGAAACATCTGCGAGGAGATCGGCACGCCCATGCGCAGCAGCTGGCGGATGCTTCGGCGCGAGCAGTTGCGCGGCGAGAATCCCTCCAGGTAGGAGCGATAGCGCCTGCGGCTGCAAAAGTAGCCGATCATCAGCACCATCGCGAGGGTGCGCGAGAGCAGCGTGGCCAGGCCGGCGCCCTCGGCGCCCATCTCCGCGAAGCCGAAGCGGCCGTAGATGAGCACCCAGTTGAGGCCGACGTTCGCGGCGTTGGCGACGATCGTCGCGGCCATCTCGGCCTTCGTGTTGCCTACCCCTTCGAGAAACTGCTTGAAGGCGAAGAAGAGCATGACGACCGGCATGCTGAGCGCCAGCAGCCGGTAATAGGGGATGGCCATGTCGACCACCTCCTGGGGCTGGCCGAGATGATACATGAGCGGGACGAGGGCGTGCTGAACGAGCGCGATGCCGATGCCCAGCAGCGTGTAGAAGACGATGCCGTTCTGGAGGAGCGTCGCCGACTTGCGGCGGTCGTTCTGTGCGAAGAGTTCGCCGACGAGCGGCGTCATGCCCATCGCCACGCCGATCGCGGCGATGAAGAGCAGGAAGAAGACGGAGCCGCCGAACGATACGGCGGCCAGCGGCACGGGGTCGTCGCCGCCGTAGCGGCCCACCATCACGTTGTCGGCGAACTGCGTGAGAATCTGCCCGAGCTGGGTCAGCACCACGGGGAGAGCCAGCCGCAGATTGGCTTTGTATTGCTCCTTATAGGTCGAAAATCGGTACATAGGGGTGCAAAGATAGTAAAAAATCTCATGTACCGTCTGCGCGGCCGGTCCCGTTGCATCGGGAGGGGGCGTCCGCGGCCGCCGGAAACGAAAAACCCCGGGAGCTGCACCGACAGCCTCCCGGGGTTTTCTTATGCCACCCGCAGCTTGATGCCCTGCGAGCGGTCGGCTTCGACGATCACCGTGTCGCCCTCCTGGAGCTGCCCCTCGATGATGAGCGCCGAGAGCGGCTCCTCCACGTTGTCCGTGAGCGTGCGTTTGAGCGAACGGACGCCGTAGCGCTGTTCGTAGCCCATCGTCGCCAGGCGGCGTTTCGCGGGACCCGTGATCCGCACCTTGTAGCCCAGGCGGTCGGTGCGCCGCAGCAGGCCGTCGAGTTCGAGGTCGACGATCCGCTCCACGTCGTCGATCTCCAGCGTGCGGAAGATCACCACGTCGTCGATGCGGTTGAGGAACTCCGGTGCGAAGGTCTCTTCGAGCGCCTTGCGGTACTCCGTGCCGGGGGCCGTTTCGAGCGTCGAGCTCTTCGACGGGGTGCTGTAGCCGACCTGCACCGCCCGGCGGGCCGCGTCGCGCGAGCCGACGTTCGAGGTCATGATGACGATCGTGTTGCGGAAGTCGACCTTGCGGCCCGACCCGTCGGTGAGGTGCCCCTCGTCGAAGAGTTGCAGCAGGGTGTTGAAGATCTCCGGGTGCGCCTTCTCGATCTCGTCGAAGAGCACCACCGAGTAGGGCTGGCGCCGCACGGCCTCGGTGAGCTGTCCGCCCTCGCCGTAGCCGACGTATCCCGGGGGCGAGCCGATCAGACGCGCTACGTTGTGTTTCTCGGAGTACTCGCTCATGTCGATGCGGATCAGTCCGCGCCGGTCGTCGAAGAGCCACTTCGAGATCTCCTTGGCCAGCAGGGTCTTGCCCACGCCCGTCGGGCCGACGAAGAGGAAGACGCCGATCGGACGGTTCTCGTCCTTGAGCCCGGCGCGCGAGCGGCAGATCGAGCGCGACAGCCGCTCCACGGCCTCCTGCTGTCCGACGACGCGCTCTGCGAGGTGGTTGCGGAGGGTTTGCAGCCGGTCCTTCTCGCTGCCCGAGATCCGCTCGGCGGGGATGCCCGTCATGGCCGTCACGACCTGCCGGATCTCCTGTTCGGTGATCTGCCGGGGATTCTCTTCGAGCGAACGGCGCCACTCGGCGCGGCTTTCGCCCAGCTTCGACCGCAGGGCGAGTTCGCGCATGCGGGCCGAAGCGGCCTTCTCGTAGACGGCCGTCTCGACAGCCTCGCGGCGTTCGCGCTGCACGGCGCAGAGGGCCGCCTCCATCTCGCGCAGCTCCTGCGGCTCGCGTGCCGAGAGCAGGTGGGCCCGCGAACCGGCCTCGTCGAGCACGTCGATCGCCTTGTCGGGGAAGAAGCGGTCGGTGATGTACCGCTCGGCGAGCGTCACGCAGGCCCGGAGCGCCTCCTCCGTGTAGCGCACCTTGTGGTGCCGCTCGTAGTGGGGGGCGATGTTGTGCAGGATGCGGAGCGTCTCTTCGGTCGAGGTGGGTTCGACCACGACCTTTTGGAAGCGGCGTTCGAGGGCCGAGTCGCTCTCGATGTTCTCGCGGTATTCGTCGAGCGTCGTGGCGCCGATGGTCTGCAGCTCGCCGCGGGCCAGCGCCGGCTTGAGGATGTTGGCCGTGTCGAGGCTGCCCTGCGTCGAACCGGCGCCCACGATGGTGTGGATCTCGTCGATGAAGATGATCGTATCCTTGGCCTTGCGCAGCTCGTCGAGGAGCTGCTGCATGCGCTCCTCGAACTCGCCGCGGAACTTCGTGCCGGCGACCAGCGACGAGACGTCGAGCGAGAAGAGCGTCTTGTCGGCGATCGTGTAGGGCACCTCGCCTGCGGCGATGCGCAGCGCGAGCCCTTCGACGATGGCGCTCTTGCCCACGCCGGCCTCGCCGATCAGTATCGGGTTGTTCTTTTTGCGGCGCGAGAGGATCTGCACCACGCGCTCGATCTCCGCCTCGCGACCCACTACGGGGTCGATGCGCCCCTCGCGGGCCATCCGCGTGAGGTTCGTGCCGAACTTGTCGAGCAGGTGGGGCGTGTCGTCGGCCGGACGGTCCGAGGTGTCGTAGTCGAGCACGTGGACCTGAATCTCCGTGCGGAAGTCGTCGCCGACGGCGAACCGCTGAATCTCGGCGGCGACCGTTTCGGCCGTTACGCCGTACATCTCCAGCACGCGCGAGGTCGCGGTCGCACGATCCGATACCACGGCGTGCAGCGCATGGGCCGTCGAGATGCTTCGCGTCTCGGCGCTCGTCGCGAGCAGCTCCTCGCAGAATGCACGGTAGAACTCTTCGGGACCGGGCTGCTCTCCGGACTGCTGCGCGTGCATTTCGCGTTCGATACGCAGGCGGGCCTGATAGAGCTCCCAATCCTTGAGGCGCGAGGAGAGGAGCTGATAGGCGAGCGATCCCTCCTCGCGAAGCATCTCCAGCACGAGAAAATCCTTCAGCGAGCAGGTGACGCCGGACTTCGCGGCGTCGAACGTCGCGCGGGCGACGAGTCCCTCCAGGGTCTTAGAAATTTTCTGTTTCATGTTGCGTCTTTTTAGTTCAATTCCGACAGAAGAACGCGGAATAAGGACGCAATATTATGTTAATATCGGCTGCCGAAGCCTCCCGGAGGGCGAAGTGATTCAGATTGAAGAGTTAGCGGACGACGGGGGAATGGCGCTCTTCCGCTGATTCTCGATGATGAATGGCTAATACCCTCTCCTGGGCCATTCGCCGACCTCCATGTCGCGCAGGTCGCTGCCGTCGACGACCAGGCGCACGGCCGTGCGGACCCGGTGGAACCCGTATTGTCCGGCGGCTCCCGGGTTGACGTGCAGCAGGTCGTAGACCGGATCGTGCATCACGCGCAGGATATGGGAGTGTCCGGAGATGAAGAGGCGGGGGCGCAGCGACTGGATGCGGCCGATGATCCGCGGGTCGTAGTGGCGGGGGTAGCCGCCGATATGGGTCATGAGCACTCGCACGCGTTCGCACTCGAACGCGAGGAAGTCGGGGTAGACGCGGCGCGTCGTGCCGCCGTCGATGTTGCCCGAAACAGCCCGCAGGGGCTTGAACGCTGCGATGGCGTCGGCCAGTTCGAGCGATCCGATATCGCCCGCGTGCCAGATCTCGTCGACGTCGGCGAGGAAGTCGCGGAGCGTCGCGTCGAAGGTGCCGTGCGTGTCGGAAATGATGCCTATTCTCTTCATGCGGGAACAAAGATAGAGGTTTTCGTCGGATTCCGTGCGATTTTTTTGCGGATCGTGTAAGTAATTCGGTCCCGTGAGTTGTTCTATAAGATGTAAACCACGAAAATTTTACCGCCATGTCCGAAAAACATATCGAAGAACTGATCGTCGAATTCATCGAAGGAGACTGCCCGGACAGCCGGATGCAGGAGCTGCTCGACTGGGTGAAGCAGTCCCCCGAAAATCGGGCGCTGCTGTTCGGCATGAAGAATATCTATGACCGGAGCCGCCTCTCGGTGCGGATGACCGAGGAGCAGATCGACGCCGGCTGGCGCCGGCTGGTCGCCGAGTGCGGCATCCCCGAGGTCGAAACGTCGGCCGTGAACTACCCGGCGCCCTCCCCGCGTCCGGCGCGGTGGCGCCGGATCGGCATCGCCGCGCTCTCCGCCGCCGCGGTGCTCGCCCTGGCGCTGATTCTCCCGCACGTGACGCTCCCCGGCGGAAGGACGCAGGAGGAGCTGATCGTCTGTTCGAACGACACGGGCGAGCGGAGCCACCTGGTGCTGCCCGACGGTTCGGCCGTATGGCTCTACTACGGTGCGACCCTCAGCTACCCGCGCGATTTCGAATCCAACCGCCGCGAGGTGCGGCTGACGGGCGAAGCCTTTTTCGACATCGTGGCCGACCGCACGCGGCCGTTCGTCGTCAGCTCCGAGCTGCTCGAAGTCGAGGTGCTCGGCACGCGCTTCGACATGACGGCCTCCGACGGCGAGGCGCAGGTCGTGCTCGAATCCGGATCGGTGAATCTGGGGCGGCTCGACCGGGGGCGGGTCGTGCGGCAAGTGCTGCTGCGCCCCGGCGAGCTGGCTGCCGTGACGGATCGCGACGATGCGATCGCGGTCGAAGAGGTGGACCTGCAGCTCTACGTTTCGTGGAAAGACCGCTTCCTCAACATCCGCTCGCAGCGCCTCGGCGACGTGGCCCGGATGCTGGCCAAGCGTTACGATACCTCCATCGTCGTCGACACGACGCTCGGCGAAGAGCGTTTCTCGGGGCGTTTCGACCAGACGCGGCCGCTCGAAGAGCACCTCGCGGTCATCGGCCTGATGATGGAGGTCGACTACCGCTACGACGGCGAAAAATGGATGCTCTCGCCGAAAAACTCCTGACCTTAAAAGACCACCTGCCCATGACTGCGACCTGACCCGAAAAAAAGAATTGGAGAAACGCCGTTTCCCCAATTCCCGCATTTAAAATCAACAACGCCAATCATTAACCTTAAACGCTAACCTTATGATGAAACCTTTCTCCCGAAAGTTGCGGCCCGATTCGTCGCGGGCCGGTCTGCGGAGAGGCCGCCTGCCGGGACTGACGGCGCTTCTGGCTGCGCTCCTGATGACTCTCCAGGGATTCTCCCAACCGGGCAAACGTCTGACCGTCGAGTTGCAGCAGGCGACGCTCGAACAGTTCGTCGCCGCCGTACAACGGCAGAGCGACTACTCTTTTCTGTACAAAGATAAGGAAATAAATCCGAAAGAAAGAATTTCGGTGCGGGCAATCGACAAAACCGTCGACGAGGTGCTCGCCGAGGCGCTCCGCACGACGGGCGTGGCGTGGCGCATCGAGGGTATGCAGATCATTCTGAGCAAGAAAGCCGCGTCGTCCACCCCCCCCCGGCATACTGCTGAGCGGACCGTGAAGGGCGTCGTGACGACCGGTAGCGGCGAGCCGCTGGTCGGTGTCACGGTGACCGTCGTCGGCCATACGCGCGGAACGCTCACCGACATCGACGGCTGGTACACGATTCCGGTAGCCGGCTCCGACACGCAGCTCGAATTCCGCTATGTGGGCTATGCGCCGCAGCAGGTGTCCGTCGGCAGCCGCACGATGGTCGACGTGACGATGGAACAGGAGACGAACGAACTCGAAAACGTCGTGATCGTCGGCTACGGCCAGCAGAAGAAGGCGACCCTGACGGGAGCCGTCGCCTCGATCGACATGAAGGATATCAAGACCCCCTCGCCGAATCTGAGCAACTCGCTCCAGGGCAAGATCGCCGGCGTGATCTCGGTGCAGTCGAGCGGCGAGCCCGGCTACGACAACTCGACCTTCACGATCCGCGGTATCGGGTCGTTCGTGAATACGAGCTCCAATGCGCCGCTGATCATCGTCGACGGCGTGCAGCGCGAGGATGCGAACAGTTTCAATACGGGCGTCTTCAACAACATCGACCCGGAGGACATCTCCAGCATTTCGCTGCTCAAGGATGCCTCGGCGACCGCCGTCTACGGCGCCAAGGGGGCCAACGGCGTGCTCATCATCACCACCAAGCGGGGCGTGACGGGCAAGCCGCGTCTGTCGATCAAGGTCGAGAGCGGTCTGACGAGCTTCACCCGCACGCCCGACATGCTCGGCGGCGTGGACTACATGAACCTCTACAACGAGGCCCGCCGCAACGCCGGACAGAGCGAGACCTATTCGCGCCGCGACATCCTGCTGACGCAGAGCGGGCTGGATCCCTACCTCTATCCCAGCGTCGACTGGATCGACGAGGTGTACAAGAAGTTCTCCTCGGTCACGAACGCCCACCTCAACGTCACGGGCGGCAGCGAGACGGTCCGCTACTACGTGTCGGCGTCGTTCTACGACCAGGAGGGGCAGTACCGGGTCCGCAAGGAGAACGGCTATAACCCCAATCTGAGCTATCGCCGCTACGACTTCCGCTCGAACGTCGACGCCAACCTCACGAAGTCCACCGTCCTGCAACTCAACATCTCGGCGCTGCTCGTCGATGCCAAGTATCCGGGCATCTCGTCGGGGACGCTGTGGTACCACGTGCTCTCGACCTCGCCGGTGGCCTTTCCCGTGCGCTATCCCGACGGCCGCTGGGCCGGCCCGAAAGCCAATTCGGGCGTCAACCCCCTGAACGAGGTGCAGAACAAAGGCTATTCGAACGAGTTCAAGCCGACGATCCAGTCCGTCTTCACGCTCAACCAGAAATTCGACTTCATCACGCCGGGTCTGAGCGCCTACGCCCGCTTCTCGTTCGACAGCTACGGACAGTTCACCAACAGCCGCAGCGGCCGCGTGGATCTGTGGAACGCCACGGGACGCGACGGCGACGGCAACCTCGTCTTCGGCAACCCCACGCAGGAGGGTACGCAGTTCCTCGACTACACGAAGTGGTCGAACGGCGAGTATGTGCTCTATTTCGAGGGCAATGTCGCCTACGACCGCACTTTCGGCGACCACTCGCTCTCGGGCATGCTCCTCTACAACATGCGCAACCGCCGCGTCAGCACGGCGGGCGACGCCATCTCGGCGATCCCCTACCGCAATCAGGCCATCGCCGGCCGTCTGAGCTACGGCTATCGCGACAAGTACCTCGTCGAGGTGAATGCCTCCTACACCGGCTCCGAGAACTTCGCCCCGGGCCACCGCTTCGGCTTCTTCCCTGCGGTGTCGGCCGGCTGGGTGGTCTCGAACGAGAAGTTCTTCGGCAGCGACCACAAGGTCGTCGACTTCCTCAAGCTGCGCGCCTCCTACGGTCTGGTCGGCAACGACAACATCGGCGCCGGCGGCCGCTTCGGCTACCTGACGCAGATCTCCGACGGCAGCGGCTACGGATTCGGTCCGACCGGCGGCTGGGTCAACAGCATCAAGACCTCGGTCATCGGTACGGAGAACCTCACCTGGGAGAAGTCCTACAAGACGAACGTGGGCATCGAGCTGGGGCTCTTCGACAAGGTGGACCTGACGATGGACTACTTCGTCGAGCAGCGCAAGGACATCCTCATCACGCGCGCCTCGCTGCCCTCGTTCTCGGGTCTTTCGGGCACCTCGGTCTACGCCAACATGGGCGAGATGGACAACCGGGGCTTCGACGCCAATATCGAGTACAACGACCGGTTCGGCTCCGTGGGACTGCGCCTCTACGGCAATGTCTCCTACACGAACAACAAGATCGTCTTCCAGGACGAGGCCCCCGCGAAGTACGACTACATGCGTTCGACCGGCACGCACTACGGCGAGTTCAAGGGTTACATCGCCGAGGGATTCTTCGTCGACCAGGAGGAGATCGACCGCAGCCCGAAGCAGTTCGGCATCACCCCCAAGCCGGGCGATATCAAGTATCGCGACCTGAACGGCGACAAGGTGATCGACTCCTACGACCAGACCTATCTGGGCAAGTCGTGGTTCCCGGAGTGGTCCTACGGTCTGGGCTTCAACGTCAACTTCCATAACTTCGACATCTCGTGCTTCTTCCAGGGCGTGGCCGGCGTCTCCATCATGGCCAACGGCTCGGCCATCTCGGGCGGCGGCCTGGGGGTCAGCGGCGTCGGCATCATCCCCTTCTCGGGGCAGGGACAGTATCCCAACAACACGATCGCGCAGGTGCTGGACCGCTGGACCGAGGAGAATCCCCGTCGGGATGCCTGGTATCCGCGTCTGAACTACAACGACACGACGTCGAGCAACAACTTCCTCAACAGCACGCACTGGATGAAGGACGGCAGCTACATCCGTCTCAAGCAGGCGTCGCTGGGTTATACGCTCAACACCCCGAAACTCAGCAAGGCGGGTATCTCGCACCTCTATTTCTACCTCACGGGCCAAAACCTGCTGACGTTCTCCAAATTCAAGGTCTGGGATCCCGAGCTGGGGTCCAACGCCGCCAGCTATCCGCTCAACCGCATGGTGATGCTCGGCGTGCGGGTGCAGTTCTAACCAACCATTTCAAGCAAAGACTACGATGAACAAACTGTTGAAAAATATGCTCCTGTCGGGTGTCGCCGCGGTGCTCTGCGCGTCGTGCTCCTACCTCGACAAGCAGCCCGACAACCTTCGCACGCCCGACCAGATCTGGCAGTCGAGAAGCGATGCCGAAGCGTTTCTGAATCAGGTATACTCCTACATCTGGTGCCCGCTGGACGACTTCTCGACGCTGGGCGTCGCCGACGAGACCTCTCTGCCGCACGGCGGTCTGGGGGCCCGCAAGCTCATCGAGGGCAACTGGAGCGCCACCGACTACCTCTGGGACCACTGGACGCCCTGCTACAACGCGATCCGCACGGCCATGGAGTTCGAGGCCAACATCGACCGCGTGCCCGACGACCTGATCTCCCCGGCGCTGAAGGCGCGCTATCGCTGCGAATCGAAGTTCCTGCGCGGCTGGTTCTACTGGAAACTGCTCCGCATGTACGGCCCCTTCGTGAAACTGGATCGGACCGTCGCCGTCGACGAGATCTTCTCGGGCTACATGCGTTTGCCCTTCGATCAGTGCGTCGAGTACGTCTGCCGCCTGCTGGAGGAGGCTGCGGCCGGGCTGGACGACAAGCGCATCGTGCAGTCCGAGTACGGACGCCCTTCGAAAGCCGCCTGCCTGGCGGTCATCTCGCAGGTGCGGCTGCTCGCGGCCAGCGAGCTGTGGAACGGCAACCCCGATTTCGCCGATTTCCGCAACCCCGACGGCACGCTCCTCGCGCCGCAGAGCTACGACCCGAAGAAGTGGGAGCTGGCGGCGCTGGCGGCCCGCGACGTGATCTGGCTCGATGCCCATTCGCTCTACCGCGATCCGAACGGCGATCCCTATCTGTCGTGCCGCGATCTGTTCCTGAACTGGAACGACGAGATCATCTTCGCGACGAGCCGCACCGACTGGCAGTGGGGCCACGACAAGCGCTGCTCCCCCGCACCCGGCGGCTACGGCATGCAGAACGCCACGCAGAACATCGTGGACGCCTTCTATACGCGCAAGGGGCTGGACAAGGCGGACGATCCCGACTACACCGAGACGGGTTTCGCCGGCGTGGACGATCCGGAGCAGTACGGCATGGCGACCGACGGCGTGAACCGCGGCTACCGTAAGGGCGAGTCGAACATGTACGTCGATCGCGAACCGCGGTTCTACGCCAGCGTGCAGTACAACGGCCGTCCGGTGCTCCCGGCACCCAATGTCGACGACCGCAACTACTTCTCGTCCGAGGCCAACAAGGACGGCCAGGGACGCGCCGAGTACTACTATACCGGTCTGTCGGGCGTCAAGGCCGTCAATCTGGAGGATCTGACGGGTTACGACGTGCTCAAGCGCGTGAGCCCCGCCTCGAACATCCGCGAGGACCGGAGCGTCTACCGGCCCTTCATCCACATCCGCTATGCCGAGATCCTGCTCAACTACATCGAGGCGCTGAACGAGTGCTCGCCGAACGCCCCCGAGATCGTGATCTGCTTCAACGAACTGCGCGAGCGCGCCGGCATCCCCGGCATCACGGAGACCTATCCCGACGAGATCGGCGACCAGGCCCGGATGCGCGAGCGGATCATCCGCGAGCGACAGGTGGAGCTGGCCTTCGAGGGCGACCGCTACTGGACGCTCGGCCGCCGCAAACTCTTCGAGAAGGAGGAGAACCGCCGCATCCAGCGCATGAACGTCACGACCGACGACGGCGGACGCGGGTTCGGGTTCGCGGATTTCTATATCCGCGCCTCGATGCCGACGCGCTACTGGGAGAACAAGATGTATCTCTTCCCCATTCCGCAGCCCGAGATCGACAAGAGCGTGAGCCTGGTCCAGAACCCGGGCTGGTAGCGGCTGTACGAACCATTTAACGACTATCCGATATGAATATCAGACACTTGATTATATTCCTCGCGGCGCCGCTGCTGTTCGGCGCGTGCGAGCGCTCGGACGATGCGGAGCAGACGCCCCTCTTCGTCGAATCCATCGCGCCGGTGAGCGGCGGCCCCGGCACGGAACTCATCGTCAACGGTACGGGCTTCCCGCTCGACCCGACGCGGATCGCCGTCGCCATCAACGGCATCGACTGCCCGGTCGAGGGGTGCAACGAGGAGCAGGTCCTGGCGATCATCCCCGAAAACCGCGCCATCGGCTCGGCTCCGGTCGAGGTGACCGTCGACGGCGTTACCGTCCGCAGCCCGATGCCCTTCGTCTATTTCGACGGCAAGATGTATATCGACGCCGTGTCGCCGCTCACGGGCGGCCCCGGCACCGAGATCACGATCGAGGGCGTCAACTTCCCGAAGGACGGCTACGGAGTGCGCGTCAGCGTGAACGATATCGAGCTGCCCGTCGTGACGGCCGATGCCGAGACCATCGTGGCACGCGTGCCGAACAACTGGCGCATCGGCCGGGGACCGGTCGTGGTGGCCGTGGGCAACGCCTCCGTGACGAGCGAAGAGGAGTTCGTCTTCGCGGAGCCCGTCGTCTCCATCGCGTCCGTATCGCCCGGGGAGGGCGGTCCGCAGACCCGCGTGACGATCGTCGGCGAGAACTTCCCGACAGCGGCCGAGGATGTCTCCGTGAGCATCAACGGCATCGAGCTGGAGATCAAGTCGCTGACCGAGACCGAAATCGTCGTGGCGATACCGCGCGACGAGCGGATCGGCACGGGCCGCATCGTCGTGGCGTGCGGATCGCAGCGCGTGGAGAGCGAGTCGGTGTTCACCTACGTCGTCCCGCGGCTGGATATCGTCTCCGTCGAGCCGCTCAGCGGCAAGGGCGGGTGCGAGTTGACCATCGCCGGCGACGGATTCACCGAGGAGGTGGCCGTGTCGATCAACGGCGTGACGCTCGCCGTCGCGAGCTGCACCGCGACCGAGATCAAGGCCGTCGTGCCGCACGACCGCAAGGTGGGGACGGGCCCCGTACTGCTGACGCGCGGCGACGAGCGAGCCGTCTCCGCCGAGGAGTTCGCCTATCTGATGACCCGCAAGGTGCGCGTGCTGGCCGGCTCGGGCGAAGCGGGACGCGACGACGGTCCCGGTGCGACCGCCACGTTCAACTTCGGATACTGGTGGGGCGAGGCGCGCCAGTGCGGTATCGGCGTCGACGACGCCCTGAACGTCTATGTGGCCGATGTGGTCAACAAGCGCGTCCGCAAGATCGCGCCCGACGGCATGGTGTCGGCCCACGCGGGCGTCTGGTTCGAAGACGCGAATGCCAATTGGAACGTCGTCCGCGCCGAAGGCGGCACCTACGCTCCGGAGTTCCGTCCCAGCTGCCTGGCCGTGAATCCCGTCAACGGGTTCGTCTATGTGCTCGACAACTGGATCGGCGGCATGCACGTCGTGGAGCCCGACGGCCGCACGCACTACATGGGCTGGGGCAGCAATACGACTTCGGGATGCGCCGTGGATCCCGTCCGCAACCGCTTCTTCGTCAGCCACTCCGACGGACGGATCGATCTGGCGGTCGCCGACGGCTACGGTTATGACGGCGCGCCCCGCGAAAACGTTTACAACGGCGGCAAGAAGTTCGGCGGTTTGGCCGTCGACGCCGAGGGCAATCTCTACGCTTCGGCCTGGGAGGAGAACCGCATCTACAAGTTCGCCGAAGGCAACTGGTCCGATCCGATCGTGATCGCCGGCAGCGGCAGTGCCGGATGCAAGGACGGTCCGGCACTGGAGGCCGAGTTCCACCGTCCGTGGGGGCTGGCCGTCGACAACGACGGCAACCTGCTGGTGGCCGGCGACGGCACGGGCGAAGCGTCCGGCGGCTTCGGTCTGGATCAGAGCATCCGCCTGATCGATCTGCAGAACAACACGGTGACGACGTTCGCCCGGGGGCCGGTCGATCGCAGCGAACACGCGTTCGACGTACCCGCTGCGGGCGGTATCGACAACCGCACGGAGAACAACGGGCTGCTTCCGGGACGCTTCTCCTGTCCGTCGGCCGTGGCTGTCGACCGAAACGGCGATGTCTACGTACTGACGCGCGGCGATGCCACCGTCTGGAAGATCGTGACCGAAGAGTAACCTTAAAACAAGACAAGCGTATGAAAAAAGTGATGAAATATATCGCCGTGCTCCTCGCGTCGGCCGCGCTGGCCGGATGCGGCGAGGAGGGGCTCGAAACCAACGACCTGTCGGCTCCGGTGGTGGTCAACCGCTTCTATCCCACCTCGGGCGGCGTCGGTACGGAGGTGATTATCACGGGCCGGAACTTCTCCGAAGACCCCTCCGAGGTTTCGGTGCGGCTCGGCAAGACCGAACTGAAGGTCCTCAACTCGAACGCCACGAACATCGTGGTGATGATCCCCCGCAAGCTGGGCAGCGGCCGCTTCGAGGTGAGCATCGCCGGCCGCGAGGCCGTGCGGACGCTCGAACGCTTCTCGTACACCTATTCGGCCGAGGTCTCGACGCTGGCCGGCAACGGCGAGTCGGGCTATGCCGACGGGATCGGCGACCTGGCCCGGTTCTACTTCAACGACTACGACCAGGCGATGCCCGAGGGGTGGCGCAAGGGGGCCGTCTGCTGCGACGACGACTGCAACGTCTATGTCACCGATATCGTCAACTGCTGCATCCGCAAGATCGCGCCCGACGGCACCGTGTCGACGTTCGTCGGCATGGCCGGCCAGTCGGGGACGACCGACGGGGTCGGCACGGGAGCCCGCCTGGGCAAGCTCAACTACGGCCTCGACTGCGACCGGGACGGCAATCTCTGGCTCGTCGACACGGATACCTGGCAGCTGCGCCGGATCTCGCCGGCGGGCGAGGTCGAGACCGTCGTCGGCTGCCCCTGCGAGCCGTGGTACGTGGCCGTCGACCGCACGGTGCCCGGAACGCTCTACGTCTCGGGTCAGGGTACGGGCAAGGGTATCTATCGCTACGACATGGAGCAGAACGCCTTCTCGACCGTGGCGACCGGAACGACCTGGTCGGCGGTAGCGGCCGCCGACGGCGTGCTCTACGCCAGCAACGTCGACAGCCACTCGATCGAGCGCTTCGTCGAGACGGCCGACGGGTGGAGCCGCGAGACGCTGGCCGGCAGCGTGCAGGGGTGCGAGGACGGTGCTTTCGCTCAGGCGCGCTTCTCGTGGCCGCGCGGATTGGCCATCGACCCGTCGGGCGATCTCTGCGTGGCCGGCAACGGCACCTGGGACGGCGGGGAGAATGCCGATCAGGGCATCCGCCGCCTGAAGATGGTCGAGGGCGTGGTCGAAACCATGGCCGGAAACACCACCGCCGGCTATGTCGACGCCGTGGGCGCCGCTGCCGCGTTCTCCGGGCCGCAGGATGTCGCCGTCGACAAGAACGGCGTGATCTACGTCTTCGACAAGATGAATAATGCCGTGCGCAAGATTATTTATGAATAAATGATTGAAAACCGTAAATTTGTATCCGATCATGAAGAAAAATATGTTCCTGTTCATCGTGCTCTCCCTGCTGACGCTGGTCGGCTATGCCTGCGACAGCGGCGATTCGTTCACGGGCTACGCGACGCCCACGACTCCGGGCGACGAGCCGGGCACGGAGCCCGAACCCGAGGTGTTCTACGAGTATTTCGTTTCGGCTGCGGCGGCTGAGGAGGGCGACGGTTCGCTCGAACGTCCGTTCCGGACCATCGGCGCAGCGGTCGCCGCGGCCGGCCCCGGCGACATCGTTACGGTGCGCGGCGGCACTTACAGCGAGGCGGTCGTCTTCCCGAAGTCGGGCACGACGGCGCACCCGATCACCCTGAGAGCCTACGCCGGCGAGACGCCGCTCATCAGCGGCCGGGATCTGGCCTGGCACGGCACGTCGTTCTGCCTGGTGCTCGTCAGCGGCGTGAGCAACATCACGGTCGAGGGCTTCGAGATCGCCGATCTGGTGATCGACGACAGCAAGCGCGAGGTCAACGGCGTCGTGGTCAACGACGGCGCCACGAGCGTCACGCTGCGCAACCTCCACATCCACGACATCAAGAACCTCGCCGAGGACGAATATCCGGGCGCCCACGCCATCCACATCGTAGGCAACACGTCGAAGGCCGTGCGCAATGCGGTCGTGACCGGCTGCCGGATCCACGACTGCGTGACGGGAACCTCCGAGACGGTGACCGCCAACGGCTATGTCGACGGTTTCACGATCAGCGGCAACGAGATCTACCGTTGTTCGAACATCGCGATCGACGCGGCCGGCGGCTATGCGGCCAACTCGGATCCCTCGCGCAACTACGCCCGCAACGGCATCATTTGCGACAACGTGCTCTACAACATCGAGAATTCGCTCGGCGGCCGTCTGCGCGACGGCTACGGAGCCATCGCGATCTACGCCGACGGTGCGCGCAACATCACCATCGAGCGCAACCGCATCTTCAGCTCCGACCGGGGCATCGGCATCGTCAGCGAGACGAACGCCTACCCGACGACGGGCTGCATCGTGCGCAACAACATCGTCTACGGCTGCTGGCGGACCGGTATCTACCTGGGCGGCTACCTGAACTATACGACGGGCGGTACGGAGAACTGCTACGTAGTCAACAACACGCTCTGCGGCAACAACCGGATCGAGGGACACTTCGGCGAGATCGAGGGCGAGATCCGTCTGACCGAGAACTGCCGCAACAACAAGATTCTGAACAACCTGATCTGCACGACGAGCCGCGAGGACCTCTTCGTCCACAAGTACACGACGACGGGTGCCGACAACCTCTTCGCCAACAATCACTATTCGGGTCCCGGACAGTGGATGTGGGAGTCGCAGAACGGCGGCGCGACGGCCGATCTGGCGACGTGGCGCGAGCTGTCGGGCGGCGACAGCCAGGCCGTGTACGAGGCGGTGCCGGTCTTCTCCGTCGGAGAGCCCGACGCGCATGCGGACTTTACGATCGACGCCTCGTCGAGTGCGAAAAATGCCGGACAGGTGCTGCCGATCTACTTCCTCGGAACGACCGATTTCGCCGGCAATCCCCGCGTCGAGAACGGAAAGGTGAGCATCGGAGCCATTCAATAGAGACGATAACGAGATGATGAAACGAACGATTTGGATTCCGGTCGTTGCCGCGGCGGTCGCCGTCGCGGCGGCGACCGCTTTTTTCGGCACCGGGGCTGACGCTCCTGTGCCCTACGAGGAGGCGCCGGACCCCGCTCCGGGGCTTGCGGCCGACTGGGCGGCGGCACCCGATCTGGCGGTCGGTTTCGCCGGGTGCGACGAGCGCAGCCCGAAGGGCCTGCCGCTCGGGTTCGAACCCGAGCCGACCTGGCGGACCGCGGCCTGGCGCGGCGAGCGGGTGCACACCCGGATCGTCCTGGCCACGAAGCAGCGGCTGGAGCGCGTCACGGTCGAGGCCGGGGCGCTGACGGGTTCCGCAGGGCGGATCCCCGCCTCGGCGGTGGAGGTCGGACGGATCCGCTACGTGCTGACCGACGGCCTCGGCGAGACGGGTTCCGGGTGCGGCATCTCGCCCGAGCGGCAGGCCGCCGCGATGTTGTGCGAGGATGCGATCGACCCGCTGTGCGCAGGGGCTGTCGAGGCCTGCACCGTGCGGCCGTTCTGGCTGAGCGTGCAGGTGCCGCAGGACGTGCGTCCGGGTGTATACGAGGGGTGTGCGGCGGTGTATGCCGACGGCCGGAAGTTCGAGCTGCCCTATACGGTCGAGGTCGGCGAGCGGGTGCTGCCCGCGCCCTCCGAGTGGCGTTTCCACCTCGATCTGTGGCAGAATCCCTACTCCGTAGCGCGTTATTACGGCGTGCCGGCCTGGTCCGAGGAGCACTTCGCCCGGATGAAACCCTATATGGAGCTGCTGGCCCGGGCCGGACAGAAGGTCGTGACGGTAAGTATGATCTACGATCCGTGGCGCGGCCAGACCTACGACGTCTACGACTCGATGATCCGCTGGGTGAAGCATGCCGACGGCTCGTGGAGCTACGACTACGGGATCTTCGACCGCTGGGTCGGATTCATGGAGGAGCTCGGCATCGACGGGTCGATCGACTGCTATACGATGGTGCCGTGGAACAACCGCTTCTACTACTACGACGAAGCCGCCGGGTGCGACGCCGTGCTGGAGGCTGCGACCGGAACCCCCGAGTTCGAGGAGCACTGGGAGCCGATGCTGCGGGATTTCGCGCGGCATCTGCGCGCCACGGGACGTTTCGCGAAGACGGCGATCGCCATGGACGAGCGGCCGTTGGCCGACATGCGGTCCGTGATCCGACTCGTGAAGCGCGTCGAGCCCGAGTTCCGCATCGCCCTGGCCGGCAACTACCACGCGGAGATCGAGGCCGACATCTGCGATTACAGCATCGCCCTGGCCGACCGGTTCCCGCCGGAGGTGCTCGCCGCGCGTAGCCGGGCCGGACGGCCCGCCACGTTCTACACCTGCTGCGTGGAGGGGGCGCCCAATACGTTCACCTTCTCGCCGCCGGCCGAGGCCGCGTGGATGGGGTGGCACGCCGCGGCCCGGGGTTATGCCGGGTATCTGCGCTGGGCCTACAACTGCTGGCCGGAGGATCCGCTGCGCGATTCGCGCTTCGGCACCTGGTCGGGCGGCGACACCTACCTGATCTATCCGGGGCCGCGGAGCTCGGTGCGCTTCGAACGGCTCATCGAGGGGATTCAGGATTACGAAAAGACGAACCTGCTGATGGAGGAGTTCGCCCGCGAGGGCCGGAGCGGGGAGCTGCTGCCGCTGCTCGGCGCGCTGGAGGCGTTCGATGCGGAGACGCTGCGTCGCGACGGAGCCGCCGGGGCGGTGAACCGGGCGAAGTCCATCCTGGCACAATATGGAGATTGATTATGAAGAGATCCGTTTTATCGTTCGCCATGACGATGCTGCTGGCCGCCGGGTGCAGCCGCAGCGATTTTCCGGGTGTGCACCGGCTGCTCGAACGCCGTGCGCCGTGGCTCGCCGACCGGGTGGAGCTGCGGGAGGTCCCGTCCGAAGAGGCCGAGGCGTTCGCCCTCCGGACCGAAAAGGGGAAACTGGTCGTCGAAGCTGCGACGGCCAATGCCGCCGCGACGGGCGTCGGCTGGTATCTGAAATACTGCTGCGACCGCAGCATGTCGCACCGCGGCGACAACCTCGCCCCGGTGGATTCGCTGCCGCTGCCCGAGAGCCCGATCGTCCGCTCCACGCGGGCGAAGTACCGCTATGCGCTCAACTACTGCACGTACAACTACACGATGAGCTTCTACACGTGGGAGGAGTGGGAGCGCGAACTGGATTGGATGGCGCTGCACGGCGTGAATCTGATGCTCGTGGCCAACGGCGCGGAGGCCGTCTGGCAGAATACCCTGCGCCGCCTCGGCTATACGGAGGCGGAAATCGCGGCCTTCATCACCGGTCCGGCCTATAACGCCTGGTGGCTGATGGGCAACGTCGAGGGGTGGGGCGGCCCGATGCCGCAGTCGCAGATCGACAGCCGGGCCGAGACCGTGCGCAAGATGCTCGCCCGGATGCGCGAGCTGGGGATCGAACCCCTCATGCCGGGATTCTACGGCATGGTGCCCGGCGACTACGCCGACCGCACCGACGCCCGCGTATTCGAACAGGGCAAGTGGGGGGCGTTCGACCGTCCGGCGATTCTCGATCCCACGACTCCCGAATTCGCCCGGGTCGCTGCGATCTTCTACGAGGAGACCAAGCGGCTCTACGGCGAGGATATCCGCTTCTTCTCCGGAGATCCGTTCCACGAGGGCGGACGCACCGAGGGGGTGGACCTCGGCGCTGCGGGGCTTGCGATCCAGCGGGCCATGCAGGAGCACTTCCCGGGGTCGGTGTGGGTGCTCCAAGGGTGGCAGGACAACCCCAAACCGGCGCTGCTGGAGCGTCTCGACCGCCGCTATGCGCTCGTGCAGGAGCTCTTCGGCGAGAACACGGCCAACTGGGAGAGCCGGCAGGGTTACGAGGGGACGCCCTTCATCTGGGCTACCGTGACCAACTTCGGCGAGCGTCCGGGCATCAACGGCAAGCTGCAACGCTTCGCGGACGAGGTGCACCGCGCCTCGACGGGCGGGCAGGCTGCGTGGATGCAGGGCGTCGGGATCCTTCCCGAGGGTATCGACAACAACCCCGTGGTCTACGATCTGGTGCTGGAGCTGCCGTGGCACGACGGACACGTGGAGGTGGCGGAGTGGATCGAGAGCTACATCGCCGCCCGCTACGGCCGCCGCGACGAGCGGCTGAGCGCCGCCTGGCGGATCCTCCTCGAAACGGTGCACGACAGCGGCATCGGCTATCAGGAGGGGGCGCCCGAGAACGTGCTCTGCGCCCGTCCGGACTTCGCCATCCGCTCGGTATCCTCGTGGGGCCGGCTGGCCAAGCGCTACGACACGGACCGCTTCGCCGAGGGCGTGCGGCTGCTGGCCTCGGCCCGCGACGACCTCCGGGATTCGGAGACCTATCGGATCGACCTGATCGATCTGCTCCGGCAGACGATCGCCAACCGGGCCGACGGGCTCTTCGCCGACCTGACGACGGCCTGCGGCCGGCGCGACCGGGCCGCATTCGAGCGGCTCTCCGGGGAGTTCCTCGCGCTGCACGATCTGGAGGACGAACTCCTCGCGCAGCACCCCGCATTCCGGGTCGACACCTGGCAGCGCCGGGCCATCTCGGCCGGCGAGACGCCCGTCGAGCAGGACAACAACCTCTACAACGCGATGATGCTGATCACCTACTGGGGCGGCAGCGACCCTGCGGAGGATTATCTGCACGACTACTCCTACCGGGAGTGGGCGGGGATGATGACCTCGTACTACAAGCAGCGCTGGGTGCTCTGGTTCGACTACCTCTCGGCGCGGCTCGACGGCCGCACGGCCGAGCGTCCCGATTTCTTCGTCTGGGAGCACGAGTGGGTCGAGAACAACCGCAAGCTGCTCGTGTCGCATCCCGAAATGACATTCGACGAAATCGTCGACCGTATTTTATAACCCGAATTTTATAACCCGAAAAACCGGATCGAAAACCATGAAACGATCGTTATTGCTTCTCTGTGCCCTGCTGGTCGCCGCGACCTCGACGGCACAACCCGATTATACCCCCTCGGCCGAAAATATCGCCTCGCGGCAGCACTTCTCCGAAGCCCGCTTCGGGATCTTCCTCCACTGGGGCCTCTATGCGATGCTGGCCCGGGGCGAGTGGGACATGACGTGGCAGAATATCCACTACCGCGAATACGAGAAACTGGCGGGCGGCTTCTGTCCGGCGAATTTCGACGCGAAGGCGTGGGTGACGGCTTTCCGCGAGGCGGGGGCGCGCTACATCTGCTTCACGACGCGCCACCACGAAGGTTTTTCGATGTTCCGCACCGCGCAGTCGCCCTACAACATCGTCGATGCCACGCCGTTCGGCCGCGACGTGGTGAAGGAGCTCGCCGAGGAGTGCCACCGGCAGGGGCTGCGCATCCATTTCTACTATTCGCTCATCGACTGGTGGCGCGAGGATGCGCCGCGCGGCTTCACGGGAACCGGAACGGGCCGGCCGGCTGAGCTGGCGAACTACGAAACCTACTTCGCTTTCATGAAGGAGCAGCTCACCGAGCTGCTGACCTCCTACGGCGAAGTGGGGGCCATCTGGTTCGACGGCGAGTGGGATCAGAACGGAAATCCCGATTTCGACTGGCGTTTCGACGAACTCTATCGGTTGATCCACGAC
>CAMWWU010000026.1 GCA_947178025.1 uncultured Alistipes sp. | reverse complement strand
CAGTCGGTTAGTCCGTTAATCGTCCCCAAGAACAACGGGATTCGCATCACCGGAACTTTCCTCGACGAGATTTCCCACGACATTCCCCATCAGAATTGGGGCGAAAAGGAGTGGGATCAGGATTTCCGGCATATGAAGCGCATCGGTATCGATACGGTGATCATGATCCGTTCGGGATACCGCAAATTCATTACCTATCCCTCCCGCTACCTGCTGAGCAAAGGGTGCTACATGCCCTCGGTCGATCTGCTCGACCTCTTTCTGCGCCTGGCCGAAAAGTACGGCATGAAGTTCTACTTCGGCCTCTACGATACGGGACACTACTGGGATACGCGCGACATGTCGCACGAGGTGGAGTACAACAAGTACGTCATCGACGAGGTGTGGGAGAACTACGGCTCGAAGTACAAGAGCTTCGGCGGGTGGTACATCAGCACCGAAATCAGCCGCAATACGAAGGGAGCCATCGGAGCCTTCCACGCGATGGGCAAGCAGTGCAAGGACGTTTCGAACGGCCTTCCGACTTTCATTTCGCCCTGGATCGACGGCAAGAAGGCCGTGATGGGCACGTCGAAGCTCTCGCGCGAAGACGCCGTGTCGGTCGAGCAGCACGAGAAGGAGTGGAATGAGATCTTCGACGGGATTCACGACGTCGTGGATGCGTGCGCCTTCCAGGACGGCCATATCGACTACAACGAACTCGACGCATTCTTCACGGTCAACAAACGGTTGGCCGACAAATACGGCATGCAGTGCTGGACGAACGCCGAAACGTTCGACCGCGACATGCCCATCCGTTTCCTGCCCATCAAGTTCGACAAGCTGCGCATGAAGCTCGAGGCGGCTCAGCGTGCGGGATACGACAAAGCCATCACGTTCGAATTTTCCCATTTCCTGAGTCCGCAGTCGGCCTACCTCCAGGCCGGACATCTTTACGACCGTTACCGCGAGTACTTCGACATCAAGTAATCGTATGAAGACCATCAATCTGGGCTACCTGCTTTTCCTGTCGGTAGTCGCGGCGCTGGGCGGTTTTCTGTTCGGCTACGATACGGCGGTCATCTCCGGGACGATCGCCCAGGTCGGCGAGCGGTTCGGCCTCGACACCCTCAGCCAGGGGTGGTACGTCGGTTGTGCGCTGATCGGCTCCATCGCGGGCGTCGCGAGTGCGGGCGTGCTGAGCGACCGCTTCGGCCGCAAGCGGACGATGCTCCTTTCGGCTGTGCTCTTCACGGTCTCGGCCGCCGGGTGCGCGCTGTGCGCCGACTTCGATCAGCTGGTGATCTACCGCATCGTCGGTGGCATCGGCATCGGCGTCGTTTCGGTCGTTTCGCCGCTCTACATTTCGGAGGTTTCGGCGGCGCAGTATCGGGGGCGCATGGTTTCGCTCTACCAGCTGGCCGTCACGGTCGGCTTCCTGGGCGCCTACGTCGTGAACTGGCGGCTGCTCGAATATTCGCAGAGCGGAGTCGTCTGCGACGGACTCGGGCGGAAGCTGCTGGTCGACGAGGTGTGGCGCGGCATGCTCGGCATGGAAACGCTGCCTGCGCTGCTTTTCTTCCTCGTCATCTTCTTCATTCCCGAGAGTCCCCGCTGGCTGATCCTGCGCGGGCGCGATGCGGGGGCCGCCGCCGTGCTGTCGCGCGTCTATGCGTCGCAGGAGGAGGGGCGGGCCCGGCTCGCCGAAACGAAATCGGTGCTCTCCGACGAACCCGGATCCGACTGGTCGCTGCTGTTGCGTCCCGGCATCCGCCGCGCCGTGCTTATCGGTGCCGCGATCGCCATATTGGGGCAGTTCATGGGGGTGAATGCCGTGCTTTATTACGGCCCCTCGATCTTCGAGAACGCAGGTCTCTCGGGCGGCGATTCGCTCTTCTATCAGATTTTGGTCGGGACGGTCAACATGCTCACCACGGTGCTGGCCCTGCTGATCATCGACCGCGCGGGGCGCAAGAAGCTGGTCTATTACGGCGTCTCGGGCATGATCGTTTCGCTGCTGCTCATCGGCCTCTACTTCCTCT
Source organism: uncultured Alistipes sp. (assembly GCA_947178025.1). Taxonomy (GTDB): domain Bacteria; phylum Bacteroidota; class Bacteroidia; order Bacteroidales; family Rikenellaceae; genus Alistipes. The sequence goes on along the minus strand of CAMWWU010000026.1, from coordinate 19,640 downwards.
ACGGGGCCGAACTCCGCCTTTCGAGCCTGCTGCTGCTCGTCTTCTTCCTGGGATATGTGTTCTGCTGCGCGATCTCGATCTGCGCGGTCATCTTCGTGCTTCTTTCGGAGATGTATCCCACCAAGGTGCGTGGCCTCGCGATGTCGATCGCCGGCTTCTCGCTCTGGATCGGCACCTACCTGATCGGGCAGCTCACCCCCTGGATGCTGGAGACGCTCTCGCCGTCGGGAACATTCTTCCTCTTCGCGGCCATGTGCGTGCCCTACATCTGGATCGTGCACAGCCTCGTGCCCGAAACGACCGGACGCACGCTGGAGGAGATCGAACGTTACTGGATGAAATACGATGACAAAAAATAATCGGAATATGAAAGAGATGGATTTCGAAAGACTGACGGCGCTGTATCGCGACGAACTGTTGGACAGCGTGCTGCCTTTCTGGCTCGAACACTCGCAGGACCGCGAGTTCGGAGGCTACTTCACTTGTCTCGACCGTCGGGGCGAAGTCTTCGACACGGACAAGTTCATCTGGTTGCAGGGGCGCGAGGTGTGGCTCTTCTCGATGCTCTACAACAAGGTGGAGAAGCGGCAGGAGTGGCTCGACTGCGCCGTGCAGGGCGGCGAGTTCCTGCGCAAGTACGGCCACGACGGAAACTACAACTGGTACTTCTCGCTCGATCGCCAGGGGCGGCCGCTGGTCGAACCCTACAACATATTCTCCTACACGTTCGCGACGATGGCGTTCGGACAGCTCAGTCTGGCGACCGGAAATGCGGAGTATGCCGAGATCGCCAAGCGGACTTTCGACGTGGTGCTCGCCAAGAGCGGCAATCCGAAAGGCGTCTGGAACAAACTGCATCCCGGCACGCGCGAACTGAAGAATTTCGCCCTGCCGATGATCCTCTGCAACCTGGCGCTGGAGATCGAGCATCTGATCGACCCGGAGTTCCTGCGCCGGACCATCGACACCTGCGTGCACGAGGTGATGGAGGTCTTCTACCGTCCCGAACTGGGGGGCATCATCGTCGAAAACGTGGCGGCCGACGGTTCGCTGGCCGACTGCTTCGAGGGGCGTCAGGTGACCCCCGGGCACGATATCGAGGCCATGTGGTTCATCATGGATATCGGCCGGCGGCTCGATCGTCCCGATCTGATCGAGAAGGCGAAAGAGGTGACGCTCCGCATGATCGAATACGGCTGGGATGCGGAGTTCGGCGGCATCTACTACTTCATGGACCGCAAGGGGTGTCCGCCCCAGCAGCTGGAGTGGGACCAGAAACTCTGGTGGGTGCATATCGAGACGCTGATCTCGCTGCTGAAAGGCTACCGGTTCACCCGCGACGAACGCTGTCTGGAGTGGTTCGAGAAGATCCACGACTACGTGTGGACGCACTTCAAGGATCCCGAATATCCCGAGTGGTTCGGCTATCTGAACCGCCGGGGCGAGGTGCTGCTGCCGCTCAAGGGCGGGAAGTGGAAAGGGTGTTTCCACGTTCCGCGCGGTCTTTACCAGTGCTGGCAGGTGCTCGAAGAGCTGAAGAACGAAGAGAAATCGAATCGTTGATATGCAACCGAATCAGTAAATAACCTAAAAACAACCGAAATCAGCAGAAAAAAAGAGAGCGAGAAAAAAACACCTTTCGCATGCGGTCCGGCGGTCCGGCATGCGGAGCCAACTAACCGTTTATTAACTACTTTAATCTTTATCCAATGAAGGAATATTACTCAGAGCGGAAGAGTTGCTTCCGGGCGATGAAGTTTTTCTTCACCCTGGCGCTGCTTTTCGTCTTCGCCGCAACCGGCTATGCTCAGCATGTGGTCAAGGGTACCGTGACCGACGAATCCGGCAGTCCGGTTCCCGGCGCCAACGTACTCGTGAAGGGGACTACTTCCGGTACGACTACCGATGCCTCCGGCCGTTACTCCATTCAGGTCGCCCCGGCGCAGGAGACGCTGGTCTTCTCCTACCTGGGCCTGGTTTCGCAGGAGGTGAACGTATCCGGACGATCCTCGGTGAACATCGTCCTCAAGGAGGACGCCGCCCGTCTCGACGAGGTGGTCGTGGTGGGATACGGTACGCAGAAGAAGGCGCATTTGACCGGTTCGGTTTCGGCCGTGTCGTCGGGCGAAATCCTTAAGACCACTTCCAGCACCGTGTCGCAGGCTTTGGTCGGTAAACTTCCGGGTATCATGACCCAGCAGTCGCTCGGTCAGCCGGGTTCCGACGACGTGACGATCCTCGTGCGCGGTTATTCGTCGTACAACGGCTCCACGCCGCTCGTTCTGGTCGATGGCGTGAAGCGTCCGATGTCGAGCGTCGATCCGCACGATGTCGAGGCGATCACCGTGCTGAAAGACGCTTCGGCCTGTGCCGTTTACGGTCTGGAGGCTGCCAACGGTGTCATCCTCGTGACGACCAAGCGCGGTGCGGAGGGCAGCGCCGTCATCAGTTACAGCGGCAGCGTAACGCTTTCGCACGCCACGGCTATGCCCAAGATGATGAACGGTACGCAGTACATGCAGTACTACAACCTGGGTCTTCAGCTCGACGGCGAGAAGCCCCTCTTCACCGAGGAGCAGATCGCATCGACCTACAACGGCGATCCGACCGACGGAATCGAAAATACGGACTGGACGAAGCCGCTCTACCGGACGACGCTCATGCACCAGCACAATCTCTCGATCAGCGGCGGTACGTCGAAAGTCAAGTACTTCGTCAGCGGCGGCTTCATGAGCCAGGACGGTATCATGAAGGATCACTCCTACGAGCGGGGTACGTTCCGTTCGAATGTCGAGGCCAAACCGCATAAGAACATCGACGTTTCGCTCAACGTGGCCGGCAGCGTCGCCGACAACTACGTGCCGGGCGGCTATCCCTACGGGAATCAGCAGTCGTACAATGTCGTGCACTTGCTGCTCTACTCGCTGCCGTTCATTCCGGAGGAGTACGACGGCATGCCCACCTCGGCTTACCGCACTGCCAGTAATGCCGCCAATCCGGTTTACGGTTCGGCCAACTCCGGATTCCAGCAGTCGCGTCGCACGAAGATCGAAACTTCGGCCCGCGTAGAGTATTCGTTCCCGTTCCTCAAGGGGCTCAAGGCCGCCATGTTCGCAAGCTGGGACTGGCAGGATCTCGAGAGCAAGACCTTCAGTTACGCCTACGACCTGATGGCTGCCGAGTTCAACCGCGAGACGGGCGAACTGAGCTATCGTCCGGCCAAGAGCGCCCTCTTCGTCGACGGCGGTAACATGTATGTCGGCGATCAGAAAGTGCAGCAGGTCGTGCTGCGTCCGCAGATCACCTATGCCCACAAGTTCGGCAAACACGATGTCGGCGCGCTGTTCCTCTACGAGCAGACTACCGACAAGAGCAGCAAGCTGGCTGCCGGTCGTCAGAACTTCGCCCTCTACGACCTGCCCGAGCTCAACTTCGGCACCTCCACGACCGCTTACAACGAGGGCGCGTCGGGCAAGGGCGTCAACGCCGGTTTCGTCGGCCGCGTCAACTACGCGTTCGACGATAAGTATCTCGCCGAGTTCTCGTTCCGCTACGATGGCTCCTACCTCTTCCACAAGGACAACCGCTGGGGCTTCTTCCCCTCGATGTCGCTCGGTTGGGTGATGTCCAAGGAGGAGTTCTTCAAGCGTGCGCTGCCCAAGGTCGAGTTCTTCAAGCTGCGTGCGTCGATCGGCGTGTTGGGCGCCAAGAACTGCGAGGCGTTCCTCTATCGCAAGAGCTACAGCTGGAACGCGAATGCCGTAGTCTTCGGCAATACCGCACAGAACGTGCTTTACAACGCCGTCGCCTATCCGTTCGAGGATCTGACCTGGGAGCGTATCCGCTCGACCAACGTCGGCTTCGACCTGAGCGTCTGGAACGGTAAACTCGGCATCGAGTTCGATTACTTCTACAAGTACACCTACAACATCCTCAACAATGTTTCGAGCGTCTATCCCGAATCGCTCGGCGGCCGCGTCCCGACCCGCATGAATACGGGTAGCTTCGATAACCGCGGTTTCGAGCTGGTGCTCAAGCACCGCAACCGCATCGGCGATTTCCGCTACGGCGTGACGGGTCAGCTGACCTATGCCCACAACCGGATCCTCGCCCAGCAGCAGAGCGACAACACGCTGCCTTGGCAGAACCGCATCGGTTCGTCGGTCGGCGCCATCTGGGGATTCAAGTCGCTGGGTCTCTACCAGACGCAGGAGGAGATCGACAACGCTCCGAAGCCCATCGGCGTACAGCCTCGCCTGGGCGATATCCGCTATGCCGACATCAACGGCGACGGTCAGATCACGTCGGACGACATGGTGGAGATCGCTCGCGCTCCGATGCCCGAGATGATGTTCTCGATGACGCTCGACGGAGCCTGGAAAGGGTTCGATCTGTCGGTGCAGTTCCAGGGTGCCGCGCTCGTCGACAAGATGCTGATGGGTGCCTGGTCCAACCTCAACAATGTCGTCGACCTGACGCCGCTCACCGTGCCCTGGTACGCCAACTACGACAACGCTCCGCTCTACCTGGTGGAGAACTCGTGGCGTCCCGACAACACGAATGCCGAGTATCCCCGTCTGTCGGTCAACAAGGCCTCCTACAGCAACAACGCCCGTGTGTCCGACTTCTGGAAGCGCAACGGTGCCTACCTGCGTCTGAAGAACGTGACGCTGGGCTATACGCTGCCGCGCAGCGTGAGCAGCAAGATCGGTCTGAGCAAGGTGCGCGTTTATGCGAGCGGAACGAACCTCTTCACGGCTACCGAGTTCGGTTATATCGACCCCGAGAGCACCAACGTCGTGACGGGATACTATCCGCAGCAGCGGACGATAAGCTTCGGTCTGGATGTTTCATTCTAAAAAACGACTACGATGAACAAGATGAAAAACATATTTCTGGGGCTGACGGCCGGTGCGTGCCTGACGGTTTCGTCGTGCGACGTGATGGACGTCGACCCGACCGGCTGGTACGGCGAGAACGTAGCCTATGCCTCGTTGGAGAATCTCGATCTCTATGTGAAGAGTTTCTACGGCGTATTCTATCAGAATGCCGACATCGCCGTGAGCTACGTGATGAACGACGGCGTATCGGAGCTGATCAAATACTCCTGGTATAACGACAAGGGCGAGGTGAACAAGTTCTTCTACGACGCCAACTACGTCACGGCGGAAGCCAATTTCCGCAGTATCTGGGGCGATCACTATACGCGTATCCGCCAGATGAACGAGTACTTCTACGATCGGAGCAACGGCTACGGCAACAACCTCGATGCCGATGCCGTGAAGATCCGCACGGCCGAGGTGCGTTTCATGCGTGCGTTCGCCTATCAGGAGCTCGCGCTCCGCTACGGCGGCGTGGTGCTGCGCGTGGCCGACGACTACATCGACGGCCCCTACGATCGCGCCAAGGCCCGCTCTTCGAAAGAGGATACCTGGGACTTCATCATCGAGGAGTTCCGTCAGGCTGCCGCCGATCTGCCCGTCGAGTGGCCCGCCTCCGAAGCCGGACGTCTGACCAAGGGCGCCGCCTACGGTCTGATGGCCCGTTCGGCTCTCTACGCCGGTCGTTATCAGGATGCCATCGACGCCTGCAACGAGGTCTTCAATCTGCGCAAGTACGCCCTGATGCCGGGTGCGACGGCTGCCGATTATCTGCGCATCTTCACCTCGCAGGGCAACTCCGAGCTGATTCTGCCGGTCTATTTCGCGCAGAGCACCGGCGGCAAGGACGGCAAGCAGCACAACTTCGACCTTTGGCACTGCCCGCCCAACGACGGCAACTCCAACGGCCTGAGCAACATCGCCTGCGGTGCCACGGCCACCCCGAGCGACGAGTACGCTTCGATGTTCGACATCAAGGTAGGCGCGACCTATCAGCCGTTCGACTGGGATAATCTCGCGACCTACGGCAACCGGCCCTACGACAACCGCGAGCCTCGCTTCTACGCATCCATCCTCTACAACGGCGCAACCTGGAAGGGGCGCACGCTGGAGCTCTACGAGGACGGTGCCGACGGTTACATGAACTTCTCGAAGACGGGTCAGGACAACGTGCACAAGTCGACCACGGGCTACATCTTCCGCAAATTCATGAGCGAGGATACGAAGATCAACTTCTCCAGCATCCTGAGCGGACAGTACTGGATCGAGATGCGTCTGGCCGAGATCTATCTGATCCGTTCGGAGGCCTACGCCCGTCAGAACAATTTCGGCGACGCCTATACGGATCTCAATGCGCTGCGCAGCCGCGTCGGTCTGTCCGATCTCCCGCAGCAGGGCAGCTGGGCCGCTTACGTGCGGGACCTCTCGAAGGAGCGCGCCTGCGAGATGGGGCTCGAAGGCCAGCGTTCGTTCGACCTCGTGCGCTGGGGCATCGCGCAGGAGGTGCTCGACCACAGCTACCTGCACGGTATCCGCATCACCAAGAAGGGCGACGGTACGTTCGGCTACGAGCGTGTGGTGTGCGACACCGACGAGCGTCTTTTCCCGGCCAAGCGGAACATCTTCCCGATCCCTTACTCGGAGATGAAGAACAACTCGCTCTGCGAGCAGAATGCCGAATGGTTGTAATCAAGTTTTATGCTAATCGAGTGTAAGTTATGAAAATCAAATATCTGTTTACCGGTTTACTCGCAGCGGCGATCTCTTTCGCCGGATGCGGTTCGCCCGACGAGCTGGTGTACGGCAATAACGACAACATGCTCAACCTGGTGGTGAAAGGCCGTCTGGTGCAGGACGAGAACATCGAGTACGATGCCGTGATCGACCCCGTTTCGAATACCGTCACGGTGCAGGTGCCCTATTACATCAGCGATACCGATCCGATCATGTCGGACCTCTCGCAGATGAAACTGCGGGCCACGATGCCGCTCGGCGCCCGCTTCGAACCGGGCCTGGCGGGTGTGATGGACCTCTCCGAGGGCAAAACCTTCGCTTCGACGCTGGTTTACGAGAACGGGCAGCGTGTCGACTATACGTTCGGCGCCGTGCGCGTGAAGTCGTCGGCCGCCGCACTGCTCGACGTCAAGTCCACCGATGAGTCCACGCGCGTCACGATCGGTATCACCGAGCCCGCGGCCGAGGGCCAGAAGGGCAAGATCGCCGTCATGAATACGTCGGCATCCATTTCGGCCGCCATCGAGGCCGTCAAGATGACCGTATCGCCGTGGGCCAGCGTTTCCGCCGATGCGGGTTACGACGCCGCAGCCGACACCTACGACCTGAATGTCGCTGCCGAAGTGACCGTTACGGCCCAAAACGGCGTCGACAAGACGGTCTATGCCGTCTCCATCGAAACGCCGGCACTCGTGCCGATGGGCCAGGCCGGTTACATCTCCAGCATGTTCGGCTTCCAGTTCAACCAGAACGATCCGCGCGGATTCGCTTCGGACGCCAACTATACGCTGGCCGTCATCGACGACTACCTGATCGTCAGCAACGCCCGCGACTTCACGAAGATGGTCGTTCTGAACCGCTTCTCGGGTCTCGCTACGGGCAAGTCGGTGAACGTTACGGGCATCGACTCGAAGTTCGCGATCCGTGCGATCACCTCCGACGACGCCGGACACCTGGTGGCCATGACCTATACCTGTACGCGTGCGAACGACGCCTCCGCGACGGCCAACGGCCACGACCTCTACCTGACCGATCCTACCGTGATGGTTTGGGTTTGGAAGAACGGCTTCGAATCGGCTCCGACTCCGGTAGTGAATGCCAATATCGCCGGCGGTGCGTTCTCGGGTATGGCGACCAAGCCGCAGGAGATCGGCAATACGATCTACGTGCGGGGCGATATGACCGCCGGCAACGCCGTGCTCGTGACCAGCGACAAGTTCTGTGCCCGCCAGTATGCGTTCTACTTCGTCGACGGCAAGATCGACTCCTATGTGATGGAGTGCCCCGCCAAGCCGGACGGATCGCTCGTATGGGCTCCCTGCTGGAACTCGACGAAGGCCATTCCGCTGGCCGTGGCGAAGCCGCTTCCCTACCTCCTTTCGTCTGCCAACCAGTATCAGACGGTGATGCTGAACAGCCGAACGGCGGATCCCGTGACATTCGCTCTGCCGACCTCCTACTGGTGGGCCGGTTCGGGTGCTTACGACAAGAATATCCACGGTGTCGACTACATCGAGTTCCACGGCATGAACCTGCTGGCCGTTGCGAACGGATTCATCTCCGGCACCACCTGGGCGCATCGTCTGTATGTCGCCAACATCACGGCCACGCCTTCTGCGGATGCCCTGAAGAACGGCTTCATCTTCGACTCGCGCGAGGACGGCAGCGGTCGCGGCATCATCGGTACGGGCTACGCGGTGACGGGTATGACCAGCACGGCATCGTTCGACGGCACGCCGATGATCGGCGGTACGAACGAGGGTAGGCGCGGCGACGTGGTATTCGGCCGCGGTTCCGACGGCAACTCGGTGCAGGTCTACATGCTGACTGCCAATGCCGGTATCTTCGCTTACGAAATTACCAACTACGACATCTGATTTTGATTCGATGCGCCCGGCGGCTACAGCCGCCCGGTTCGGGACGACGCAGGTCGCCGGGCGCTTTTTTACTTTTTTTCACGATTATGAACCGTTTTCTCGAAGAGATCCGCCAACAACCCAAGGCTTTGACCGATACGGCCGGTTATTTTATCGACGGCGAAGGTGCCGAGGCGCTCGCCCGGGCCGTGCAGCTGTGGCGTTCGGGACGTTACGACTCGATGCTGCTCACCGGAATGGGGAGCTCCCGTTTCATCGCATCGGCTGCCGCCGCCATGCTGGCCGCACGTCGTATTCCGGCCGTCGCACTCGATGCCGGAGAGCTGCTCCACTACCGTCGGTCGCTGCTCGCCGAACGCGTGCTGCCGGTTTTCATTTCGCAGTCGGGCGAGAGCTACGAGGTGGTGCGTCTGCTCGATCTGCTGCCTGCCGGATGCGAGCTGGTCGCCGTCTGCAACGAGGCGCAGAGCACGTTGGCGCGTCGCGCCGACTGTCTGCTGCTCACGCAGGCCGGTGAGGAGCGGATGACCTCGACGAAGAGTTTCATCACCTGTTATCAGGCCGTGAGCCTGCTGGCCTCGGCGCTCGCGGGACAACCCGTATCGTCGGAGACCTGGAACGATCTCGCGGCGACGATCGCTCCCCTCGTCGGGGGATGCACTCCGTGGATGGAGCCGGCGCTCGCAACGATCGGCGAGGCTCCGTTCGTACAGCTCATAGGCCGCGGACCGTTGTTCGCGGCGGTCAGCCAAAGCGCGCTGATGTTCATGGAGGCGGCCCACCTGCCCGCCTCGGCCATGACGGGAGGCGAATTCCGTCACGGCCCCCTGGAGATGGTCCGCGAGGGTTTCGCGGCCGTCGTCTTCACGCACTCCCGTTCGGAGACTTTCGCGCAGTCGATCGCTCTGACGGAAGATATCCTTCGGTTCGGCGGGCGCGTCGTGCTCGTGACCGACCGGGACCCCCGTCTTACGGCTGACAATCTCTGTCGTGTCGTCGTACCCTGCGACGCCGAGGAGCTCTTCGCCGTGGTCGCCGTGGTGCCGCTGCAACTGCTTATCAACGAGCGGATGATCCGCCGGGGCATCGAGCCGGGCGATTTCGCTCACGGGGCCAAGGTGACGGCCCGCGAATAATTCCCGCTCGTCGGGAACACTGATCGAGACTATGATGATGAAGAATGAATCCTGCGCGGCCCCTCTGACGGTCGGCGTCGATTTCGGAGGAACGAAGATCCGGGCCGGACTGGTCGACGGATCGGGGCGCCTCGCCGCACCCGCCGAGACGATCGCTACGGCTGCTGCTGCCCCTGCCGAAACGATTTTTTCCAACCTCGTCGGGCTCGTGCGACGCACGATCGACCGGGCCGGGGCACGTCGTCCCGCGGCCATCGGTGTCGGTGCGACCGGCCCGCTGGATATCGGACAGGGAGTCATTCTGGAATGCAATAATCTGCCGACGATGCACGGTTTTCCGCTCCGCGAGCGCCTCGAAGAGGCTTTCTGTCTGCCGGTGCGCGTCGACAACGATGCCAACGCCCTGATTCTGGGCGAGGCGCTTTACGGTGCCGGCCGCGGATATCGGTCGGTGCTGGGTTTCACCCTCGGCACGGGAATCGGTGCCGCGCGGGTGGAGGAGGGGAGGATCGTGCGCGGGGCCACCGGCTCGGCCGGCGAGATCTGGCTCTCCCCTTATCGGGACGGAATCCTCGAAGATTTCGTCTCGGGCAATGCCCTCCGGCGGCGTTACAGTCTGCGGGGCGGCGATTCGGTCGACGGTGCTGAGATCGCGCGGCGGGCTGCGGCCCGCGAGCCGGCGGCCTGCCGGGTTTGGGAGGAGTTTACGGAGGCTTTGGCTTTTGCGCTGGCGTGGACGGTCAATCTGGTCGATCCCGACGCCGTGTTGCTCGGCGGTTCGGTGATGCGCTCCGCCTCGCTCTTCCTGGATGCGGCCGACGAGCGGTTCCGCAGCCGGATCTGTCCGGAGGCGGCGCACGTTCCGCTGCTCTGCGCGCAGTTGGGCGACGACGCCGGCGTCATCGGCGCTGCCGCCCTTTTTATGGAAAAACGAATGGCTGAAAAGAGATGAAACGACTGTTGCTGACAGGTTTGTTCGTGCTGATAAGCTGCGCCGGCCGTGCGGCCGGGCCGCTGAGACTTTCCGACTGGGAGCTCAAAAGCACGCTCGAAGTGGGGGAGGAGGACGCTTGCGTCTCCCTGCCCGGTTACGGCGCCGCGGCGTGGTATCCGGTTACGGTGCCCTCGACGGTGCTCCATGCGCTCGTCGAGCAGGGGGTCTATCCCGATCCGCGCACGGGGATGAACAACTTCCTGATTCCCGATGTATCCGATGATTTCAACCGGCGGCTCGGCCTGGCGAAATACAGCTACCTGGGCGAGGACCGCAATCCGTGGCAGGCGCCGTACTGGTATCGCACCGTTTTTCGGCTGCCGCGCGAATGGCGGAGCCGCAAGCGGATCTGGTTGCAGCTGGACGGCATCAACTACCGCGCCGACGTCTGGGTCAACGGCCGCAAGGTGGGGGACCGCGAAGAGGTCGTGGGGATGTTCCGCCGCTTCCGGTTCGACATCACGGAGTGCGTCGAGCGCACGGGCGAGAACTGCGTGGCGGTCAAGGTCTATCAGGTGGATCATCCCGGAACGCCGACACCCGGTACGCAGTTCGTGCCTTTCGGGCCCAATCGCGGCACGGCCGCCGATCTGTTCCTCGACGAGACGCTGAAGTTTACCGGCGGCTGGGACTGTGCGCCGGCGGTGCGCGACCGCAACATGGGAATCTACCAGCCGGTTTCGATCGAAGCGACGGACGAGGTGACGATCGAAGATCCGTTCGTCGAGACCTCGCTGCCCCGTCGCGATACGACCGTGGCCGACCTGCGGGTGAGCGTGACGCTCCGCAACCACGGCGGGCAGACTCTTCGGGGACGGCTCCGGGGGCGTATCTCGCTGCTCGACGAGTTGGAGTTCCCGACCTATTCGCGCCGGCTGCAAGGGGCGATGCGCCCCGTGGAGTTCTCGGTGCCCGTCGTGCTGGAGGCCGGCCGGGAGCGCGAAGTGGTGCTCACGCCGGCCGACGTGGCGGCGCTGCGCATCGTGAATCCCTGTCTGTGGTATCCGAACGGTTACGGCGAGCAGTATCTGCACCGGCTGGAGCTCGATTTCGTCGCTGCGAACGGCCGCGTTTCCGACCGGGAGGAGGTGACGTTCGGCATGCGCGAAGTGAGCAGCGATCTGATGGAGCGCGACGGCGAGTTCGGACGCGTATTCTACGTCAACGGGCGCCGGATCTTCTGCAAGGGCGGATGGTTGCAGCCCGACATGCTGCTGGCCGATTCGCCGAAACGGATCTACGATCAGTCGCGCCTGCTGGCCGAGGCCCATGTCACGCTGGTCGGCAGCGAGGACATGCCTGCGCCGGCCGAAGCGTGGCTCGACAGCTGGGACAAGTACGGGCTGATGGACTGGCACGTCTTCTACCAGTGCTACCGGATGTTCCCCGGACGCGCCAATCAGCATAATCCGCTGGACAAGAAGCTGGCCGTTGCCTGCGTGGAGGATATGGTCAAGCGCTACCGCAATCACCCCTCGATCGTGGCGTGGTTCGGTGTCAACGAGGTGCTCGTCGACGAAGCGCTCTACCACGCTACGCGCGATGCGGTGCTCGCCCTCGATCGCAGCCGCCCCTACGTGCCGACGACCAGCGTCAGCTGGGATGTGGACCGGCTGACTCCCTATCTGAAACCCGATCTGCCGACGGGAACGACCGACGACGGGGCTCCCGACTATAACTGGGCGCCGTCGGAGTACTACTTCGAGAAGATCGAGGAGGTGCACCTTCAGATGTTCCGCAACGAGCTGGGCATGCCTTCGGTGCCGACCTACGAGAGCCTGCGCCGCTTCATTCCCACCGTCGAACGGCCGAACGACGGGCGTGATCCGATCTTTCCGCTCGACAGTCTGTGGGCCGAACACGGGGCCTGGGACAACAACAATTTCTGCTACCGGGCCTACGACAATGCCCTGCGGACGTTCTACAACGATCCCGTCGACGGCCGCGACTACGCCCGCAAGGGGCAGATGGTCAGTGCCGAGGGATATCGCGCCATGTTCGAGGCCGCGAACCATCGGATGTGGGACATCACGACGGGCGTGATGATCTGGAAACTCAACTCCTGCTGGCCCGACGTCTGCTGGCAGCTTTACGACTGGTATCTTTCGCCCAACGCCTCCTACTATTTCTCGCGCAAGGCGATGGAGCCGCTCCATATTCAGCTGAACAGTCATACGAACGCGCTGTGCGTGGTCAACGCCGCGCCGCACAGGCGCGAGGGGCTGGTCGTGCGGGCTGAAATCGTGGATCAGCACAACGAGGTGCGCTGGAGTCTCGTCGAGCGGGTGACGGTGGAGCCCGACAGTTACCTGGAGCTGGAACGACGCGTACCCCGCCGGGGCGATCTGACGTCGAATTACTTCATCCGGCTTCGTCTGGAAGAGGCCGACGGCACGCTGCTTTCGGAGAATCTGTACTGGCGCTACTCCCAGCATCAGAGTTTCTACTGGCTGGTCAACCTCGGCCGGGTCGATCTGGAGCCGGAGGTCGCCGTCGAGCCTGCCGGGCACGAATACCGGATCACGGTGACGCTCCGTAACCGCTCGGAGCAGGTGAGCTTTTTCAATCACCTGCTGCTGCGCGACGCTCGGGGCGAGGTGATCAATCCCGTCTTCTGGAGCGATAATTTCGTTACGCTTTTCCCCGGCGAGAGCCGGACTCTGACGGCTGTCGTCGCCCGCGAGGATTGCGGCGATGCGGAGCCGGTACTCGATATCGAATCATGAAAAACCCGAATACCATGAAACACTGTTTTGTACGTTTGGCGGCACTCCTTTCGCTGAGTGCGATTCTGGGATCCTGCGGCACCGGCTCCGAGGCGGAGTGCGGGCAGTTGCGTGTGATTCCCTATCCGGCGCATGTCGAAGTGCGCGGCGGAACCTGCGATCTCACGAAGTTCCGGACGATCGGCTGCCTTGCCGGCGAACTCGCCGGCGAAGCCCGCTTCCTGGCGGCCCGGCTCGCCGAGGCGGGTATCGACGCCACGGTCGGAAGCGAAGCCGTCGCACGCGGCATCATGCTCTCGCTCGACGCTTCGATCGACTCTCCCGAGGGATATCGGCTGCGAGTCGCTCCGAAACGCATCGAGATCTGCGGAGCGACGCCGGCCGGCGTCTTCTACGGCATCCAGACGCTCCTGCAGGAGCTGGAAAACGGCGCTGTGCGCTGCGGTACGGTCGAAGACGCTCCCCGCTATGCGTGGCGCGGGTTCATGCTCGACGAGGCGCGTCACTTCTCGGGCGAAAAGCGCGTGAAGGAGCTCCTCGACCGAATGGCCGCCTACAAACTCAACCGCTTCCACTGGCATCTGACCGATGCGCAGGGGTGGCGCATCGAAATACTGAAATATCCCGACCTGGCGCTGGTCGGCGGCGAGGGGACGCACAGCGATCCCGACACGCCCGCGCAGTATTATACGCAGGCGCAGATCCGCGATATCGTGGCCTATGCGGCCGAACGGCATATCGAGGTGATTCCCGAGATCGACATGCCGGGACACGCTTCGGCCTCGAACAAGGCCTATCCCCAGTATTCGGGCGGCGGTACGGCGCAGTTCCCCGAATTTACGTTCCATGTGGGCAAGGAGGCGACTTATGCCTACCTGACCGATATCCTGCGCGAGGTCGCGGCGCTCTTTCCGTCGAAGTGGCTCCATATCGGCGGCGACGAGGTCTCCTACGGCAGCGATGCCTGGAAGACCGATCCGCAGATGAAGGCGTTCATGCGCAGCAAGGGGATGACGACGGTCGAGGAGGCCGAGGGGTATTTCATCCGACGCATGTCGGATACGGTGCGCATGCTGGGCAAGATCCCCGCAGCCTGGGACGACGTGCTCGCCTGCGGCATGCAGGTCGAAAACAGCCTCATCTACTGGTGGCGTCACGACCGCCCGGAGACCCTGCGCAAGGCGCTCGCAGGCGGTTACCGCACGGTGCTCTGCCCCCGCAAACCGCTCTATTTCGACTTCGTGCAGCACGAGGATCACAAGTGGGGCCGGATCTGGGACGGTTTCTGTCCGCTGGAGGATGTCTATGCGTTCCCCGACGCCTGGCTCGAAGGGTGGGGGCTGACTTCGGACGATCTGGCGCCGGTGGCCGGCATCCACGCGAACCTCTGGAGCGAGCTGACCCACACGCCCGAGCGCGTCGACTTCATGATCTGGCCGCGTCTTTGCGCGCTGGCCGAGGCTGCCTGGTCGCAGCCCGAAACGAAAGATTACGACCGTTTTCTCGACCGGCTGAACGATGCCTATGCCCGCTTCGATCGGGACGGCGTCTACTATTTCGATGCCCGCGATGCGGCGCATCATGCCGAGCCCGCCGGTCCGATGATCCGCAAGAAAGGCGAGCCCGAAATGGATTTCCGCGACTGATTCACGAGCGTAGCCCATGAAAACGTTCCGCATACTGACACTCGCACTTGCGTGGCTGCTGCTGCCTGCGGCAGCATTGGCCGACGGGGAGGAGATCGTCGTCGAGAATGCCCTTCTGCGGCTGACGCTCGGCGCCGACGGCGCCGCCCGCAGTCTGATCTGCAAGGCGACGGGCGAAGAGTGCCTGGCGCCGGGCGTTCGCGTGCCGTTCTGCTCCATTACCCAGTACAGGCCCTACGACAACGAGAATTTCCTGATGTTTCCCGCCAAACCGCGTCTCTTTCCCTCGAATCGGATCGAACGCCGCGGCGACGAACTCTACGTGGAGTTTCAGGATACGTATGACATCGCCGTTATCGAGATGCGCGTGACCGACTCCTATGTCGGATTCACGCTGCGGAGGATCGACTACCGGCTGGAGGAGGTCGGTCTCAAGCGCAAGACCGAGATCGACGAGTTCGCCCTGATGCAGCTTCCCGTGCGCGATCGCGAGCACTTCGGCGAGTGGCTCAACGTCTGCTGGGACGATCGGACGGCCGTCGCCGTGGTGGGAACGCATCCCGCGACGCGCATCGACGCCTTTGCGGGCGACGGGTATCGGAACATGTATGCCGGAACCGATTTCCAGGTGCAGCTGACCGATGCCGGGGCGGCGCTGGTGGTTGCCGGCCGCGACGATTTCCTCGACCGGATCGACCGGCTGGAGCGCGACTTCGGGCTGCCGCTCGGCGTGGAGAGCCGCCGTCACGAGGCTTACCGTTACTCCTACTACGAGCTGCGCGACGTGACGACGGCCAATATCGACGAACACATCGCCTATGCCTTGCAGGGCGGATTCCGTTCGATGGTGGTCTACTATATGGATTTCGCGTCGAGCTGCGGCCATTTCCTCTGGCGCGACGAGTTTCCCGGCGGTCTGGAGGATCTGAAGGTCATTACGGCGAAGATCCGCGCCGCGGGATTGATCCCCGGATTCCATATCCACTACTCGAAGGTTTCGAAGAGCGATCCCTACCTCTGCGGGGGAGTGCCCGATCCGCGGCTCAACGGCGTGCGGGAGCTCATCCTGCGCGAACCGCTCGGGACGGCGGATACGGAGATCGTCGTCGAGGGAAATCCCGACGGATGCCATCTGGAGGAGGATCGCCGGCTGTTGCAGATCGGCGACGAGCTTATCAGCTACGAGGGTTACACGACGACGCCTCCCTACCGCTTCACGGGGTGTCGGCGCGGCGAGTTCGGTTCCGCCCCCGCCGCCCATCCGCGGGGCACGCACTTCCGCCTGCTCGATGTCGATACGTGGCCCGATTTCATCCGCATCGACCAGCGGACGACGTTGCAGGACGAGATCGCCGAGCGTCTCGGGACCCTCTATCGCGAAGCGGGATTCCGATTCGTCTATTTCGACGGTGCGGAGGATGTGCCGATGCCCTACTGGTATAACGTGTCGCGCTCGCAGTCGGTGGTTTACGACCGGCTCACGCCGGCTCCGATCTTCTCCGAGGGTGCGCTCAAGTCGCACTACGGCTGGCATATCCTGAGCCGCGGCAATGCGTTCGACCTGTTCCGGCCCGAGCAGATCCGGCAGGGGCTGAAGCGATATACGCTGCGCTGCGCCCGACGGATCGCCGACGACTTCACGTCGGTCGACTTCGGATGGACGGATTATCTGGCGCCCGATTCGACGACCGTCGGCATGCAGCCCGACATGTACGAATACGTGTGCGGCAAGGCGCTGGCCTGGGATGCGCCCGTTTCGCTGGTCGGCAAGATCGACCAGATCCGCAAACATCCGCGTACGGCGGACAACCTGGAGGTCATGCGCTGGTGGGAGGAGGCCAAGCTGAACGATGTTTTCGATGCGCGGCAGCGCGAGCGGCTGCGGGATCCCGACAGCGAATTTCTCCTGCTGAAAGGGGCGAAAGGGGAGTTCGAACTCTACTCCTGCCGGCAGATCGTCGCCGACGGGGAGCGTCCCGTGCGGGCCTTCCTCTTCGAGCGCGGCGGGCGCAGCTGCATCGTCTACTGGCATGTGTCGGGAAGCGGAGAGGTGCGCCTCGATGCGGGCGGCCATGCGGTGCGTCTGACCGATACGAAGGGCCGGCGCGTGGGATTCTCCCGGCAGGGGGGCGTCTGCATCCTGCCGGCGGCCGGCCGGCTGATCGTCGAGAGCGACATGCCGGCCGACGAGCTGGTCCGGCGGTTCCGGGCCGGCGCCCGACTTGAAAAAACGAACTGATAATTCATAACCCAAAACAACATGATCGAGATGAAGAAATGGATGATCGGCGCAATCGGCCTGCTGTGCTGTTTGCTGTGCATCGAGCCTTGCCGTGCGGCGACGGAGCAGCCGGCGCAGGACCTCGTGCTGAAGAACCGGCACGTCGAACTGGTATTCGACGGCGGTAAGGAGTATCTTTTCAAGGCTTTCCGCTGCGAAGGGCGCAACATGCTGCCCGATCAGGGCAGTGCGACCCATCCGTGGGTGCTGACCTATCGCGGCCCGCACGGCGAGAATCCCGCTTTGCAGCCGCGCTGGGGATTCTACGACGGCGGCCGGCTGATTGCCGGCGAGGGCGAGTCGACGCTGGAGTTCACCTGGCGGGTGGTGCTCGGCAAGCTCGACGAAACCTGGCCCGTGCGCGTTTCCGTGACGCTGGCCAAGGATTCCGAGCTGCCCGAGTGGCGGCTTTCGGCCGAACTGCCCGAAGGGTGGGTGATCGTTTCGTCCGAATTTCCGCGTATCGCGGTGCGGCGGCCCGATGACGCCACGGGAATCTTGTCCGTGGGCTACGGAGCCGAATATCCGATCGGTGCGTCGGGACAGTTGCAGTCGCGCTATCCGTCGTGTACGGGCGCCATGCAGCTGGTGCTGATGCGTCACGGCGAGGGTACGGCCTACTTCGCGGCCAAGGATACGGAGGGTTCGGGCAAGATCTTCCGCATGGTGAGCGAAGGCAGCCGGCTCGTCTTCGTGCAGGAGGTGACCGCCTCCTACGGCTGGTCGGAAGGGGGCGAGTTCTCGATTCCGTGGCCCGCTGTGCTGGGCTTCAGCAAGGAGGACTGGCAGGCTACGGTGCTCAAGTGGTATCGTCCGTTCACGTTCGAGACCGAATGGGGGCGCCGGACGATCGCCGAGCGTCCGATCGCTGAGTGGATCCGGCAGGCCGACATGTGGCTGCGTCCGGCCAATGCCACCGAGTCGATGATGGAGGCGGTGCGCAAGGCCCTCAAGTATTACGGCAAGGGGGTCGGCATGCACTGGTACTACTGGCATTGCCATCCGTTCGATACGAACTATCCCGACTATTTCCCCGTGCAGCCCGGATTCGCCGAGATGATCCGCGAATCGCAGAAACTCGGCGGCTTCGTGACGCCCTACATCAACGGCCGGCTGTGGGATCCCGCAACGGAGAGCTACGAGGTGCTGAACGGCAAGGAGGCTTCGTGTCGCAAGCCCGACGGAACGCTCTACACCGAGGTGTACGGCTCGAAAGTGCTCAATACGGTGACCTGTCCGGCGTCGGAGATCTGGCGCGACGTGCTGCGCGATCTGAACCGCCGCATCCTCAAGGAGCTGAAGACCGACGGCGTGTATATGGATCAGATCGGTTGCGCGAGCAGCGAACCCTGCTACGCTACGAACCACGATCATGCGCCGGGCGGCGGCGACTGGTGGCCGAAAGCCTATCGTTCGCTTCTCGAAGGGATGCGCCGCGACTTCTACGGCAAGAACAAGGCGATGACCACGGAGGAGAACGCCGAGTGCTACATCGACCTCTTCGACATGATGCTGGTGGTCAACTCGCCCCATACGCCTACGGCCCGCATGGTGCCGCTCTTTCCGCTGATCTACTCCGACCGGTGCGTGTACAGCGGTTTCACCTACATTCCGTGGCGCATCAACGACGGCTCGCTCAACTACATCTCGATGAAGAGCCTGCTGTGGGGTTCGCAGCTCGGCTGGATCGATCCCGAACTGCTCATGCGCGACGACTCGAAGCGCGAAGCGGCGTTCCTGAAGAATCTCTCCGAGTTCCGCCGCGGTCAGCACGATCTCTTCCTCGGCGGACGTTTCCTGGGCGAGTTCATCCCCGGCGGCGACAATCCGACGCAGGACATTCCCAACTACCAGATCACGCCGGTGGTCATGGGCGCCGAGTGGCAGAGCCTCCGCGGCGAGCATGTCTGGCTGCTGGTCAACATGAGCGACAAGGCCCGCTGCGTCGTGCTTCCCGACGGCCGGGAGGTGACCGTGGCGCCTTTCGATGCGATGCGTTGCAACCGATAAAATCGAATGATGATGAAATACGAGAAAATGGTATTGCTGCTGGCGGCTCTCTGCGCGGCCTGCTCCGGCAGCGGTGAGGAACATCCGACGGCGGGCCGATCGGTCGCCGCTCCGTCGGAGATCGCGGTCGAGCGGCTGGGTAATACGACGGTGCGTCTGACCTGGCAGGACAACAGCGACAACGAAACGGGATTTTCGGTATGG
This sequence comes from uncultured Alistipes sp., assembly GCA_947178025.1. GTDB lineage: Bacteria > Bacteroidota > Bacteroidia > Bacteroidales > Rikenellaceae > Alistipes. Next base: position 152 of record CAMWWU010000026.1, on the reverse strand, counting down.
GTGCGCGATGCCGACGATATCGACCGCACCTCGGAGGTCGGCCGGGTCGGGGCCGACGTCACCGAGTTCACGATCTCCTCCGGGCTTCAGGAGGGGCGCTATTACTACCTGGTCGTAAAGGCCGAAGGCGCTGCCGACGAACTGAGTTCGCG
>CAMWWU010000025.1 GCA_947178025.1 uncultured Alistipes sp. | reverse complement strand
GGGTGGAAGAAGGGGCTCGAACCCTCGACCTTCGGAACCACAATCCGACGCTCTAACCGACTGAGCTACATCCACCGTGTGATACGTTCGTCGTATCGGGATGCAAATGTAATACGTTTTTTTCGTCCGTGCAAAAAATCGGCGAAAAAAATCGTCTATTTCTTTTCCGAGACCTCATTTTCTGCCGCTTCTGCCGCGCAGCGGTGCGATCGTCCGCGGTCGAGCAGGGCATTGGCTGCCTTGGCGAAGTTGTAGAAGGGGGCGCAGTATTTCCATTCGTTGTAGAGCCGGCGGCGATAGCATTGCGTCGCGATCCACACGGTCGAGGCGTAGGGCGACGGGCGCGACGTGAAGCAGACTTTCGACGGATAGTCCAGGGCGTCGAACTCGGCGATCAGCTCGGGCGTGCAGAGGTCGCGGTCGGCGAGCTTCACGAGCAGGTTGTCGTAGTCGAGCCGTGCGGCGCGTTTGCGCCACTTCGCGAGGGCCTCTTCGGGCGAGGCATAGTGCAGGAAGTGCACTTCGACCGGTTCACCCCCCCCCACGGGGGTGAGGATCCCCACGGGGTATTCGCCCCGGACATGCGTCAACCGGTCGCGGTAAACGCTGTCGTGGCGCGTGACGAACCGGAAATCGCCCTCCACGTAGGCGCGCAGTGCGCGGAGCATGCGCAGGTAGTCCGGGGCCGGGACGAAGAGTCCGACGAACGGCGAGCGGTAGGGCAGACGGCAGTATTGGCTCATGAAGCCGCCCCAGCAGTTGTCGCTGACGATGCTTACCTGCGTATTGCGGAGGCTGCGGCGCCAGAGGTAGTGGCGGAAATTGGCGAGCGGATGTATCAAGGCGATCCGGTTTTTGGTATTGGGCGGCTCGTGCCGCCTATGACAAAGATAGGTTTTTCGGACGGATTATGCAATAAAAAGGCAGATGCAATTTGCCGAAGGCTGCGGTTCGCGCGCGAGGGGGCGGACAATCTCTTGCCCGATGGCGTGCGATCGCGGGTGCGGCCTGTCAAAATGTCAGCGGCGGCTGACAATCCGGCCGCTGCGGCCTGCCAAAATCGGGTTGGCACATCTATTGATGGAATCCGAATCGCAAACACGAAATAATTCGTACAACTTTATCAAATATCGAAAACTATGAACGTTAAACCGTTATCGGATCGCGTACTGATCCTCCCCAACCCTGCGGAGGAGAAGACGGCCGGGGGCCTGATCATCCCCGACACGGCCAAGGAGAAACCGCTTGCTGGCAAGGTCGTTGCCGCAGGTCCCGGCACCTCGGAGATCAAGATGGAGGTGAAGGTCGGCGACCAGGTGCTCTACGGCAAGTACGCCGGTCAGGAGATTCAGATCGACGGGGAGAATTACCTCATCATGAAACAGTCGGACATTTTAGCGATTATCTAAGTTATGGCAAAGGAGATCAAATATAACGTCGAGGCGCGCGAGCTCCTCAAGGAGGGCGTCGACGCACTGTCGAACGCCGTGAAGGTGACGCTGGGCCCCAAGGGGCGCAACGTGATTATCGACAAGAAGTTCGGGGCTCCGCAGATCACCAAGGACGGCGTGTCGGTAGCCAAGGAGGTCGAGCTGGAGGATGCGTTCGCCAACATGGGCGCCCAGATGGTCAAGGAGGTCGCTTCGAAGACCAACGACGATGCCGGCGACGGCACGACGACCGCTACGGTGCTGGCTCAGTCGATCATCGGCGTGGGTCTGAAGAACGTGACGGCCGGCGCCAACCCGATGGATCTGAAGCGCGGTATCGACAAGGCCGTCGCCACGGTCGTGGAGTCGCTGCGTGCGCAGAGCCAGGAGGTCGGCTCGGACTTCGCCAAGATCGAGCAGGTGGCTACCATCTCGGCCAATAACGACCACAACATCGGCAAGCTGATCGCCGAGGCGATGGCCAAGGTCAACAAGGAGGGTGTCATCACCGTCGAGGAGGCCAAGGGCACCGAGACGCACGTCGAGGTCGTCGAGGGTATGCAGTTCGACCGCGGTTACATCTCGGCTTACTTCATCACCGATCCCGAGAAGATGGAGGCGCAGCTCGAAAAGCCCTTCATCCTGATCACCGACAAGAAGATTTCGACTATGAAGGAGCTCATGGGCGTGCTGGAGCCCGTGGCTCAGAGCGGACGCTCGCTGCTCATCATCGCCGAGGATGTCGACGGCGAGGCCCTTTCGGCTCTCGTGGTCAACAAGCTGCGCGGCACGCTGAAGATCGCCGCCTGCAAGGCTCCGGGCTTCGGCGACCGCCGCAAGGAGATGCTCGAAGATATCGCCGTGCTGACGGGTGCCACCGTGATCTCGGCCGACAAGGGCATGAAGATCGAGGACGCCACGCTGCAGATGCTCGGTACGGCCGACAAGGTGTCGCTCAACAAGGAGAACACCACGATCGTGGACGGTGCCGGTGAGAAGCAGGCGATCGAGGCCCGCGTGGCTCAGATCCGCGCTTCGATCGAGAAGTCGACGTCGGACTACGACAAGGAGAAGCTCCAGGAGCGTCTGGCCAAGCTCGCCGGAGGTGTCGCCGTGCTCTACGTGGGTGCTGCCACCGAGGTGGAGATGAAGGAGAAGAAGGACCGCGTGGACGACGCGCTTGCCGCAACGCGTGCTGCCGTCGAGGAGGGTATCGTCCCGGGCGGCGGCGTGGCCTACATCCGCGCCACGGCTGCTCTGGAGGGTCTCAAGGGCGAGAACGACGACCAGACGACCGGTATCCAGATCGTGAAGCGCGCCATCGAGGAGCCGCTGCGCCAGATCGTGGCCAACGCCGGCGGCGAGGGCTCGGTAGTCGTGAACAAGGTGCGCGAGGGCGAGGGTGCCTTCGGTTACAACGCCCGCGACGATAAGTACGAGGATATGCTCAAGGCCGGCATCATCGACCCGACGAAGGTGTCGCGCGTAGCGCTCGAAAACGCCGCTTCGATCGCCTCGATGTTCCTCACGACCGAGTGCGTTCTGGCCGAGAAGAAGTCCGAGCAGCCTGCCATGCCGGCAATGCCCGGAGGCGGTATGGGCGGCATGATGTAGTTCGCGGCAGCGATTCATAGGCGGATTTTTCCGCACGTTCTCCGAACGGGGCGAACGGGAGGGCACTTGAGTGCCGCCTGTCCGCCCCGCTCTTTTTGCGGCGGTCGGCCCGTTCGTTCACGGTCGGCTCGCTTGCGGCCGGGACCCTCGCGGACGGAGGCGCCGGTGTGCTCGGAAGGGCGCTCCGAATTGCGAATCGGCGCTTTTCGTGTTATCTTTGTCCCCGCAAAAATTCGATCCGTATGAAAAAAGGAATACTCTTCGCCGTTTTCGCCTCGGTGCTGTGGGCCATCGTCAACCCGTTCATCAAGCAGGGGCTCAGCTACGATTTCACGCCGATGAACTTCGCCGGCCTGCGCTTCACGCTCGTGGGCGTCATCCTGCTCTGCTGGACGGCCCACCGCGGCATGTGGAGCGAGATCATGCGCCGGCGGAAGCTCTTCGCCAACCTGATCCTCATCAACATGTTCCTCGGCTATACGGCGTTCTACTTCGGCGTCGACTTCGTGAGCGGGGCCATCAGCTCGATCGTCATGGGGCTCACGCCTCTGATCAACGTGCTGCTGGCGCATCTGCTGGCGAGCAATGACCGACTCAACCGCTACAAGGTCGTGAGCATGTTCGTCGGTTTGGCGGGGCTGCTGCTGATCGTCGGCACGGGCGGCGACGGAGCGCCGCTCGACGGCCGCGGCATCGCCGGCATCGTGCTGCTGCTGGCCAATATCGTGCTTCAGGGTTATTCGGGCATCACGGTGGCCGAGGAGCGGAGCTCCGTCGATCCGGTCTTCCTCAATGCCGTGCAGATGTTCTTCGGCGGCCTGCTGATCTACGGCGTGGGTGTGGGCGCGGAGGGTTTCCGGCCCTTCTGGGACAAGCCCGCGGGATTCTATGCGAGCCTCGGCGTACTGATCTTCATCTCGGTATTCGCGTTCAGCTTCTGGTTCATGGCCCTTCGGTCGGAGGGGACCAAGGTCAGCGACCTGAACATGTGCCGGCTCATCAACCCCATCCTCGGGGCGGTGCTGAGCTGGACGATGCTGCCCGACGAAGCGCCGCGGCTGAGTACCGTGGCCGGCATGGCGATCATCGTCGGGTCGCTCGTGATCTACTTCCGGGGCGAGGAGCTGCTGCGCCGCTGGCACCGCTTCCGGGAGGCGCGCCGCTGACGGGGGCGGGCCGTCAGGGCATCCACTCGATGATGCCCTCCGCGGGGTTGGCCGCCAGCCAGGTCTCGAACTCCTCGCGTGTGCGCACGCCGTCGCGCAGCACGGCCATATAGTAGCGTATGCCGGGGAGGTGAAGCTCCTCGGGCATTTCGTACTTCAGCCGCAGGATCGCGTTGCGTGTTTCGGGGGTGAGGACTGCGGCGATGCGGTCGGCCACCCGCTCGAAATAGCCGTCCCACGGCGATCCCGCCTGCATGTGGATCAGGTCGATCTGCCAAAGCTCCCCCGCGTCGTCGAGATACTGCGCATGCCATTCGAGACACTGGTCGGGGGCGTCGAGCAGGTTGGCGTATTCGACGCGGCGGATGCGGTCGTGTGCGGCGATCCGGGCCATGACGGCGAAACTCTCCTCGGGGCGCAGCACGGGGGAGTAGATGTGGTAGTCGATGTCGCGGTGGTTCATCAGCAGCCCCATGCGGAGCGAACCGACCGGACGCGGATCCGCACCGGCTTCGCGCCAGATCTCCTCCAGACGGAGCGTGCGGATGATTTCGAGTGCCCGCTGCCGGTTCGCGGCGGCGGTTTGCAGAATCTTTTCCATAGCTGTATATATTACGAACGACCTTCCGTCGGACTGGCTTCGAGGATCTGCCGCCCGGCGAGTCGCACCCTTGCATCAGGGGCGCAGCCTGCGGAGCGCATGCAGGGATTGCGGGCCTCCGCTGTCGGGAGCCTGCCCCTGCCCGGCTCATAGGCCGATCATGAGCCGAAACCGGACTCCCGGGGCGACCGTGCCCCGGCGAGAGTTGTCTGCCGATATCTCAATGTGTTCTTATTTCCCGAGCAGGATGCGGGCCTGGGCCAAGGCGGCGTCGGTGATCTCGCTGCCCGAGAGCATCTTGGCGATCTCGGTCGTGCGCTCCTCCTCCGTCAGGCGGGTGATGTCCGTGCGGCCGTCGCGCTTGTAGACCACGAAGTGCGCCGAGCCTTTCGAGGCGACCTGCGGCAGGTGGGTGATGTCCACGACCTGCATCGTCGTCGAGAGGCGGGCGATGATCGCGCCCATGGCGTCGGCGATGCGGCCCGAGACGCCTGTGTCGATCTCGTCGAAGAGGATCGTCGGCAGCTGCGTGCGTTCGGCGAGCAGGGCCTTGATCGCCAGCATCACGCGCGAGAGCTCGCCGCCCGAAGCGATCCGGCCGACGCTCTGCGGCGTGCGGTTGCGGTTGGCCGAGAAGAGGAACTCCACGCTGTCGCTGCCCGTGCTGCCCGGGGTAGGGAGCGGCGTCAGCTCGATGCGGAACACCGTATCGGGCATGCCCAACTGCACGAGGGTTTCGAGAATGCGCTCGGCGAATGCCGGAGCGGCCTTTTCGCGTGCGGCATGGAGCTGCGCGGCCAGGTCGTTCGCCGCGGCTTCGGCGGCGGCGAGTTCGGCTTCCGCCTCGGCGATCCGCTCGTCGCCGTGGACGATCGCTGCCAGCTGCGCCGCGTAGCGGTCGCGCAGGGCGATCAGCTCCGCCTCGTCGCCCACACGGTGTTTCTGCTGGAGAGAGAGCAGCGTGTCGAGACGCGCCGTAAGTTTCGCCAGCCGCTCGGGGTCGGCGTCGATGCGGCGGCTGTCGTCCGTCACGGAGCGGTCGATATCCTTGAGCTCCTCGATCACGGCGTGCAGCCGCGAAGCGTACTCCGCGGCGGCGGGGTAGCGGGAGCCGATGTGCGCAAGGGCGTTTTCCGACGTGCGCAGCAGGGTGAGGATGCCCGTTTCGTCGGCATCCAGGGCGTTGCGGAGCGTGATGAACGCCTCGCCGATGCGGTCGGCGTTCTCCAGTACGGCCAGCTCCTCCTCGATTCGCGCCTGCTCGCCCTCGGAGAGCGCTGCGGCCGTAAGCTCTTCGCTCTGATAGCGCAGCCACTCCTCGTCGCGACGTCCGGCCGCCGCCTCTTCGCGCAGGGCTGCGAGCCGGCGGCGCAACTCCTGCATCGCGGCGTAGCGGGCGGCGTAACGCACCAGGAGCGGACCGTTGCCGGCCACCGTGTCGAGCGCCGAAGTGCGGAAATCCTCCGACGAGAGGATCAGGTTCTGATGCTGCGAGTGGATGTCGACCAGCCGTTCGCCCAGGGCCCGGAGCTGTTGCAGCTGCACGGGCAGGTCGTTGATGAAGGCGCGGCTCTTGCCGGCCGGGGTGATGATGCGCGTGAGGGTCGTTTCGGCGGCGTAGTCGAGGTCGTTCTCCTCGAAGAAGGGCTCCAGCGAGAGCCCCGTGAGGTCGAACGTTCCCTCCACGCGGCAGTTGCGTGCGGCGTCTTTCGTCGCGGCACCGTCGTTCTTGGCGCCGAGCAGCAGCGAGAGCGCGCCGAGCAGGATCGACTTGCCGGCTCCCGTTTCGCCCGTGATGATGTTCAGATGCGGGTCGAGCTCCAGACAGAGCCGATCGATCAGCGCATAGTTTTCAACCGAAAGACGACGTAACATGGGATTTTCAGAGCAGGGTTTCTATTTTGTCGACGATCCGCGCCGCGACTTCGCGCTTGGACATCAGCGGCAGCGCTTCGCGGCCGGTGCGGTCGATCAGCGTGACCTTGTTCGTGTCGCCGCGGAAACCCGCTCCGGCATCGCGCAGCGAGTTGAGGACGATGAAGTCGAAATTTTTGCGGTCGAGCTTGCTCTCGGCATGGGCCTCTTCGTCGTGGGTTTCGAGGGCGAACCCCACCAGCAGCCGGCCGCCTTTGCGGGCGCCCAGTTCGGCTGCGATGTCGCGCGTGCGGCGCAGGGCGATCGTCAGCTCGCCGTCGCCCTTCTTCATCTTGTGGTCGGCGACCTCCGTCGGGGTGTAATCCGCTACGGCGGCGCACATCACCGCGCCGTCCGCCGCGTCGAACGCCGCTGTTGCGGCTTCGTACATCTCGGCGGCCGAGAGGGTTTCCACGCGGTCGACGCCCGACGGCGTGGCGAGTGTCGTGCGGCCGCTGACCAGGGTCACGGCGGCGCCCCGGCGGGCCAGCTCTCCGGCGATGGCGTAGCCCATCTTGCCCGTGGAGTGGTTCGAGATGAAACGCACGGGGTCGATCGGCTCGATCGTGGCGCCTGCGGTCACGACGAAGCGCTTACCGAGCAGGCTCTTTTTTTTTTCGTCGAGCAGGTCGCCGACGAATGCGGCGATCGTTTCGGGTTCGGCCATGCGCCCTTTGCCCGTCAGGCCGCTCGCCAGTTCGCCTTCGGCGGGTTCGACGATCCGCACGCCCCGTTCGGCGAGGGTGCGCAGGTTCTGCTGCGTGGCCGTGTGGGCGTACATATCGAGGTCCATGGCCGGGGCGACCGCTACCGGACAGCGGGCCGAGAGATAGGTCGTCAGCAGCAGGTTGTCGGCGATGCCGCAGGCCATCTTGGCCAGCGTGTTGGCCGTGGCGGGAGCGATCAGCAGGCAGTCGGCCCACTCGCCCAGCGAGACGTGGGAGTTCCATGCGCCGTTCTCCGGATCGAAGAACTCCACCAGAATCGGGTTCTTCGAGAGCGTGGCCATGGTCAGCGGGGTGATGAACTGCTTGGCGAGCGGCGTCATCACCACCCGCACCTCGGCTCCGGCCGTCTTGAGCAGACGGCAAAGCACCGCGGCCTTGTAGGCGGCGATGCTTCCGGTGATGCCCAGCAATATGTGGCGGCCCCTCAGATCGGGGCGCTGCGTCGTGCTCTCCATGCGTCGGGCCGGGGGATTACTCCGCTTTCTTCTCGCCTCCCTCGCGGAAGTAAAGCTCGCCGTCGAGGAACTCCTCGGTGGCGATGATCGCCGGTTTGGGCAGGCGTTCGTAGTAGCGCGAGATCTCGATCTGCTCGCGGTTCTCGAAGGTCTCCTCCATCGTGTCCGTGGGCGACGAGAAGTCGGCGAGCTTGCGGTTGAGTTCGGTCTTCAGCTCGGTCGAGATCTGGTTGGCGCGGCGTGCGATGATGTTCACCGACTCGTAGATGTTGCCCGTCGGGCGGTCCAGATCCACGAGCTTGCGCGTAACGGTGTTGTTGGGAATGTTCTTCTTGATTTCCATGATATGGCTTAGATATTGTCGTTCGTCTTTTTGCTGCTGTCGAGGTAGTCGCGGGCGTGCTTGGCCATGCGCTCGACCTCTTTCATGTGCGCCGATTCGGGGAACTCCTCCTTGAACGAGAGGTAGGAGTCGAGCATCGCCAGGTAGCGGTCCGTCAGCTTCTCGTCGATGGAGTTGCTGGCGAAGCGGTAGCTCGCGTCGACGATCAGGAACATGATCTCCTCGCGGTGGTTGCTCTCGGGATATTGGCGCAGGGCGTTCTTCAATGCGGTGATCGCCGACTTGTAGCGGCCGATCTTGTAATAGGTGTAGGCGTTGATGTAGGCCTTGTCGTGCAGGCGCTGCGTCAGCTCCTCGTTGATCTTCAGGAAGTTTTCGATGCGGTCGCTCTCCGGATAGCGCGACATGAACTCGTTGATGGCCATCAGGGCCTGTCCGGTGGTCGTCTGGTCGCGCGTGGGGCCGGGCGAGAGGTAGTAGAAGCAGAGGGCGTACATCCCCTCGGCATCCTCGATGAAGGCGCTGCGGCCGAACTTGCGGCGGAAGTCGTCGAGCAGCGAGGCCGCCGTGTCGTAGTCGCGGTTCTTGAACTTGCAGCGGGCGTTGTAGAACGAGATGCTGTCCTCGCGCGACGTGCCGCCGTAGTAGTGCTGCACGCCTTCGAACAGCGTGGAGGCCTTGGTCCACTTCTCCTTGCCGTAGTACTCCAGCGCCTTGGCGTAGATCTGATCGGGTTTGCCGCTCTTGAGCAGCGTGTTGATGCCGGCGCATCCGGTTAGGAGCAGCAGGGCTGCCACGCACAGGGCGTATGAGTAAGGTCGCTTCATCGCTAATTCTTTTACGGCGCTTTATCGCGCAAAGTTACGCATAAAATAACGATTTGCAAAAAAAATTATTGTGCATGAAAAAGCGTGCGATAACGCACGCTTGCCGTCTCAGAAGAAAAAGCCGATCGAGGCTCCGTAAACCAGGTCGCGGGAGACCTTCACCCGCTGCGTCGCGCTTCCGGAGGTGAAGGTGTTCCAGATGCTCGACCGGGGGTATCCCTGCACGCGGAGATCGAGGAAGAAGTGGCGGACGTTGAGCCCCAGACCGCCCATGACGGCCATGTCGTCGTTGTTGAAGCGCACGCGCAGCAGCTCCGGGGCCGAGCTGTGCGACGAGTCGGCCAGGCGGAACGACACGCCGCCGAAGAGGCGCACGATGCCGAACTGCAATCCCAGCTGCACGGGTACTTCGAGGCGTTCGGCGCGCACCGAGATGTCGCGGCGCAGCTTGCCTGCGGCGTGAATCGAGTAGTTGGCGAAGGCGTAGTCGAGTTCCGATTGCAGGTGGAGGTGCCGCGTCAGGTTCAGGCGCACCGCCAGACCGGTTTCGAATCCGGCACGCGTCGATGCCGGCGAGAAGGTGTTGTCGCCGACGGTCGCGGTTTCGAACGAGTAGGAGGTGGCGTTGACGCCGCCGCGGATGCCGACTTGCAGGCGCTGGGCCGAGAGCGTGCCGCCGGCCAGCACCGCTGCGAAGAGGGTGAAGAGAAGTCGTTTCATGAAAAAAGGTTCGTTTAAAAGGTTCGCGGGACTACATCAGGGGTGACACGAGCCGCAGCGAATCGCCCGCGAGGCGTCGCCAGACGGGTATTTGCCGGATCTTTCGGTCGACCGCCACGCTGACGGCCAGATCTTCGTCGAAGGCGGCCGCCAGTTCGCGGACCGTCCGGCGGTCGCGGATGAAGGCCGTGACCTCGAAGTTGTCCACGAGACTGCGGTAGTCCAGATTGGCCGTGCCGACCGAGGCCAGCGCGTCGTCGACGATGACGATCTTGGCGTGCAGAAATCCCCGGCGATAGCGGTAGAGTTCGACCCCTGCGTCGAGCAGATCGTCGACGTAGGAGTCGGAGACGAGGTCCGCGATCGCCGAGTCGCTCTGCGCCGGGATCAGCATCTCGATCCGCACGCCGCTGCGGGTCGCCAGCCGCATCGCGTCGAGAATCAGTGCGGGCGGCAGCGGATAGGGGGTGCAGATGCGCACCCGGCGCCGGGCCCGGACGATGGCTGCCGCGAATGCGTCGGCGAGGGTATGCCGCGAGGCATCCGCACCCGACCACGCGACCTGAATCGGCAGTCGGCGCCGGATGTCGTGCGGGGCGATGTAGCGGTCGGGGTCGAGGCGTTCGCCCCGCGCATGCCGCCAGTCGTCGAGGAAGAGGCGTTGCAGGTCGGCCACGGCGTCGCCCTCGATGCGAAGGTGCTCGTCGCGCCACTTGCCCGTGTAGTCTCCGTCGAGGTAGTATTTCGCAATATTTATGCCACCCAGAAAGGCGGTTTTTCCGTCCGTGATCGCGATCTTGCGATGGTTGCGCCGCGTCGCGCGGGTGGTGAACCAGGGAAAACGCAGCGGTTCGAACGCCGCGGTCTCGACTCCCGCTTCGCGCAGGCGGCGCAGCAGACCGCGCCGCAGGCTCCACGACCCCACGGCGTCGTAGATCACCCGCACTTCGAGGCCGGCGCGGGCCTTGCGGGCGAGGATGGCGGCGATGGTGCGTCCCACGCGGTCGTCGCGGAAGATGTAGTACTCCAGGTGGATCGAGCGGGTGGCGTGTTGCAGGGCGGCGATCAGCGCCGTGAAGGCGTTGTTGCCGTTGTGGAGCAGCCGCAGGTCGTTGCAGGGGGCCGGACGGGTGCCGCAGCCGCAGGCGACGATCCGCTCCACGGGGTCGGCTCCCGGCGGGATGTCCGGACGAGCCGCGCGGCGGCGCGGTGCGGCCAGCACGTAGAGGAGCGTGCCGGCGACGGGCAGCAGCAGGATCAGGCCCAGCCATGCGGCGGCGGAGGCCGGCAGCCGCTGCTGCCGCGTGACGACGGGAACGGCTGCCAGCGCCCAGATCAGATGGATCGCGAGTGCCGTGCGCATACCCCTGCGGCCCGGCACATTCCGTGCCATGGAGGCGGAAAAAAGATTTGGAAATACGGTTTTTACTTCCTACCTTTGTCGAAGCAATGCGATAGGGTTCTGACCTTTTCCGGTCGGGATTCTTGTTTTTTACAATTATATGTCGGTTATGTACCGACGGTTCGGCTGACCGCAATCTCGACGGGCCGCACTCCGGAATCCTCTCCGAGGAGGGGCGCCGGCCGACGGACGGTTGCTTTCGGAAGAACGCGGTGCATCGACGCATACGGTTGCGTGTTTTTTATTGTTTTATTATGGGAAAAGAGATTATCTATCTGACAGCGGAGGGTTACAAGAAACTCAAGGAAGAGCTCGATCACATGCGTTCCGTCGAGCGTCCGGCGATTTCGGCGGCCATCGCCGAAGCGCGCGACAAAGGTGACCTTTCGGAGAACGCGGAGTACGACGCCGCCCGTGAGGCGCAGGGTCTGCTGGAGATGCGCATCGCCAAGCTGGAGGATACGATCGCCAATGCGCGCGTCATCGACGAGACGAAGATCGATAAGAGCAAGGTGCAGATCCTGAGTAAAGTGACGCTGCTGAACCACAACAACGGCAAGCAGATGGTCTATACGATCGTCGCCGAGCACGAGGCGAATCTGCGCGAGGGCAAGCTGGCCATCGGCACGCCGATCGCCAAGGCGCTGCTCGGCCACAAGAAGGGCGACGAGGTCGAGGTGGTGGTGCCTGCCGGTACGCTCCGCTTCGAGATCCTCGATATCGACATCTGATCCGTCGGACGACATACCTCCCCAAAAATGGGGATTTTGGCGGGGCTGCATTGCGCAGCCCCGTTTTTTTGCGTATCTTCGCCGCCGAAATGAACGCTTTGGCCGCATATCGCCGCTCGCTGATCTGTCTGCTGCTGTCGATCCTCTTCGCGGCGCAGGCGGGGCACAAGATCCATATCTATCTGGAGGATCTGGCCCACTTCGCGGCTTTCTGCGGCGATCTGGTGCCCGATAACGGGGCGCACGAAGGAGTCGTCGAGCGCTGCGATATCGACGACTACGGATTCTTCCCGTTCCTCGACGTGTCGGCGGTCGAGACCTGTTTCTATTGCGCTACCGTCGCCGTGCTGCCGGCCGAAGCCACGCGCTGCAAGGCTGCGGCGCCGTTGCGGGAGCGTTCGCTGCGCGCACCTCCCGTGGCGTAGCTTTTCCCCGTTTTCTTTTTTAGTCTGCCGCCGGAGGAGCTCCGGAGGGCCCGTTTTATTTATCCCGACATATCCATGAAGAACTATTTGCTGACGGCACTCGCCGTGTGCCTTTCGCTGCATATCTACGGCGCCGATGCGCCCAAACAGGCTACCGATGCCAACCTTTACGGTCACGTGGTGGACCGCGACACCCACGAACACCTCGCCTATGCGACGGTCGCCGTACTCTGGACGGCCTACGGCACGACGACCGACGCCTCGGGCCATTACTTTCTGAAGAATCTGCCCGTGGGCGAGCTGACGCTCGAAGTCCGTGCGCTGGGATACGCCGCGGAGCGGAAGAGCGTGACGCTCCGCCCGGGCGAGACCCTCGAACTCAACTTCGAGGTCGTCGAGAGCCGCATCGCCATGGACGACGTGGTGGTCACGGCGAGCCGCAGCGAACGGCTGCGGCGCGAGGCGCCCTCGCTGGTCAACGTGCTGGGCGGCGAACTCTTCGAGAAGTCGAGCGCCTCGTGTCTGGCGCAGGGGCTCTCGTTCCAGCCCGGCGTCCGCGTCGAGGACGACTGCCAGAACTGCGGTTTCATGCAGGTGCGCATCAACGGCCTCGACGGCCACTACTCGCAGATCCTGGTCGACTCGCATCCGGTCTTCTCGGCCCTGACGGGCGTCTACGGTCTGGAGCAGATCCCGGCCAACATGATCGAACGGGTCGAGGTGCAGCGCGGCGGCGGTTCGGCGCTCTTCGGCGCCTCGGCCATCGGCGGCACGATCAACGTCATCACGCGCGAACCGCTGCGCAGCTCGGCGCAGTTCTCCCATACGCTCACGTCGATCGGGTGCAGCAGTGCGTATGATAACACGACGATGCTCAACGCTTCGCTCGTGACCGACGACGGTCGCGCGGGGCTCTGCGTCTTCGGCCAGAGCCGTCATCGCTCGGGCTACGACCACGACGGCGACGGATTCACCGAGATGCCCGCCATCGACGGACGTTCGGTCGGCATGCGCTCCTACTTCCGCACGGGCGCCTATTCGCGCATCACGGCGCAATACCACCACCTGGGCGAGTATCGTCGCGGCGGCGACCGGCTGGACCTGCCGCCCCACGAGGCGCTGGTCGCCGAGCAGGTCGACCATGCGATCGACGGCGGAAGCCTTTCGTTCGACATCTCGTCGTCCGATTACGCCGATCGGTTCAACCTCTACGCCTCGATCCAGAACACGGCCCGCAAGAGCTACTACGGCACCATGTGCGACCCCGATGCCTACGGCACGACGCACGATCTGACCGTCGCCACGGGAGCGCAGTACATCCATACGTTCGAACGCCTGCTCTTCATGCCTTCCGAACTGACTCTCGGCGCCGAATACAGCTACGACGGACTGGAGGACTATTCGCACGGCTACGACCACGAAACGGAGCAGACGGTGCACGTCGTCGGAGCCTATTTCCAGAACGAGTGGAAGACCAAGCGGTGGTCGCTGCTCGTCGGCGGACGTCTGGACAAACACAACCTGGTGGATCATGCGATCTTCAGCCCGCGCGTCAACGTGCGCTTCAATCCGACCGAGCAGGTGAGCCTGCGCGCCAGCTATGCGGCCGGTTACCGGGCGCCGCAGGCCTTCGACGAGGATATGCACATCGCCATCGTGGGCGGCGAGCGGGTGCGGATCCGCCTGGCGGAGGATCTGCGCGAGGAGCGGTCGCACAGCGTGAGCCTTTCGGCCGACCTGGCCCGGACGTTCGGGCAGGTGCAGACCAATCTGATCGTCGAGGGGTTCTATACGAAGCTCGACCGCGTGTTCGCCCTGCGCGATCTGCCCGGACACGACGAGGACGGCAGCGTCGTCAAGGAGCGTTACAACGGTTCCGGAGCGACGGTGATGGGTTTGAATTTCGAAGGACGGGCGGGCTTCACCCGCTGGTTCGAGTTGCAGGCCGGCATGACGTGGCAGCGGAGCCGCTATGCGGAGCCCGAGCAGTGGAGCGACGACGAGGAGGTGGCGCCCGAGCGGCGGATGTTCCGCACGCCGGACCTCTACGGCTACTTCACGGCCGAGTTCAAGCCGTTCCGGGGCTTCACGGCCGACGTGACGGGCACCTGCACCGGCTCGATGCTCGTGCAGCACATGGTCGGATCGGGCGTCGACCGCGACGTGGCGGTCACGACGCCGGCGTTCTGCGACGTGAATCTGCGCGTCGCCTACGACGTGCGGATCTACAAAGGAGTGACGTGCCAGCTCTACGGCGGCGTGAAGAATATCTTCCAGGCCTACCAGCGCGACTTCGATCGGGGTGCCGAGCGCGACTCGGGCTACATCTACGGTCCGTCGCAGCCTCGCAGCTGGTTCGTCGGCGCGAAATTCTCGTTCTGACCTAACCGCAGCAGATCAGCACGGCGGCCATGAGCGGGACGAACAGCCAGCCGTACCGGACCTTCTCGGCCGATGGATAGTCGGCGAGTCGTTCCGACCGTTCGAGGTAGCGCAGCAGGGCGAACCACACGACGCCCAGCGTCAGGTTGAGCAGCAGGCCGGGCAGCAGGGCCGGGAACTTCGCGCCGGGGGCCGCAAGGGGCAGAACGATCGCCGAGAGGTGGATCAGCGCCTTCAGTCCGGCATACCAGCGCAGAAGCCACAGCGCCGCCGGCCGCCGTCGCAGCAGCAGCCATCCCAACAGGAGGGGCAGGGCGGCCGCCAGCAGGCCCGTGCCGCGGACGGCGAGGTCGTGACGGTCGAATCCTCCGCCCTGCTCCAGGTGCAGCACGAGGGCTTCGATGCCGCCGTGGAGCCATTTCAGCAGGCGTTGGAGCGCATAGGCGCCGAAGAGCCACAGCGGGCCCGGCAGGGTGTTCAGTCGGTCGGTCATGGTGCGGAAGTTTATGAAGACGGCCGCGCTTCGTGCAGAGCGGAGCGCGGCCGTTCGTCGTTTTCGTTTCGGACGGCGGATCAGATCAGCGTTTCGAGGATCTGTACCGCATTGAGCGCCGCCCCCTTGCGGATCTGGTCGCTCACGCACCAGAAGGTCAGCCCGTTTTCGCAGGTGAGGTCCCGGCGGATGCGGCCTACGTATACGGGGTCCTGTCCGGCGAGGAAGAGCGGCATCGGGTAGACTTTCTCCGCCGGTTCGTCCATCAGCACGACGCCTTCGGCTGCGGCGAAAGCCTCGCGGGCCTCCTCCGTCGATACGGGGCGTTCGGTTTCGATCCATACGCTCTCCGAGTGGGCGCGCATGACGGGGACGCGGACGCAGGTGGCCGAAACGCGGATGTCGGAGTGCATGATCTTGCGCGTTTCATGGAACATCTTCATCTCCTCCTTGGTGTAGTCGTTGTCGGTGAAGACGTCGATGTGGGGAATTACGTTGTAGGCGAGCTGGAAGGCGAATTTCGACACCGTGGGCTCCTCGCCGGCGCCGAGCTGGGCGTATTGCGCCTCCAGCTCGGCCATCGCCGCGGCGCCGGCGCCGCTCGCCGACTGGTAGGTCGCCACGTGCACGCGGCGGATGTGGGAGAGCCGTTCGATGGCCTTCAGCGCGACGACCAGTTGGATCGTCGTGCAGTTGGGGTTGGCGATGATGCGGCGCGGGGCGTTCTTCGCATCGGCGGCGTTCACTTCGGGCACCACCAGCGGCACCTCCTCGTCCATGCGGAAGGCGCTCGAATTGTCGATCATCACGGTGCCGTGTTTGGTGATCGTCTCGGCGAACTCGCGCGAGGTGCCCGCACCGGCCGACACGAGGGCGAAGTCCACGCCCCGGAAGTCGTCGTTGTGTTGCAGCAGACGGACTGCGATCTCCTCTCCGCGGAAGCGGTACGTGCGTCCGGCGCTGCGCTCCGAGCCGAAGAGCAGCAGCTCGTCGAT
The DNA here is from genome assembly GCA_947178025.1 of uncultured Alistipes sp. GTDB lineage: Bacteria > Bacteroidota > Bacteroidia > Bacteroidales > Rikenellaceae > Alistipes. Next base: position 5,913 of record CAMWWU010000025.1, on the reverse strand, counting down.
CGGCAGGGGCCGGTTCTCCAGAATGTTCAGAAACTCCTGACCTACGGCGCCGCTGGCGCCTACGATGGCAATTTTCATGGGTATGTCGTTTTTATTTGTGCTTCGGTTTTGCTCGGCCGGGCGGCCGCAGCCGACGGCTTTGCCTCGGCGGTTCGATGTCCCCGGGGCGATCAGTCGAAAAAGTCGTCGTCCGCTGTCGTGTGCTGTCCGGCGGCGGCCTCGTCGCAGTCGTAGCGGGGCAGCTGCGCGGGACGGGCGAAGAGGTCGTGGCGGCTGATGCCGAGGCGGCCGTCGTCGTAGACCTTCTTCAGGAAGTCGCCTACGATGGGGAGTGCCACGACGCCGCCCTCGCCGGCCGAGAGCAGGTGCACCTGCTGATCCTCGCCGCCGACCCAGGCCCCTGCGACGATGCGCGGCGCCACGCCGATGAACCAGCCGTCGCGGTTCTCGTTCGAGGTGCCGGTCTTGCCGCCGATCTCCACGCCTTCGAGGCCGTACTGCCACTTCAGGCGTCCGGCCGTTCCGGCATTGACCACGCCCTGCAACATCGTGAGCATCGTGTAGGCCGTGCGTTCGCTGATGGCGTCCTGCGACTGGGGGATGAAGCTGGCGATCAGGTTGCCCTGGCGGTCCTCGATGCGCGTCACGAAGATGGCGTCGTTGTGCACGCCCTCGTTGGCGAAGGTCGAGAAGGCGCTCGTCAGCTCGAAGACGTTCGACTCCGACGACCCGACGCAGAGCGCCGGTACGGGGTCGATGTAGCTGCGGATGCCCATGTTGTGGATGAAGTCGGCGACCGCCGCGGGCTGCTTGGCCTGCTTCATGATCCAGGCCGAGTAGTTGTTGCGGCTGCGGGCGAGGCCCCAGCTCAGGGGATTGAGCGCTCCGTCGTACTCGACCTTTCCGGCCTCCTTGGGCGACCAGGCCGTGCCGTTGGCGCTCTCGATCGTCACCGGCAGGTTCGGCACCGGCGTGCAGGGGGCCAGTCCGAGGTGGTCGATGGCGAAGGTGTAGACGAAGGGCTTGATCGTCGAACCGATCTGGCGCTTGCCCTGCTTGGCCATGTCGTACTTGAAGTAGCGGAAGTTGGGGCCTCCGACGTAGGCCTTGACGAAGCCCGTGCGGGGGTCGAGCGCCACGAATGCCGCGCGCATGATCCGCTTGTGGTGGAGGATCGAGTCGCGCGGGGTCATCACCGTATCGCGCTCGCCCTTGTAGGTGAAGACCTTCATCGGGCAGGCCTTGTCGAACGACGTCTCGATGTCGCGCTCGGAGTATCCGGCGGCCTTCATCTCGCGGTAGCGGTCCGAGTAGCGCACGGCGTGGCGCATGATCCGGTCGCGGTCGGCCTTGTCGGTGTTCAGGAAGAGGACCTTCGTGCGGCGGTACTGCTCGTCCATGCGGGGCTGGATAACCGTTTCGAGCTGTCGCTGCACGGCCTGTTCGGCGTAGGTCTGCATCACGGAGTTGATCGTCGTGTAGATCTTCAGTCCGTCGCGGTAGATGTTGTAGGGCGTGCCGTCGGCCTTGCGGTTCTTGCGGCACCAGCCGTAGAGCGGATTCTCCTCGTACTGCTTGACGGCCTCGTTGTAGTCCCACTCGGTGTAGAACTGGTTGCGGCGGGGCGGCTCGGCGCTCATCACCAGGCGCAGCATCTCGCGGAAGTAGGTCGCCGTTCCCTCGTTGTGCGATACGGGCTTGTAGTTGAGCACGATCGGCAGCGCCGAGATCGAGTCGCACTCCCGGCGCGTGAGGGCTCCGGCCGCCTCCATGCGCGCGAGCACGAGGTTGCGGCGCGCCAGCGCGTTGTCGGGGTTGCGCACGGGGGAGTAGCGCGTCGGGGCGTTCACCACGCCGACGAGCACGGCGGCTTCCTGGACGTTGAGCTGCCGCGGCTCCTTGTTGAAGAAGGTCTGGGCCGCGGTTTTGATGCCGTAGGCGTTCGAGCCGTATTCGACCGTGTTGAGGTACATCGCGGCGATCTCCTCCTTGGTGTAGTTGTATTCGAGCTTGAGGGCTGTGATCCACTCCTTGAGCTTCGAGACGACGAGCTTCGTCTTGCGGCCGATGCTGCCGCGGCTGGTCGTGTCGCGCGGAAAGAGGTTCTTGGCGAGCTGCTGCGTGATGGTCGAGCCGCCGCCCTGCGAGGTGTTCTGCAACAGCACCGTCTTGACGGCCACGCGCGCCAGCGACGGGATGTCGATGCCCGAGTGGCTGCGGAAGCGGACGTCCTCGGTCGAGATCAGCGCCGCGACGATCGGCGGCACCTCGCGGCCGTCGAGACGGATATGGAGCGTCGAGTCGGCCGGGAAGAGGTCGGCGTACTGCACGTAGGAGCGGTTCTGCACGAAGAACGTGCCGATCACCTTGCCGTCCTCGGAGTAGATCTCCGTGGCGAGGTTGCTGCGGGGGTTCTCCAGCTCCTCGAACGAGGGCATGCGTCCGAAGAGGCCCGAGGCGGTGAGCAGCAGCAAGAGGCCCACCAGCACGACAGGGGCGAAAGCGATATACCAGACGTATTTGATCTTTTCGGGGCCGAAGCCCGTCTTTTTCTTTTGTGCCATAAGACCTAATTTTTTGCAAAGATAATCAAAAGCCGAGAGGAAAAAGCAAGCGGGCCTGCATTTTTCCCCGGCGGGGTTCCGGAGCCTCCCGGCTCAGAAGGGCAGCCCCACCGACAGCGCGGTCCACACGCCGCCGTTCGAGGGGCGGTAGATCGAGAGCTTGACGGTCGAGGTGGCCGAGGCGGGTTGTCGGAAGACGTTGAGGTCGAAGAGCAGATCGCCGCCCGCCGCCCAGATGCGCCGCCGCTCCATGCCGGTCATGCCCAGGTCGCGGAACTGCGCGTAGGTCGCGCCGACATTGATCCGTATGCGCTTGAAATAGAGCACCGATCCGATGCCTCCCTCGGGATACCACACCGGCAGCAGATAGTCGGCCGCGAAGGCGAGGTAGTGGTCGGCGAGAATGTCCGCCGAGGTGAATCCCTGCGGGATGAGGCGTGTCGAGCGGTAGCTCAGCGGCGCGTAGCCCGACGGGAACTTGTATCCTCCGAGCGAGGTTTGGTAGTTCATGGCCAGCCGCAGCGAGTTGTGGGGGGCCAAGCCGGGCAGGTACCCCTGGCCGTAGAGCGATATCAGATCGCTGAAGTAGCGGTTCGAGGGGTTGAACGTGTAGTTCGCGGCGACCGTGTAGCCCCATCTGGGTGCGAAGTCGCGGTGGGCGAGCCGCACCTGGTCGGAGAACCCGGCGCCGAACGCGAGCTTGTGAAGCCCCTTGCGGAAGCCGATGCGCTGGATGTTGGAGATGTGCCCTCCGCTCCAGACGATCTTGTCCATGTCGGCGACCATGCCGTTGGAGTAGTTCCAGCCGGCCGTGAGCGAGAGCTGCTGCGTGCGGTAGCCGCGTTGGAGGTAGAGCGGCAGCGAGGCCGAACACCCCACGGAGTAGTAGCGGTCGGGCGAGGGGCGCGACTGATAGATCAGCTTGCCCGTCTCCGGGTCGCGCGAGGCGAGCGAGTAGAAGAGCTGGTTGCCGCCGTAGGAGGCGTCCAGGTCGAGGTGCACGCCCAGTCCGAAGTAGCGGACGCCCAGCTTGACGATCGACCCCTCGGAGCGGTTGTAGCCGTAGGAGACGTATCCCTCGGTGTTCGAGAGCAGGTTCTGCGAGATGAGCGTGGCGCCTATGTTGACCTCGATGCGGTGCTCCTCGACCGCGGCGAAGGGGTCGAACGCCGCGGGCATCCAGCTGTGGATGTCGATCAGGTGGGTACCCTTGCGGTAGCGTTTGGTCCGGAACCGGTCGCCCTGAAGCAGCGAATCGCTCTCCGTGAAGCGCACCGTGTCGAGGTCGAGCGTCCGCCAGCTGCGCCGCGGCGGGTTCACGACGTTCGCCGGCAGCCGGGCCGGTTCGACGGGCGTCGCCGCACCGTCCGCCTCCTGCACCGCCAGCCGGTAGCCGCGGCGGTCGTAGGTCGTCAGCAGCACTTCGCGGCCGCTGTGCGCCGGAGCACCGTCGAAGGCGCCGTAGCGGGAGGTCGTGAGACGGTATTCGCGCCCCGTCGCCAGATCGTAGCAGTGCACCTCGTCCTTGCCCGAGGCGATCGACCCGAAGTAGAGCCGTCCGTCAGCGGCTCTGAGGTCGCTCAGCGTGACGTAGGCCCCTTCGGTCACCGGGCGGAGCCCCGCGGTGTCGATGCGGGCGATCCACATGCCGCTGTCGTCGGTCACCAGCGCGTAGAACGCCGCCGTGCGGTCGTCCCATGCCAGGCCGTGCAGCTCCTTGTCGTCCGGCACGGGGCAGCGGCGTTCGGCCCCTTCGGGGTCGCGCACGACGACCGAATAGCGTCCCGAAGGGTCGTATTCGACCCAGGCCAGCGCGTCGCCCGCCGAGACGGGGTAGAGCGCCTGACGGCATCCCGGGAGGATTCCCGTCGTGCCGTCGGCGAGGTTCATCCAGCAGAGCTGCGAGCCGACCCGCTGCTCGAAGAGCTTCGAACGGCGGTACTCGGTCCACCAGACGCGGCCGTTGCCCAGGGCCGGGCGGGTCGACACCGCCCCCGTGTAGGCGAGCGTCCGCTCGGCGCCCGTGCGGGTGTCCACCGTCACGAAGCGCGACGGACGGTCGTAGTCCCCTTTCAGCACCAGGACCGTCGTGTCGTCGAGCGGCAGCGGCCACTGGTAGGCGGTGTAGTTGCGTTCGGGCATCGCGACCAGCGGACGGGCGCTGTCGTCGGTCTCGGGCAGCGAGGCCCAGTAGCGCTCCAGATCGTCGAACGTCTCGCGGAAGAGCGTCGAGACGTTGGTGTCGTAGTATTTCTGGAGGGCGATGCGCGTGGTGGCCAGCAGGTAGGGGTTTCGCGAGCCGAAGCGGGCGACCTTGTCCCAGACGTTTTCGCCGAAGCGGTCGTAGGCGTAGGAGCAGATCTGATAGCCCAGCTCGTAGTGGTCGGGAACGTAGTCGCGGTACGAGCCGCAGAACCACTTGTCGATGTTCTTGCGGTAGCGGCCCCGGCGGTCGGTGCCGATGCGCCCCATGGCGCGGTAGCCGATCGTGAACGAGGGTTGCAGGGCGCGGCCGAACGACGACATCGCCGTTTCGGACATCACGGCGTCGCCCTCCATGGCCCAGATCGGCATGCAGAGCAGACCGATGGTCGACCCCTGCTGTCCGAGCAGGTAGCTCAGCACGCGGATCACGCCCCGGTCGAGGTTGTTGTACTGCACGGCGTGGCGGTATTCGTGCGCCACGAGTTGCTTGATCCACGGCATCGAGTAGCTCTCGACGGCCGGCGCGGTGAGGAACTCGACGCGCTTGGGCAGGTACATGACCAGTCCGTTCGACCGGAAGTTCTCGGGGTGCATGACGAACGGGATGCGCATCGGACCGTAGGTGAAGCCCTCGCTGATGGCGGGCTGCACGGTGCGGATGTAGAAGAGCGTGCGCCGCGCCACGGCATCCACCGTGTCGGGGTAGATCATCCGCACGTCGGGCGTGCGGATCGTCGACCACTTCATCGGTGCGTCCGACCCCCAGGTGTAGTACTGCGCCGAAACCTGCCGGATGCCGCAGAGCAGGCACACGACGAAGAGCACGATAGGTAATTTCCGCTTCATGTCGATCGTTTGCGGTGCCGGTCAGCTGCCGGCCTTCTTGCAGCCGTAGCCGGCTTTCGTCAGGATCTCGACCACCCGGTCGCGGTGGTCGCCCTGGATGATGATCTCGCCCGCCTTGGCGCTTCCGCCCACGCCGCAGCGGCTCTTCAGCAGCCGGGCGAGCTCCTGCAGGTCGGCGTCGGGGCCGACGAAGCCCCGCCCCAGCGTCACGACCTTGCCCGCCCGCTGCTTGCGGGCGAGCCAAACGCGCAGCTGCTGCCGCGCCGGGGGGAGCAGCTCCGCTTCGGGCTCCTCGTCG
>CAMWWU010000024.1 GCA_947178025.1 uncultured Alistipes sp. | reverse complement strand
GTATTATGGAATTCGAAGGAACTGTCTACAAGATAATGCCCGTCACGAAAGGAACTTCGGCACGCGGCGAATGGCAGCGTCAGGACGTGGTTTTCGACTACAACGACGGAGGAAACTTCTCGCGCAAGATCAGCGTCACGTTCTTCAACCGGCCCGACGACGTGGCCAAGCTCAAGGAGGGCGGCGTCTACAACGTCTCGGTCAACGTCGAGTCGCGCGAATACAACGGCCGCTGGTACACCGACATCCGCGCCTGGCGTCTCCAGCCCAAGCAGACGGAGGCTCCCGCAGCCGCCCCGATGCCCGACATGCCGCCCATCGGCGAGGAGCCGACCTATGCTTCGACGCCCGAAGCCGACGACCTGCCCTTCTGATCCGGGCCGACACCTATCTTATAAAAAGCATGTCCGATCTTGCGATCGGACATGCTTTTTTCTATCCCCTGGCAGCAGCTGCCGGGGACGATGACATCTCGTTCAGGGCGCCATCTGCGGACGCCCGGCCAAGAACCGCCCCTGGAAGATCCTGCCGCCGGTCCCGGTCACGCGCCTCTGCCGACCGTCTCCGACCGAATGCAGGGCTCCGCTGCGGCCCGCCGGCTCCGCGACCGCCGAGCAGCGCCGACCGAACATGACGATTACGACACCCCGGTCTCCGCTCACCAACCAGAGCTGCGCTTGCCAGAACACGAAAAAGGCTGCCCGAATCGTTCGGGCAGCCTTTTTATCGAACTGCGGATGAATTACTCGGCAGCCTCGGCGCTCTCCTCCTCGGCGCTCTCCTCCTCGGCGGGCTCCGGAGCGGGCTCCTCGTAGGGAGTTACGTCGATGAGCTCCACCTCGAACTCCAGGGCCTCGTTGGGACCGATGTCGCGACCGGCGCCGCGCGCACCGTAAGCCAGCTCGGCAGGGATCCAAAGCGTAATCTTGCCGCCCTTACCGACGAGCTGCATACCCTCGGTCCAGCCGGGAATGACGCGGTTGAGCGGGAACTCGATCGGCTCGTCCTTATCGAAGTCGTCGGGACGCTGCTGCTTGAGCATCTCCTGCTGCTCCTTCGAACGGTTCTTGAAGAGCGACGTGTCGAACACCTTGCCCTCGCGCGTGCGGCCCGTGTAGTGCACCTTCACCACGTCGCGGGGATTCGTAGCCATCACGCTCTCGTCGCCCATCTTCTCGACCTTGTAGAGCAGACCCGACTCGGTTTTCTTCACGCCCGACTTCTTCTCTACCTTCTCCAGCCATGCCTGCGAAGCGGCAGCGTTCTCGGCCGGACGCTTCACCATGAAGTAGTACTGGAGGTACTGGTTCACCTCGTCCTCGGACATCTTGGCGTTGTTGTCGCGGACGTTCTGCATCGCCTCGCCGATCCATACCAGCTGAATGGGCATGCCGCTCTGGCTGATGTTGAAGCCGATGTCGTTACCGAAGGCGTAGGAGAGTTCGGCACGCTCCTCCTCGCTCTCGAACATCTCGGGATCGGCAGCAGCATACTCCACCTTGGTGCTGTCGCCGCCGGCCAGACGGATGCTGTCGGCCTCGGCACGCTTCTGCGCGATGGCGCGCGCACGCTCGCCGCGCTTGGTCATGAAGTACTCGCGGAGCTGGTTGAGCGACTCGTCGTGCTCCTGCGAAGCCTTGCCGAGCGCCCCCTCCTTGATACCCTTGTCGATCGCCTTGTAGTCGAACGGGATATCCTTCATTTCGTAGCTCATGCCGTAGCCGATGTTGGCGCCCAGCGCATACGACAGCGAGTCGAAGTCCGAAAGGCTACCCATCCGGACACCGCCCTTGTCACCGCAGGCGGTCATCAGCGCAGCACCGGAAAGCGCTGCGGCGAAAAGAATCTTTTTCATTGTTTTCAATCTATTTTTCGGATTTCGTTTGCATTCGTTCGTGCAAAGGTATAAAATAAATGCGAAATCGCTCTCTTTTACCCGATTAAAATCGCTATCGGGGCCGATTCGCGTATTTATCGACCTCGACGAGTTCGATTTCGTAGCAGAGCGTCGCATTGGGGGCCACACCGAGCTCCGCATCGCCCTCGGCGCCGTAAGCCTGCGACGAAGGGAGCCAGGTCGTGATCTTACCCCCCTTGCCGATCAGCTTGACGCTCTCGCGCACGCCCGGTTTCAGCTCCGAGAGCGCCAGCCGCAGCGTATCGCCCCGATCGTAGGAGGAGTAGAGCTCCTCGCCGCCGGAGGTGCGGATCACCCAGCGCAGCGCCACGCTGTCGCGGTCCGATGAGGGCAGCGCCTCCTGATCGCCCACCTCGTCGACCGTATAGGTCACGCCCGAGGTCGTGCGGGCATACGCGCGATTCGACTTGGCGATGTCGGCCAGAAACTGCTCTTCGTAGGCGCGGGCCTTTTCGGGCAGGGCATAGTTCATGTAGCTCAGGAAGAAGGTTTCGGCCTCCTCCGGCGAGAGCTTCGCCGCCTCGCGGAAAACGTCGCGAATCCCCTCGCAGACGACGGCGACGTTGAGCGTCGAATCCATCCGCAGCAGATTCGCCCCCACGTTCATGCCGATCACGTAGGCCACCGAATCGGTATCGGTACGCAGCTTCACGCCCGCACTCTTCTTCGAGCAGGCGCCGGCCAGCAGCACGGCGGCCAGCAGAAGGAGGTTCCGGCTATTCATGACTCGGCGTTTTCTTCGAAAGGATGAGAATCAGCAGGCTTCCCGCCACGGCGGCGGCCGTCGAGCCCATCAGGATCGCGATCTTGCCGCGGTCGATCAGACCGGCGTCGGTGTATGCGAGCGAGTCGACGAAGAGCGACATCGTGAACCCGATACCGCCCAGGCAGGCGACGGCCAGCAGCATGCGCCACGTGGCGCCCTGCGGCATCTCGGCGACGCCCGACTTCACGGCCCCCCAGCTTGCGAGGAAGATGCCCAGCGGCTTGCCGACGAGCAGACCGAAGAATACGCCCATGCCCACCGAGCCGATCTCGGGCGAGTAGTCGAAGATATTGAGGTACTCGGCCGACGAGATCTCGACACCGGCGTTGGCCAGGGCGAAGATCGGCATCACGAGGAAGGTGATGTAGGGCGCGAGCGCATGTTCGAGGCGGTAGCTCATGCCCACCGAACCGGACGAGAGGCGGCTCATCCGGCGCAGGTAGAAGCGATGCTCCTCGTTGGGGAAGTCATCCTCTACGCCGTCGCCGTCCAGGTCGGGATTCGCATTCATCAGCCGCTCCTCGAGGCGCGACATCTTGTGCATGAAATACTCCTTGCTGAAACGGGGCTCCATGGGGATGAGCAGCGCCATGGCTACGCCCGAAAGAGTCGAGTGCACGCCCGAATAGTAGAAGAGCGTCCACACCGCGACGGCCGGAACCAGATAGAAGAACATGCGTTTTTCGCCCATGCGGTTCATCGCGTAAACCCCGGCCATGATCGCCAGTGCCAGCCCGAGGCAGAGGAACTGAATCTGTCCTCCGTAGAAGAGCGCGATGACGAGGATCGCCCCCAGGTCGTCGGCGATGGCCAGCGCCGTGAGGAAGATCTTCAGCGAAGCGGGCACTCGGTCGCCCAGCATCGAGAGGATGCCGATGGCGAAGGCGATGTCGGTCGCCGTAGGGATCCCCCAGCCGTTGGCCGAAGCCGTTCCGGCGTTGAAGACCAGAAAGATGAGCGCCGGAGCGAGCATGCCTCCGGCTGCGGCCAGCACGGGCAGTATGGCCCGGCGCACCGAGGAGAGCTGCCCGCAGACGATCTCGCGCTTGATCTCCAGCCCCACGGCGAAGAAGAAGATCACCATCAGTCCGTCGTTGATGAACTTCTCGACGGTCATCTCGCGCGGGAAAGCCCAGTCGATCGTCCCGCCCGGACTGTGGACGAGCAGCGAAAGATCGGTTTCGAGCAGGTTGTGATAGATGAGTTTCGTCGCAGGCAGATTGGCCAGCAGCATGGCCAGGATGACGCAGACGAGCAGCACGGCACCGCCGGCCCAGGGGGCCTCGACGAAGCTGCGGCTGCGGAGGCCGAACGTATGCTTCGACTTCACCCAGCGATACATGGAAAAGAGTCTCATTGGATTTATACTTTTGGTGTTTTATTCGACAAGAGGGTCTGCCCGCAGAGTTTCCACAGCATCCGGGCCCCGACGATGGCGTCGGTGTGCACGTCGGAGGCCGGAGCGACCTCCACGACGTCGAAGCCGACGATGCGGCGTCCCGAGGCGGTCAGCGTCCGCAGCAGCCAGAGGGCTTTGTTGAAGCTCAGCCCCCCCGGCACGGGCGTTCCGGTGTGGGGACAGCACTCGGGGCTGAGGCCGTCGATATCGAAGCTGACGTAGACCTTCTCGGGCAGCGTCTCGACGATGCGGCGGCACTGCGCATCCCACGTCTCGCCGCGGAACTCGCCGGCGGCCAGCGTCAGGTCGTCGAAAGTCGCGATCCGCCCGTCGGAGGCGGCCAGAGCCGCTTCGCTCTGGCAGAAGTCGCGCACGCCGACCTGCACGAGCCGCGCCACCGCAGGGACGTCGCGCAGCACGTTGTACATGATCGAGGCGTGCGAGAAGTCGAACCCCTCGTACCGGACGCGCAGGTCGCAATGGGCATCGACATGCAGGATGCCGAACTTCCCGTGCCGGGCGCCCAGCTCGCAGATCAGCCCGTAGGGGGTCGAGTGGTCGCCGCCGACCAATCCGACGAGCTTCCCGGCATCGAGCCACCGCGCGGCCTGCGCCGCGACGTTGGCGTTCATAGCGGCGCACCCCTCGTTCACGCGGCGCAGCTTGCGGGCTATGCTCTCGTCATCGGGCGAACCGCCGCTCTCCAAGTGTTCGATGATCCGCGCGGCATCGGAGCGCAGACGCTGCGACTCCTCTTGCAGCGAATAGTCCACGTCGGCCGTCGCAATGCCGCTCCGCCACGCCCCGGGGGCCAGCGGATCGTAGAAATCGAGCTGCGTGGAGGCCTCGATGATCGCATCGGGACCGTAGACCGTGCCCGCTCCGTAGGAGACGGTCACGTCCCAGGGCACCGACACGAGCACCAGCTCGGCCGTTTCGGGTTCGAACGGCAGGCCGAAATAGGCGCCGTTGGCGACCCCCACTCCGTCGGGATCGAAAGGTTGCTGTTCCATGGTCTTCAACATGCTCGCAAAGGTAGAAAAATTTTGGCAACGCGGTGCGGCCGGATCGGTCCGGTTCGTAAATTTTGACTATATTTACCGCGTTTTTCACCACTCTCTCACCGTCATGAGAATCGTAGCTGACAGCGCCATACCGTTTTTAAAAGGAGTCTTCGAACCCTGGGCCGAGGTCGTCTACCTCCCCGGAAGCACCATTTCGGCTGCCGACGTGCGGGATGCCGACGCCCTCGTCGTCCGCACCCGGACCCGCTGCGACGAAGCGCTGCTGGCGGATTCCCGCGTGCGGATCGTCGCCACGGCGACCATCGGATTCGACCACATCGACACGGCCTGGTGCACCTCCCGCGGCATCGAGGTGGCTACGTCCGCCGGCTGCAACGCCCGGGGCGTGCTGCAATGGGTCGCCGCCGCCCTCGTCCACCTCGCCCGCAGGCAGGGGTGGCGTCCCGAAGAGCGGACGCTGGGCGTCGTGGGCGTGGGACACGTCGGATCGCTGGTCGCCGAATACGCCGCGGCATGGGGCTTCCGCGTGCTCTGCTGCGACCCGCCCCGCGAAGCGCGCGAACGGCTCGGCTTCCTGCCGCTCGACGAGGTAGCCCGCGAGGCCGACCTCCTCACCTTCCACACGCCGCTCGACGACACCACGCGCCACCTGGCCGACGCCCGGCTGTTCGCCGCCATGCGTCCGGGCGCCGTCGTGCTCAACTCCTCGCGCGGGGAGGTGGTCGACGGAGAGGCGCTGCTGGCGAGCGGCCTCGGCTGCGTCCTCGACGTCTGGGAACACGAACCCCGCCTCGACCTCCGTCTGCTCGACCGGACGCTGCTCGCCACCCCCCACATCGCCGGATACTCCGAGCAGGGGAAAGCCACCGCCACGGCGATGGCTGCGGCCGCCGTCGCCCGACGGCTTTCGCTGCCGCTCGGGGAGTGGTATCCCGCCGAAGCGGCGCGTCCCGCCCCCCGGCCCATCGCTTGGGACGAGCTGTGCCGGACCATCGGCGGCGCCTTCGACATCGCCGCCGAGAGCCGCCGCCTGAAGGAGCGGCCCGAGGCCTTCGAACGCCTCCGCGACGGCTACGCCTACCGCCGGGAATACTTTTAGCCGCTGCGGCATACGCCCGCCGGCGCCGCACGCACCGGGCAGCCCCCCGCCAGCGCCTTCCGGCGTAAAAATTGCAGGTTCCTGCCGAAACTTGGATTCTTTTTAATACCTTTGCGACCGATTGTATCGCAAATCCGATCATGTATCGACGCATCATACAGCCGCTGCTCTTCGCGCTCCCCATCGAACGCGCCCACCGCATCGTCCTGCTGGCCCTGCGCATCGTCGGCATGATCCCGGGCGGCCGCTGGCTCCTCGGCCAATGTTTCGCCGTGCGCCATCCGGCCCTCGAACGCGAAGTGTTCGGCCGGCGGTTCCCGAACCCCGTCGGCCTCGCCGCCGGATTCGACCGCAACGGCGAGGCGTTCCGCGAACTCTCGGCCCTGGGCTTCGGCTTCGTCGAGATCGGCACCGTGACACCTCGCCCCCAGCCCGGCAACCCGCGCCCCCGCATCTTCCGGCTCCCCAAGGACAACGCCATCGTCAACCGCACGGGCCTTCCCAACAGCGGTCTGGAGCGCACGATCCAACACCTGCGCCGCCCCCACGACGGCCTCCTCGTCGGCTGCAACATCGGACGCAACACCGCCACGCCGCCCGAAGAGGCGCCGGCGGACTACCTGAAACTCTTCCGCAACCTCTATCAGTACGCCGACTACTTCACCGTCAACATCAACTGCGACAACGCCGCAGACTGTTCGGCCTACTCCCGCGAACGAATCCTGAGCATCCTCGAACCGCTCTTCGACTTCCGTCACGGACAGCAGCAGTACCGCCCCGTCATGCTCAAGATCTCGCCCGATCTCTCGGACGAGGCGATCGACACGGTCACCGACGTACTGATCTCGACGCCGCTCGACGGCATCGTGGCGGCCGACGGCTCCTACCGCCGCGACGGACTGCACACCAGCCGCACGACGCTCGACAAGATCGGCAACGGCCGCCTGAGCGGAGCCCCGCTCGCCGACCGCACCGTCGAGATCGTGCGCCGCATCCACACCCGCTCCGGCGGCACCTACCCCATCATCGGCGTCGGCGGCGCGATGACGCCCGAACAGGTCAGGGCGCTGCTCGACGCGGGCGCCGACCTCGTGCAGCTCTACTCGGGCTTCGTCTACGAAGGCCCCCGCCTCGTGCGCGACATCTGCCGCGCGCTGATCGCCGACGCGGAACGCCCGGCATAAACCCACCGACATGAAAGCCACCATCCTCACCATCGGCGACGAGATCCTCATCGGTCAGATCGTGGATACCAACTCCGTATCCATCGCCCGCCACCTCAACGACGCAGGCATCGTCGTGCGCGAAAAATGCTCGATCGGCGACGACAGCGCCGAGATCGTCGCACAGATCGAACGGGCCCTCGCCGGCTCCGAGGTCGTGATCCTGACGGGCGGCCTCGGCCCCACGAAGGACGACATCACCAAGAAGACCCTCGCCGAACTCTTCGACTCCCCGATGCGCTGCGACACGCGCGTCGCGGAACACGTCGAGCGGATGCTCGCCTCCCGCGGCATCGCCTTCAACGAACTGAACCGCTCGCAGGCCCTCGTCCCGGCCTGCTGCACGGTGCTCTTCAACGCCCACGGCACCGCGCCGGGCATGTGGTTCGAACGCGACGGCCGCGTGGTGGTCTCGCTGCCGGGCGTACCGTTCGAAATGGAGCACCTGATGCAGGACGAAGTGATGCCCCGTCTGAAGGCCCGCTTCGCCCTCAAACAGATCGTCCACCGCACGCTCATCACCTCGGGACTGGCCGAGTCGATGCTCGCCGAGGCCATCGCCGGCTGGGAGAACGACCTGCCGCCCTACCTCAAACTCGCCTACCTGCCCAATCCGGGCGCCGTGCGGCTGCGCCTGTCGGCCTACGAGGTCGAGGGCGAAAGCGTCGCCCGCGAGATCGAGGAGCGATTCGAGGCGCTGCGCCGCATCATTCCCCGCCACGTCGTAGGCTACGAGACGGCCACGGTGCAGGAGGGCATCCACGACCGCCTCGTCGCATCGGGGCGGACGCTCGCCGCAGCCGAGAGCTGCACGGGCGGCGTCATCGCCTCGCGCTTCACGGCCCTGCCCGGCGCCTCGGCCTACTTCCGCTGCGGCGTGGTGGCATACAGCAACGACGCGAAGCACGACCTGCTGGGCGTCGACCGGGAGACGCTGAAGCGGTTCGGAGCCGTGAGCGAAGCCGTCGCCCGGCAGATGGCCGAGGGGGTGCGCCGCGTCGCGGGAGCCGACTACGCCGTGGCGACGACCGGCATCGCAGGCCCCTCGGGCGGCTCGGAGGCCAAACCCGTGGGCACGGTATGGATCGCCGTGGCCGGTCCTGCCGGCACGCGCGCCGTCGTGCGGCAGTGCGGCACCGACCGCGGACAGATCGTCGACCGCGCCTCGTCGCTGGCCATCGGCCTGCTGCGCGACTACCTCGACGAGGAGCGCGCGCATTGACCGCCGCCGAAAGCCGACGTTTCGACCCGTGCGGGCCGCCGCCGGGAGCATCGCCTCGGGGCACCGCCTGCGTCGGAACCGCCTCGCGGTGCGGTTCTGCGGGCCGTCCGACGCGAAAGCCCGAAAAAAGCGGCCGCCGTTTTGGACTTTTGCGGAAAAGATCGTATATTTGCAGGCCCTAAAAACAGGGTCACTTAAATTATTACACGAATGAAAGTTTGCGAAATCACGGGCAAGGTAGCGATCGTCGGCAACAACGTATCGCACTCGCACCACAAGACCAAGCGCAAATTCAGCCCGAATTTGAAAACCAAGCGCTTCTGGTCGGAGCAGGAGGGCCGCTGGATCACCCTGAAGGTATCGGCCGCCGGTATGAAAACCATCAACAAGAAAGGTCTTGCAGTCGCTCTGCGCGAGGCTGCCGCCGCCAAGACCGTTTACTAAAAACAACGTAACACATGGCAAAGAAAGGCAACAGAGTGCAGGTAATCCTCGAGTGCACCGAGCAGAAGGAGAGCGGAGTTCCGGGAATGTCCCGCTACATCACCACCAAGAACAAGAAGAACACCCCCGACCGTCTGGAGCGTAAGAAGTACAACCCGTTCCTGAAGCGCGTCACCGTTCACCGTGAAATCAAATAGTCGAAAGCTCTATGGCAAAGAAAGTAGTCGCAACGCTGAAAACCGGCACGGGTAAGAACTTTACCAAGTGCATCAAGATGGTCAAGTCGGAGAAGACCGGTGCCTACATGTTCAAGGAAGGTATCATCGCCAACGACCAGGTAAAGGATTTCTTCGCAGAAGAGAAGAAATAAGTATTTAAGAGCGATCTTAAATACAAAGGGCGTCCCTCGGGGCGCCCTTTGTATTTTGCCGCCTGCCGCCCATTTCCCTTTTTAGCCCCCGCCTCCGCCCGGAAGTTGGCCGTTTGCCCGAAAAAGAATATCTTTGGAAAAAATTCGCCGATCCATGCCCCGAAAAATCGCCTTCGTCATCATTCGCTACGGCACCGAAGTCAACGGCGGCGCCGAAGTGCACTGCCGCATGCTGGCCGAGCGCCTGCTGCCCCGCTACGACGTCGAGGTGCTGACGACCACGATCCGCCTCTTCGGCGACCCGTCGCAGGACTACCCCGAAGGCACGACCTCAGAGAACGGCGTGACCGTCAGGCGCTTCCGCCCGAAACCGATCGGGGGGGGGCTCGTCGAACGGCTGCGGCGCCGCAGCAAGAGGGCCCGACGGCTGCGCTACCGGCTCGCGCAGGCGGGGCTGCTCCGCCCGCTGGCCGACCGGCATCCGGTCTGGCGGATGCACCGCGAAGCCGAACGCCGCTATTTCGAGGCGCAGGAGGGCCACACGCCCGACATGCTCCGCTACATCGCGGAGCACGCGGACGAATACGCCGCACTGATCTTCATGAACTACTACTTCAGCCAGACGCTCCTCGGCGGCACGATCGCCCCCGAAAAGACGATCCTCATCCCGCTGGCCCACCCCGACCGGTCGCTCTACTACGCCATGCAGACCGAACTCTTCACCCGCGTCCGCCGCATCGCCTTCAACACCGCCGCCGAAGAGCGCCTCTGCCGCAGCATCTTCGGCCGGCAGATGGCCCCCGCCACGATCGTGGGCGCCGGGCTCGACCCGACCGCTCCGGCCCCCTGGCCCGACGTGCAGGCCCGATACGGCATCGCCGAGCGCTACGTCCTCTACCTCGGACGGGTCACACCGGGCAAGATCCGTTCGCTGATCCCCGACTTCCTCGCCTACCGCCGCCGCTACGGCTCCGACGTGCAGCTGGTGCTGGCTGGCGGCATCGATCCGGCGGTCGCACGCCCCGACGATCCGGGGCTCCGCTTCACGGGCTTCGTGAGCGACGCCGAGAAGAGCGCGCTGGTCCGCCATGCGACCGTCATGATCAACCCCTCGCCGCACGAAAGCCTCTCGCTGCTGATGCTCGAATCCCTCGCGAACGGGGTTCCCGCACTGGTCAACGGCGCCTCCGACGTGATGCGGGACCACTGCGAACGCAGCGGCGCGGCGCTCTGGTACGACGGCACCCGGGATTTCCGCCGCCAGCTGCACCGGCTGCTCTCCGACGCCGGTCTGCGCCGCACGCTCGGCTCCCGCGGCCCGGCCTACGTCCGGGAGAACTACGACTGGGAGCGCATCCTGGAGAAGCTGCACGCGATCATCGAAAGCATCTGACGCAAAAAGGGCCGCCCCGGAAGGCAGCCCTTTTCCATTCGCGATACGGCGGTCAGAATCTCCGCACGGCGCGCACGAGGAATTTGTTGTACTTGGGAATCTCGATCACATAGGGCGGTTCGATCCCCATGTGGGTCGTATAGGCGCTCTTCTCGTCCATCTCGGTCGAGGAGAAGTAGTAGACCAGCCGGTCCATGCGCTTGCCGCCCTGCTCCTTGAGCATGCCGTTGAACTTGTTGCGGGCCTGCTTGTTATTCTGGACGCGCGTGCCGCCGTTGTAGTTGTGGCCGATCGTCAGCAGCTCGTCGATCGAGGGCAGATACCACCCCTCGCCCTGCTCTCGGCACCACTTGAACGCCGGAAAATCCTCCCACGAACCGCCGTTGGCTTCGATGTAAGCGGCGACCTGCTGCATGTTGGCCATGCCGTCCGACCGGTCGTCGGCACCGACGACGCACAGATCGGGCTTGCGGAACTCGCTCCAGTGGAGGTAGAGCTCGTCGAGCGAGAGCAGCAGTCCGTGCGTCTTGTCGGGCGAAAGGGCGCAGACCACCCCCTTCACGCCATCGCGGTCGTAGTACTCGCCGATATCGTACTGCCGAGATGCAGACCGGGCGGCAGACTCCGACACAGCCGTCTCGACGGGCGTCGCCGGCACGAGCGGCGTGGCCGGGATCACCTCCCGGGCCGGCTGCCCGGGCTGGCGGAAGCGCTCCTCCTCGCCGTTGGCATAGCGGATGTATTCGATATCGCCGACGGGCAGCACGTAGGTCGGGCCGTCGGGATTCGAGAAGCGTTTGTAACGGACCGTTTCGGGCGTGATCTCCATCACCCGCGCCTCGACCGACGAACGGTCGGTCTTCACGATCAGGTCCTGTGCCGCGACGGTCAGCACACCGCCCAGCGCTGCCGGCAGCAGCAAAACAACTCTTTTCATAGGTTATGCGATCTATATGCTACAAATATAACGGTTTTTTCCGAACTTTCTTGTTATCTTTGCCGAAACCGAGGCGTGATTTTTCGCTCCGGCATGCAGTCTTTCTGTCGGGAAACCGTTTTGAAAGCATGAAGGATAATAAAACCGGCAAGGTTTTCGTTCTCCTCATATAAAAGAAGTAATCCCACGCGCCATGAAAAAGTTGAGGATCTATCTGGGAACAGTCGCCGCAGCGGCCCTGACGGGTTGTTCGGCGAGCTATTTCGCATCGTCCGGATATGCGGGCGACGATCTCTACGCCACGCACGACAAGACCGAAATCGCCCGCCGCCAGCAGGCGGAAGCCGAAGCACGCAAGGCCGAGGCCGAAGCGCGCCGCGCCGAATGGGAGGCCCGCCTGGCCGAAGCGCAGGCCCTGGCCGCCGAGAACGGCTACTACGAATCGACGGCCGGCGACAGCTACGGCAGCGTCGTGGCCGACACCTACCAGAGCGCCTACGCAAGGCGTCTGCGCGGCTTCAACTCGCCGACCTACAAGATGCCGTCGAGCTACTACAACTTCCGCTACGGCAGCACGTTCAACTACGTCTCGGCCTACGACCCCGCTTTCTACAACATCGTCATCTCGGGCGACGAAGTGTGGGTCGAGCCCAAATACATCACCTCGATGTTCGGCACCTGGGGCGGCACGGTCTATGCCGGAGGCTGGGGGCTGGGCTGGGGATTCGGCCCGACTTACGGCTGGGGATGGCCCTACTACGGTCCCTACTACGGCTGGGGCATCGGCTACCATCCGTGGCACGATCCGTGGCACTACCGTCCCGGCTGGGGCCCCGGATGGGGACCCGGATGGCACGGCACCTCCTGGGGCTATCGCCGGCCCCACAACTACCGGCTCGACAGCTACAACGGCAGCTACCGCCCCGCCGCCGGCCTCAACAGCGGCAGGACCGTCAGCACCGGCCGCCCGGGCAGCTACAACAGCGGACGCGGGAGCAGCAGCTACAACAGCGGGCGGGGAACGGGCAGCTACAACAGCCGAGGCGGCAGCAGCGGCAGCACCTACAACAGCCGAGGCAGCAACAGCTACAACACCCAGCGCAACAACAATTCCAACAGCAACCGCAACGACAACACCCGCTCCGAGAGCTACAACAACCGCAGCAACAGCTACAACGGGAGCAGTTACAACAGCGGACGCAGCAGCGGCGGAAGTTTCGGCGGAGGCAGCAGCAGCGGACGCAGCGGCGGAAGTTACAACAGCGGACGATAAAACGAACGACCTATGAAACGAACGATCATTCTGGCAGCAGCGATCTGTCTGGGGAGCCTCTCCCTGCGGGCGCAAACGGTCGACCCCGCCCCGCTGCGCTTCGGCGGCCTGACCTACAACCGCGACCTGATGATGGCCTGGGACTTCTCGGACCTCTCGCGGCCGCAACTCTTCGGCACCGCCCGCGCGACGGGCATGGGAGGCGCTTTCGTATCGCTGGGCGCCGACATGACCTCCATGTCGCTCAACCCCGCGGGTCTGGGCATGTATCAGCGCAGCGAATTTTCGCTGACACCCCTCGTCGGGCTCTCGCGGGCCGAAACGCCGGGGACGGACGCCTGGAGCAGCAACTCCAAGAACCGCTTCACGCTGGCCAATATCGGCGCGGCGATCAACGTCTACCAGAACGCCTCGGGAGCGCTCACGAGCATCACGATCGGCTTCGGCATGAACCGCGTCGCGGACTTCAACACCCGCTACTCCTACTCCTCGGAGGCGCGCTACGACGCACCGGCAGGGCCCCGTCCGGCCAGCATCGCCGACCTCTTCGCCCGTCAGTTCCAGCAGAACGGCGTCTTCCCCGACCGGAAGTCGGAGAGCGATCCCAACGGAACGCTCGCATTCCGGAATCCCTACTACTGGCCCGCCGTGCTGGGCTATAAGAGCGCGATGGTCTACGTCGATCCCGCGACCGGCCAGTGGAGCCGCGACGCCATCGGAGCCAACGCCTCGATCCTCCGATCGGTCGACGTCGTGAACACGGGTTCGATCAACGAGTTCGACCTCGCGTTCGGCGCCAACATCAACAACATCGTCTACGTCGGCGCCACGCTCGGCATCCAGAGCGTCTACAAACGTTCGGAGGTCGTCTACGGCGAAGACTACGGCTACTTCGACCATCCCGGCGGACTCGCCTGCGGCAGCGACGGCGCCCTGAGGCCCGCGCAGCTCGAATACGCCGACCTGTGGCAGCAGACCACCGTCGAGGGCAGCGGCGTGAACTTCAAGCTGGGCGTCATCGTCCGCCCCGTGGCGGGACTGCGCCTCGGCATGGCGTTCCACACCCCGACCTTCTACTCGCTCAACCGCACCTACCGCACCGGGCTGGACTACCTGCTCCTCTCGAACCAGGGGGGAAGCGACACCGAAGGGCGGATCGAATCGCCCGACCAGTACGACGAGGGCAGCAACGCCTGGGAGTTCGTCTCGCCCTCGCGCCTGATGTTCGGCGCCTCGTACACGTTCGGCAAGGCGGCGATCCTCTCGGTCGACTACGAACGCGACTGGTATAACGGCATCCGCGTGAAGAACGTCCCCGCCGGCGCCGACTTCTCGCCTGCGGACTACAAAGCCGACTTCAAGTCGAACTTCTGCGCCTCGAACGTTCTGCGGGCCGGTCTCGAAGTGCGGCCCCTGCCGATCTTCGCCCTGCGGGCGGGCGTCGGCTACACCTCGTCGATGCTCCGCGACGAATCGCTGGCCTACGAGGTGCCGCAGACCACCGAGAGCCACTACTTCACGGCCGGCGCCGGCGTGAACCTCTCGCGCAGCGTCACGCTCGACTTCGCCTACCAGTATCTCTCCGAGAAACAGAGCCAGTACCGGCTCTTCTACGGCTACGACGAAGCCGCCGGCCGGTTCGAGTACGACTCGGGGCTCTTCGACACCTCGCTCAAGCGACACTTCGTCACCATGACCTTCGGCGTGCGTTTCTGACCCGCCGCACCCGATGAAGGCCCGTCTTCGCGACGGGCCTTTTTCATGCCCCGCGCCGGAGCCGCACCGCCGCCGAAGCCTCCTCCACGAGCCCGTCCGAGGGCGGGGGCGCCGCGGAAGAGCGCAAACACACGGACGTCGGAGACGGAAGACGATCCCGAGCAGGAACTCGGCGCATCGTTGCATATACTTACCATTTTTATTATATTTGCAGCCGGAAACAAAAGCAACGACAAGATAGCTATGGCAAAGGAACTCAAAGATCTCACCAAGTCGGACGAGAACTACTCGCAGTGGTACAACGACCTGGTGGTGAAAGCAGGGTTGGCCGAAAATTCGGCCGTCCGCGGTTGCATGGTCATCAAACCCTACGGCTACGCCATCTGGGAGAAGATGCACGACGCACTCGACAAGATGTTCAAGGAGACGGGACACCAGAACGCCTATTTCCCGCTCTTCATCCCCAAATCCTTCTTCTCGAAGGAGGCCCACCACGTGGAGGGCTTCGCCAAGGAGTGCGCCGTGGTGACGCACTACCGCCTGAAGAACGATCCCGAGGGCAAGGGCGTCGTCGTGGATCCCGACGCCAAGCTCGAAGAGGAGCTCATCGTCCGCCCGACGTCGGAGACGATCATCTGGAACACCTACAAGAACTGGATCCAGTCCTACCGCGACCTGCCGATCCTCTGCAACCAGTGGGCCAACGTCGTCCGCTGGGAGATGCGCACGCGTCTGTTCCTGCGCACGGCCGAGTTCCTCTGGCAGGAGGGCCACACCGCTCACGCCACACGCGAGGAGGCCATCGAGGAGGCCGAGAAGATGATCCACGTATACCAGCGCTTCGCCGAGGAGTGGATGTCGGTTCCGGTGATCGTGGGCCACAAGTCGCCCAACGAGCGCTTCGCCGGCGCCGAGGATACGCTGACCATCGAGGCGCTGATGCAGGACGGCAAGGCGCTGCAAAGCGGTACGTCGCACTTCCTGGGTCAGAACTTCGCCAAGGCGTTCGACGTGCAGTACGTCAACAAGGAGGGTAAGCTCGAATACGTCTGGGCGACCTCGTGGGGCGTGTCGACCCGCCTGATGGGCGCCCTGATCATGGCCCACTCGGACAACAACGGTCTGGTGCTGCCGCCGAAGCTGGCGCCGATCCAGGTGGTGATGATCCCCATCTACAAGGGCGAGGAGCAGCTGGCCGAGATCCGCGCACGCTTCGAGGCGATCGCCTCCGAGCTCCGTGCGAAGGGCATCAGCGTGAAGATCGACGACCGCGACAACGTGCGTTCGGGCTTCAAGTTCGCCGAATACGAGCTCAAGGGCGTGCCCGTGCGTCTGGCGATGGGCCCCCGCGACCTGGAGAACGGCACGATCGAACTCGTGCGCCGCGACACGCTCGAAAAGCAGACCGTATCGCAGGAGGGCCTCACGGCACTCGTCGAGGGGCTGATGACCGAGATCCAGGAGAACATCCTGCGCAAGGCCCGCACGTTCCGCGACTCGATGATCACGAAGGTCGACACGTGGGAGGAGTTCAAGGAGGTCCTCGACACGAAGGGCGGCTTCGTACTGGCCCACTGGGACGGCACGGTCGAGACCGAGGTGGCGATCAAGGAGGCCACGAAGGCGACGATCCGCTGCATCCCGTTCGACGCTCCGGACGAGGAGGGTGCCTGCGTCTTCACGGGCAAACCGTCGCACCGCCGCGTGCTCTTCGCAAGAAGCTACTAAAGTTACGACACGACGACTGCGGAGGCCGCCCTGCGGGGCGGCCTCTTCGTTCGGCAGCATTTCACCCGGCACTTCTGCCGTTTCGCCCGCCGGACGCCGCATGCGGCATTCGCCCCGGAAAGCCCCCGGGAAGCCGTCCCGGCACGATTCTTGCCGCACGAACGGTCGATAACGACGGGGCCGGAGATTCCGGCGGAGTAGATGGAAATTTGGATTTCAGAAAAAAAGTGCTTACCTTGCCGACGGTAACCGCTTCGGAATCGGGATTTCCCCGGAGCCGGGCCGCAGGAACGAACAACAGTATTCATCAAAAAAACGGATCGCCTATCGGGAAAGACTTCTACTCTTAGCAATTATTTGAAGACAAGAGTATGAACGCGCAAGTGTCGAGCGACCAGACGTTGCTCAAGCATTACCTCTCGGGAGATCGGAACGCCATATCCCGGCTCATCGAACGCCACAGCCGTCGGGTACGCGACTACATCAACATGATGGTCAAGGATCGCGACGTCGCCGAGGATATTTTCCAGGAGACTTTCATCAAAGCCGTCCGCGTGATCGACGAGGGGCGTTACACCGATAACGGCAAGTTCCTTTCGTGGGTGCTGCGCATCGCCCATAACCAGGTGATCGACCACTTCCGCGCCCGGCGTCAGGACAAATCCGTCAGCGAGTCCGAAGCGGGCTACGACGTGCTGGGCACGCTGCGCTTCGCCGAACGGACGATCGAAGACGAACTGGTCGGCGCGCAGATCGAACGCGACGTCCGGGCCTTGGTCGACCTGCTGCCCGACGAGCAGCGCGAGGTGGTGCTGATGCGATACTTCTCGGGACTGAGTTTCAAGGAGATCGCCGAGCAGACGGATGTGAGTATCAATACCGCACTGGGTCGCATGCGCTACGCGCTGATCAACCTGCGGAAACTGATAAAGGAAAAAAATATGGTTTTGTGCTGACGTTGCGCAATATTCCGCCCTCGGGCCGCGTTATGAAAGGGGAACAACCTATAAACAAGTACGCCTATGGAGGATATTGACAAAAACGAGGTTTCAAACAACGGCATCTCCGACGACGAAGATTTGATGATGCGAGAGGTGATTCAGGGCGATGCAGATCTCTGCTACCTGCACCACTACCTTTCGGAGGTTTTCCGAAGCGGGGATAATTTTTAAGGGTTAATTTTTGATGGGGAAGGGAGCTTTCGGGCTCCCTTCGTTTTTTTCGCCTCCCGCCGAGCGAAAACAGCGGCGTTTCCTCCCCATTTCCCGGAATTTTCCATATCTTTGCGCCGATTTTTTGCGCACGGATCCGTTCGGCGGAAAAATCGATCATCGCAAACAATTTCACAAATCTATGACGAAGAAATTTCTTTGGATACTGCTTCTCGTCGCCGGCCTCGGGATCCGTCCCGCTTCGGCGCAGCAGTTCGCAGCGAGGAGCAACCTCCTCTACTGGATGACGGGCACGATCAACCTCGGCGGCGAGTATGCCGTCAGCCAGCACTCCACGGTGGGTGTATCGTTCAACCTCAACCCCTGGACATTCGGCTCGGACAACAAGCTCCAGCACTGGTTCGTCCGTCCCGAGTACCGCTACTGGTTCACGGAGAAATACACGCGCTTCTTCATCGGCGCACACCTGATCGGCGGCCAGTTCGAAGTCGGCGGATTCAAATTGCCGTTCATCGGCAACCGGCTCCTGTCCAGCCTGCCGGACAACTATTACAAAGGATCGGTCATCGGCGCCGGCATCAACATCGGCTACGACTTCTACGTCAGCCCGCACTGGAACATC
The DNA here is from genome assembly GCA_947178025.1 of uncultured Alistipes sp. Lineage (GTDB taxonomy): Bacteria > Bacteroidota > Bacteroidia > Bacteroidales > Rikenellaceae > Alistipes. The sequence goes on along the minus strand of CAMWWU010000024.1, from coordinate 4,023 downwards.
GAGCTCTCGGCCGGAGCCGGCGTGGGACGCCTCAAGTATCATGCGAAGACGATCCGGGAGGGATACGCCACCCCGGACAAGGCACGCATTCTGCCCATCCCCACCGAACTGGGCGTAAACTTCGTCTATCTGTTCAACTCCAAGAAATAAGCCGTATGAAAAAATATATCTTTCTGCTGATCTGCCTGCTCGGAGCCGGAGCGCTCCGCGCCCAAACGATCGTCGGCGATCTGAGCGTCACCCGCAAGGAGCTGCGCCGACAGGACGGCAAACTCGTAATGAAACTCGACGTACACGTATCGAGCAAGGCCGTGACGCGTTCGCAGAGCTGGCTCATCATCCCCGAGCTGAGCACCCCCGACCGCCGTTCGGTGAAGCTCTTCCCCCACATCCTCGTCAACGGCCCCTACCAGCGTCACATGCAGGAGCGCCGCCGCGTACTGTGCGGAGCCTACTGGGCCGAGCGTCAGCCGAAGGTGACGATCGACGTCGACCGGAAGACGGACCGCACGGTCACCTACGCGATGGAGGTCCCCTACGAGGAGTGGATGGAGCATGCTACGCTCGTGCTGCGTCAGATCCAGACCAGCCCGGGCCGCAAGAACCGGGTATTCACGGTCGACGTCAACGGAGCGGTCGACATCGAGAAATAGACGTGGAGCGATGAGGCGAAAATACCAACTTTTCGGAGCCGCGGCGCTGATGAGCGCCATCGGCCTGCTGGCGGGATGCAGCGACCTGCGCACCCTCTCGAAGAGCGATCCGCACGCGGGGCTCCACCTGCCGGGCCAGCACTCCCAGGAGATCGAGGCGGCCAAGAACGCCCTGGCGACGCAGCAGCACGCCGACCAGCAGATCCGCTACACGGCACAGGACGGCACGACGCGCATCTTCATCCCGCGCGAGAACGTCATCGTCGACTCCCTGTCGCAGGCGTCCATGTGGGCATTCAACATCGACGCCATCACCATCTCGGCGCGCAGCAGCCGCAACCTGGTGGAGCGTCAGGGCAAGATCACGTTCAAATTCATCGTTTCGGTTCCCGACACGCTGCTGGCAAGCAACTGGCAGCTGGTGCTCAACCCCTGGGTACGCGAAGGCGAAAATCCCGAAGCACAACCCCTCGACCCGCTGGTCTACCGCGGCCGGAAGTTCGTCCGCATGCAGGACGACGAGTACGCCCGCTACGGCCGGATGCGCGACGGCATGGTCCGGGATCTGCGCCGCTACGTGCGGACGACCGACCAGTTCGTAACGCGGCATAGCAGCTACACGCCGGACAGCCGGCAGTCGCTCGATCACCTGACCGACTACCTGACGCCCCGCTACCGTTACGACAGCATCGACGTGCTGCCGGGCGGCGAGTACTACACCCGCGTCGACGGCGAATATCCCGAGGAGGGCGGCCGCGAACGCGAGGCGTACATCCGCACGCTGGCCGAGACTTCGGGACGCGGAGAGACCGACGTGCGCCGCGCCGAGACGCGCACCGTCCGCGACATGGCCGGGAAGCGGCTCGACTGGACGAACCGCAAGCGCGAGCGGATCGCCCCGCTGCTGCACGAGACCGACCCCGAGGTGGTCGAAACCAACCTCTCGGAGCCCCTTTTCTGGGGTAGGGAGGCCGACGGCGGCACGACGGCCTATCGGAAAACCGTCGTCCACCCCTACTATCCCAACGCCCGGCTCGATACGGTCGTCTACCGCACCGACCATCGCGTCGACTACCTCTACACGCAGGAGCTGCCCGCCAACGAAGACACCGACAAGCTGCGGCTCTACCTGAGCGGCGGCATCGAGAACAGCCGCGGCCACCGGTACGAGCTGAAATCGTCCGACACGCTGCTCTTCAGCGTGAAGTCGATGCTCTCGTTCCTCGACGAGCGCACCCGCTACCGCCAGCGCATCGTCCTGCGCGACGCCGAGGCCAACGCCCGTTTCTACTTCACCTTCCCCAAGGGACGTCACAAGTTGGCGGAAACCGAGGAGAACCGGAAGCAGATCCTGGCCGTGCGCGACCTGACGCGTCAGCTGATGACCGACCCGATCTTCATCATCGACAGCATCACGCTGCAAGCCACCTCTTCGCCTGAGGGTTCGTGGAAGGTCAACGACCGCCTTGCCCGCGCCCGCGCGGAGGCCTTGCAGGCCGTTCTGGTCGACGAGTTCACCCCGCTCTACGACTCGCTGCGGATCGGCGCCACCGTCACGCTCGACGGCTCGGCCCAGCAGGTCGTCACGGATAACGACGAACAGCTGCCCGACCTGCCGCGCCTGCTGCGGTCGACCTGGCTGGCGGAGGACTGGGACGAACTGGCCCGCCTCGTAACGCTCGACGAGCAGCTCGAAGACAAAGACGCGCTGCTGACGCTCATCAACGACCGCTCGATCGGCGCCGACCTGCGCGAAACGCGTCTGCGCGCCCGTTACCCCAAGGCTTATCAGTACATTCGCGAGAAGATCTATCCGCAGATGCGCGCCGTAGACTTCCGATTCAACCTCCACCGCCGCGGACAGAAGCAGGATACGGTCTACACGGACGAGGTGGATGTCGAATACATGGCGGCTCTCGATCTGATGAAGAAGCGCCGCTACGAAGAGGCGCTGGAGACGCTGCGCACCTACGAGGACCTGAACACCGGTATCGCCTACCTCTCGCTGGGTTACAACGAGGCGGCGGAGCGGGTGCTCCTGGCACAGCCGAACGCCTCCGAGCGGCCCGAGATCCAGTACATGCTGTCGATCCTCTCGGCCCGCAAGGGCGACGAACAGCAGGCCGTGATCCGGTTCCTGAAAGCCTGCGAACTCCACAAGGCCCTGCGATTCCGCGGCAACCTCGATCCCGAACTCTCTTATCTGATCCGGAAATACGGATTGGATCAGGACGACTTCGACGACGACTTCTGATCGCACGCACCGCCACAAGAAAAGAGCGCGTCCCATCGGGGCCGCGCGCTTTTCTTATCAGACGGTCGCAGCCGGCGGACAGTCGCCGGTCTCGAAACACCGGTGAGCCCGATGCAGCTGCACGGAAAGCGAGCAGGCGGCGATTCCGGCGAAGAGCAGCGAGAGGCCGACCCATGCGACGACGGCAGCCGTCCCGAACACCAGCGGCTGGAAGAGAATCCAGAGCGAGCAGAACACCAGCAGCACACCGCTGAAGATGGTCCATCCCGAACCGGGAACCGACATGGCATTCAGATCGCCGCCCAGCCCGATGGCGCTGAATCCGCGCAGCAGCAGCCAGAAGCCGAGCACGACCGGCAGCACGGAAGCCGAGAGGGCGACGTTGAAGATCAGGATGATGCCGAGCACGATTTCGATGATGCCCCCGGCCAGCATCCAGCCGCGCCCCGTCACGAAATGCCGGCTCGTCGAGCTGAGCACGACCTCCAGCACCCCGGCGAAAAGCATGAGCCAGCCGAACAACACGGCCATTCCGAGATAGCTCTGCGCCGGATAGACGAAGACCAGAATACCTGCGGCAAGCAGTACGATGCCGACGATGAGCAGCAGCCACCAGAACCGGACGGCGCGCTTCGAATTTTCGATCAGAGAGGAAAAACGATTCATAAAGCAAAGGTTTTCCTCCGCTGCGGCAATTTGCGTACCAGAACCGCAGCGAAAAGCCCCTCTCTTCGGCCAAGGGAGGGGCTGCGGGCGAACCGGAAACGGATCGCGTCCTGTTTTGGAGCGGAAAACGGGATTGGGGCAGCAGTCGGATGCAAATCGACGTTAATAGATTGATTATTTGTCGCATATGTGCATTTACGCCATATTCTGCAAACGGTCGGTTTAGCGGTTCGGAGCATCGAAACGCAGGAGTTCGGTTAACAAATCGTTAACAGCGATTCGGCTGCCGAAGAATCGGGCAGTCGGTCCGATTTATTTTTGCAATGTATTCTTATTCATTGTTTTGCGTAATTCTTCGTATTGATTCTGAACTCATAACCGGTTAACTTTGCAATCTGTAAAACTGTTATGAGAAGAAGCACATTCAAAATCCTGTTCTATGTGAACAAA
>CAMWWU010000023.1 GCA_947178025.1 uncultured Alistipes sp. | reverse complement strand
CGTCGCCGCCCCCCCACCCCCCCGGCCGGCTGCCCCCCCCCCTCCGTCGTGAGCCCACGCCCCACCCCGGCCCTCGCGTATTCTGCCCGGTCCGACGATCGCATAGGGCCGAAGCTGCGGGAAGGTGCAGGTGTCGCTCACGACGTTGGCGCAGACCCCCTCGAAATCCATGCTGTCGATCATACGCCCCAGAAAGGCCTGCCCGAAGTCGAACTCGTGGTTGCCGAGCGTGGCGACGTCGTAGCCCAACCGGTTCATCAACCGGATCATCGGCATGCCGGGCGTCGGCGCCTTGTCGACATAGGCATCGCCCGTCCAGCGGTCGCCGGCGTCGATCAGCAGCGTCGGCACCGTATCGCGGCACGCGGCGACGGCGGCCGCCAGCCGCGGAAAGCGTTGGATCCGGGCGTGCATGTCGTTCGTAGAAAGCACGACCACGGTGCGCTCGCGCGGAGCGCAGGAGGCTGCGACGGCCGTCAGCACGACCAGCAGCGTCCGAAGCGATCTTTTCATCATAATATCGGGTATTGCGGTTGCCAAAGTTACAAATAATTCCTATCTTTACCCATCATTTCGCTTAAAATTCCGTTATGACCGACACCATTCAAGTCGTATGCGAGAATACCGGCACCGTGTTCGGAGTTCCGATGGGCACCCCGCTGCAACGGATCGCCGAAACGGCAGCGACCGACGGCCGCCCCTGGCTCGCCGCACTGGTCAACAACCGCATCCGGGAACTGAGCTACAAACTGTATGCCCCCGCCACGGTGCGGCTCGTCGACATCACCTCGTTCGAGGGAATCCGCGTCTACCAGCGCACGTCGTGGTTCCTGCTGCAGAAAGCCGTGCAGGACCGCTACCCCGGCCGGACGCTCCACATCCGCCACTCATTGGGACACAGCGGCTTCTACTGCGAGATCGAGGGCATCGACGAGTTCTCCCGCGCCGACACCGAGGCCCTCGCCGAGGGCATGCGCAGCCTCGCGGCCCGCGATCTGCCGATCGTGCGCAGCAAACTCCCCACGCCCGAGGTCCGGGCCCGCTACGCCGAACTGGGCTTCGCCGACAAGATCGCTCTGCTCGACACCCGGCCGCGCCTCTACAGCGAACTCTACACGCTCGACGACACGGCCGGCTACTTCTACGGCGTGCTGGCCCCCTCGACGGGGTGCATCGGCCTGTTCGGCATCGAGCCCTACTACAACGGATTCTACCTGGCGCTGCCGCAGCGCACCGCTCCCGACCGGCTGCATACCGATGTTTATCAGGAGAAGATGTTCGGCATCTTCCGCGAATACCAGTCGTGGGTCGAGCTCATGGGGGTCCCCACGGTCGGAGCGATCAACGCCCGGGTGCTGGCCGGCGACGCCGGCAGCATGATCAAGGTCGCCGAAGCCTTCCACGAACGCAAGTTCGCCCGGGTCGCCGACAGCATCTTCGAAGCCAACCGCGCCCGCGGCACCCGCATGGTGCTGATCTCGGGCCCCTCGTCGAGCGGCAAGACCACCTCGGCCAAGCGGCTCGCGCTCCAGCTGGGCGTGCTGGGTCTCAACCCGGTGCTCATCTCGCTCGACGACTACTTCGTCGAACGCGAAAAGACGCCCCTCGACGAGAACGGCGACTACGACTACGAGGCGCTCGAAGCGATCGACCTGGAGCTCTTCAACGACCACCTGCAACGGCTCATGCGGGGCGAGAGCGTCGACATCCCGCGCTACGACTTCATCACGGGGCGCCGCATGAAGCACGACGCGCCGCTGACGCTCGACGAGCGGTCGATTCTCATCATCGAGGGCATCCACGGCCTCAATCCGCGGCTCACGCCCTCGATCCCCGACGCGCAGAAGTTCCGGATCTACATCTCGTGCTTCACGTCGGTGGCCATGGACAACCTCTCGCGCATCGCGACTACCGACAACCGGCTGCTGCGCCGTCTGGTGCGCGACTACACGCAGCGGGGCTCGGACGCCCAGGCCACCCTCTCGCGCTGGCCGTCGGTGCGCCGCGGCGAGGAGCGCCACATCTTCCCCTATCAGGAGAACGCCGACGTGATGCTCAACTCGTCGCTCTTCTACGAGATCTCGGTGCTGCGCCCCTACGCCGAGAAGATGCTGCGCGAGGTGCCCGACACGGTTCCCGAATACGCCGAGGCGCGGCGCATGCTCAAGTTCCTCGACAACTTCATCCCCATCGCCCCCGACGAGATTCCGCCGACGTCGATCCTGCGCGAATTCATCGGCGGCAGCAGCTTCAGATACTGACAATCCAAACCATACATCCATGTTCGACAACTTTACCGGACGCCACATCGGCGTCACCGACCCCTCCGAACTCCGAGAGATGCTCGCAACGATCGGCGTCGGCTCCGTCGAGGAGCTCATCGCCCAGGTCATCCCGCAGTCCATCCGCCTGCGCAAGCCCCTCGCGCTGCCCGCCGAGGGGATGAGCGAGTACGAATTCGCCGCACACATCCGCGACCTGGCCGACCGCAACCGTCCCCTGCGCTCGTTCATCGGCATGGGTTACTACCCCTGCGCCGTGCCGGCCGCCGTCGTGCGCAACGTCTTCGAAAACCCGGCCTGGTACACCTCCTACACCCCCTATCAGGCCGAGATCTCGCAGGGCCGCCTCGAAGCGCTGCTCAACTTCCAGACCGCCGTCATCTCCCTGACGGGCATGCAAATCGGCAACTGCTCGCTGCTCGACGAGGGCACGGCGGCCGCCGAGGCGATGCTGATGATGTTCGCCTGCCGCTCGCGCGAGGCCGTCAAGGAGGGCCGCAACCAGCTCTTCGTCGACCGCAACATCTTCCCGCAGACGCTCGACGTGCTGCTCACGCGCAGCGAACCGTTCGGCATCGAACTGATCGTCGACGAATACGACGAATATCGATTCACGGGCCGCGAGTTCGGCGCAATCGTGCAGTATCCGGCCGCCGACGGCGCCGTGCGCGACTACGCCGCCTTCGCCGCCGAGGCACACGCCGGAGGCGCGATGGTCACGGCCGTCGCCGACCTGCTTGCTCTCGCGCTGCTCAAGGCGCCGGGCGAGTGGGGCGCCGACATCGCCGTCGGCTCGACCCAGCGCCTCGGCACCCCGATGGGCTTCGGCGGACCGAGCGCCGGCTACATGACCGCCCGCGAAACCTTCAAGCGCAACCTCCCGGGCCGCATCATCGGCGTCTCGGTGGACCGCCTGGGCAACCGCGCCCTGCGCATGTCGCTCCAGATGCGCGAGCAGCACATCAAGCGCGAGAAAGCCACCTCGAACATCTGCACCGCCTCGGCGCTGATGGCCTCGATGGTAGGCTTCTACTGCATCTACAACGGCCCCGAGGGGCTGCGCCGCGCCGCCGAGACGGCCCACCGGGCTGCTGCGACCGTGGCCCGCGCCCTCGAAGCGCTCGACTACAAACTCGCCGCCCCCGTCTTCTTCGACACGCTCGACGTCGAGGCCGAAGCCGCCGTCATCCAGTCGCTGGCCCTCGAAAGCGGCATCAACTTCCACTATCCGTCGGAGGGGCGCGTGCGCATGTCGTTCGACGAGGTGACGACGCCCGACGAGATCGAGGCCGTGATCCGCATCTTCGCCGCCGCCAAGGGCCGCAAGGCCAAAGCCGCGAAGCCCGTCGCCGAGAACCTCCTGCCCGAAGGGGTGCTCCGCGAAAGCGCCTACCTGACCGAGCCCGTCTTCAACTCCTACCGCTCCGAGAGCGCCCTGATGCGCTACATCAAGCGGCTGGAGCTGCGCGACATCTCGCTCGCCAACTCGATGATCTCGCTGGGCTCGTGCACGATGAAACTCAACGCCGCAGCCCTCATGCAGCCCCTCTCGCTCGCCGGCTTCCAGAACATCCACCCGCTCGCCCCGGCCGATCAGACCGAGGGCTACCGGACGATGATCGCCGAGCTGGAGCAGGATCTGGCGACGATCACCGGCATGGCCGCCTGCTCGCTCCAGCCCAACTCGGGCGCCGCGGGCGAGTACTCGGGTCTGATGGTCATCCGCGCCTACCACCAGAGCCGCGGCCAGGGCTACCGCAACGTGGTGCTGATCCCCGCCTCGGCGCACGGCACGAACCCCGCCTCGGCGGCGATGGCCGGCATGAAGATCGTGACGGTGGCGTGCGACGCCAACGGCAACATCGACGTCGAGGATCTGGCCGCCAAGGCTTCGGAGCACTCCTCGGAGCTGTGCGGACTGATGGTCACCTACCCCTCGACGCACGGCGTCTTCGAGAGCCGCATCCGCGAGATCGTCGACCTGGTGCACGACGCCGGCGGCCAGGTCTACATGGATGGTGCGAACATGAACGCCCAGGTGGGCCTGACCAATCCCGGCTACATCGGCGCCGACGTCTGCCACCTCAACCTGCACAAGACCTTCGCCATGCCCCACGGCGGCGGCGGTCCGGGCGTGGGCCCGATCTGCGTGGCCGAACACCTCAAGCGCTTCCTGCCGTCGCATCCGCTCGTAGCCACGGGCGGCGAAGAGGGCATCACGGCCGTGGCATCGGCACCGTGGGGCTCGGCGCTGCTGCTGCCGATCACCTACGGCTACATCAAGATGCTCGGCGGCGACGGCCTGCGCCGCGTCACCGAGATGGCGATCGTCAACGCCAACTACATGTCCTCGGCGCTCGCCGGCGAGTTCCGCACCTACTATGCGGGCGAAACGGGCCGCGTGGGCCACGAGATGATCCTCGATCTGACGCACTTCAAGAAGGAGTACGGCATCGACTGCGGCGACATCGCCCACCGGCTGATGGACTACGGCTTCCACGCCCCGACGCTCTCGTTCCCCGTGCACGAGACGCTGATGGTCGAGCCCACCGAGTCGGAGCCCAAGGCCGAAATGGACCGCTTCATCGAGGCGCTCGTGCAGATCAAGCGCGAATGCGAGGCGGCAGCCGCTTCGGGCGAGCAGGACAACGTGGTGGCCAACGCCCCGCACACGGCCGTCGAGCTGGCGGGCGAGTGGCCGCACCCCTACTCGCGCATGGAGGCGGCTTTCCCGCTCGACTGGATCCGCGCATCGAAATTCTTCCCCTACGTGACGAAGATCGACAACGGATACGGCGACCGCAACCTCTGCTGCGTCAACCGGGAGTAAGGCGGCATCGCCGCTCACAGCGGTCCGCACGGTCCCCGGAACCGTAAATTTTGGAAAAGAACGGTTTTTGCCTACCTTTGCAGTCCGGCAAAACCGGGATACGAAAAACATATACTTAAAAACGTATACATGAAAGCAGAACAGAACAAAATGGTCGGCGTGGACTACAAGCTCACCGTCGACGGACAGATCGCAGACCAGTCCCGCCCGGGACAGCCGCTCGAATTCATCTTCGGCACGGGCATGCTGCTCCCGAAGTTCGAGGAGGCGATTCTGGGCAAGGAGCCCGGCGACAAGGTGGCCTTCACGCTGGAGCCCAAGGACGGCTACGGCGAGCTGATCGCCGAGGCGATCGTCGACCTGCCCAAAAACATATTCATGGTCGACGGCAAGCTCGCCGAGGACATCCTCTTCGTAGGCTCGCAGGTGCCGATGAGCGACGCCCAGGGCAACCGCATGATGGGTATCGTCAAGGAGGTCGGCGAGGAGACCGTGAAGATGGACTTCAACCACCCGATGGCCGGCAAGACCCTCAACTTCGAGGTCGAGGTGGTGTCGGTTCGCGACGTGACGCCCGAGGACCTGCAAGGCCACTGCTCGTGCGGTTCGTGCGGCGGCGACCACGAGTGCGGCGGAGGCTGCGACGACGGCTGCGGCTGCGGCGACCACTGCGACTGCCACTAAAATTCCCTGGCAACGACAGAGGACGGCCGACGGATCGGCCGTCCTCTTCTGTTTCGCACTCCGGACATGTTCACCCTCCGCCAATACCTCTACACCCTCCTCGAACCGCGCGGCCTGACCCGAACGCTGGGCGAGATCGACCTGTGCCGCGACGCGCAGGGTCGTCCGCTCTACTCGTCGGGCAACAGCGCCGCGGTCTTCCGCATCCTCCACCGGGGCCGCATCCGCGCCCTGCGCTGCTTCCTCAGGCCGATGCCCCACCTGCGCGAAATCTACGGCGAGCGGCTGCTCGAGGGCGAACTCTACCTCTACACGACACCAGAAACGGGCGTTTGGACGGACGTCGTACTGGACGACTGGATCGAAGGCATCTCGCTCCGGCAGGCCATCGGCGAAGCGGCCCGGGGCAGGGAGCGCCACCGGCTGGCCACGCTCGCCGAAGCGTTCGACCGCCTCGCCTGCGACCTGGTGAGCGACGACCGGGCCCACGGCGACCTGAAACCCGAAAACATCCTCGTCGCGACGGACGGCACCCTCCGCCCGATCGACTTCGACGCCTCGTTCCTGCCCGCCTTCGCCGGGGAGCGCAGCCCCGAGCTGGGCACGGCCGGCTACCAGCACCCGGCACGCACGGCCGCGGATTTCGACGCCTCGCTCGACGACTATCCGGCGGCCCTGATCTCCACGGCGCTCCATGCGCTGAGCCTCGACCCGACGCTTTACGACCGCTACGGCGAACGGGACGGTCTGCTCTTCTGGCCGCATCGAATCGCGAAGGATCCGGCGCTGCACGAGGTCCTCGCCCTCTTCGAAAGCACCTGCCGAGCCATCCCCTACCGCATCGCCCGGCTGCTTCTCTCCCCGCACCTCCGACTGCCGGAACTTCCCGGACTGCTGCGCCGGCAGATCACGCCCGCCGCCATGCCCTGCGAGCCGCCCGAACTCTTCGGCGCCGAGGGCCGCTGGGGATTCCGCACCCCGGAGCACACGGTCATCCCGCCGCTCTACGACTGCGCATTCGAATTCACGGAGGGGCTGGCCGCCGTGCGGCTCGGCCGCACCTGGCACTACATCGACCCGTCGGGCCGCCCCGTGATCCACTGTCCGGAGTGCGAGGCGGTCAAGCCGTTCCGCAACGGTCGCGCCGTCGTCATCCGCCACGGCCTCCGCTCGGAAATCGACCGTTCGGGAGCCCCGACGCCCCCGGTATCGAAAAAAATTTAAAAAATTTCCAGCCGGGCGGAATCTTTCAGCCGACGCCGGACAACCCGCCTTTCGCTTACGATCCGAAACAAGACAGAACGACATCGGCATCAAACAATTACCACACAAGTCATCACGACAATCGGCACTGCGTCTTACGAATCCGAGCACAATAGGTTTCCCCGGAAAAAACGCCTATATTTGCGATATTTAAGACTAAAAACGATATCATGATGAATTGTAACCCGACCAGCTGGCTGCAACTCGCCGCCCTCACCGTTCTTGCAGGATGCGGATGCGCCTGCAACAATGAAAACGAAACCATCGCGCCGCCCGATCCCCCTGCGACTCCCGACTTCGCAATAACCGTTTCGGCCGTAACGGCACGCAGCGCCTCGGTCGGCATCCGGCCCGCCGACCCGGACTGCATCTACTTCTTCGACGTCATCTCCGACGAAGCGCTGACGGAGCGATACGACGGCGATGTCGAAGCCGCATTCCGCAGCGGACTGCAACGCTACATCGACTACTATGCCGACCGGCTGACACCCGAGCAGGTGCTCGAAGGCATCAGCAGCACGGGCGACGACTCCTACGACTATTACGGCATCGGCGACGCAACGACCTACCACGTGCTGGCCGCCGGTATCACCACCACCGAAATCGGCACGACGACCGCCGTGAATCACCTCGCATTCACCACCTCCCCGCTGAGCGACATCCCGTTCGGATTCTCGGAGATCGCATCGACCGACATGACCGTTTCGGCCACCATCGAAGGCCCCGACGCCACGCTCCCCTACACGTGCGTACTGATGCGGGCCGACGAATTCCGCGAAAGCGGCATCACGGCAGAAGCCTGCATCGACCAGGTAACCCAGCAACTCATCGCCACCGCGACGGGCGTAGGCGTGGCGTTCCAGGATGCGGTCGAAGCCGTCAGCTTCCGCGGAACCACCGCATTTACGCAAAACAAACTCCAGCCCGACGTCGACTACCTGCTGCTGGTGGCCGGCATCGACGACCACGCCTACACGTCGTCGAACGCCGTCATACAACCGCTCCGCACGGCCGAGCCGCGGCAGGTGGACCTGACATTCGACTTCGAGATCAGCGACCTCTCGCCGACTGGCGCCACGATCACCTACATCCCGTCGATCAAGAACGAACGCTACCTCTACAACCTCGTCGAGGCCTCCTCCATCGCAGGCCTCTCCGACGAAGAGATCATCGCCGCCAGCATCGAAGAGGCCGGCATCTACATCGGATTCTACACGACCTACGACGACTATCGGAACGAGATGGCCCCCTATCTGACTCCGAACACCACCTATGTCGCCCTGGCATTCGGCTACATCTCCTACGTCACCTCGCCGCTCTGCATCTCCGAGCCTTTCACGACGCCCGGAGAGCAGTTCGAGCAGGATTTCAGCGTCTGCACCGCCTCCTACTTCGGCAACCGGCACGACCCCTCCCGCGACAGCTGGCAGCTCCAGCTCCAAGTTCCCGACGGCTCCTTTACCGTAACCCTCGACTGCCACACCGCCGCACCGGGCAGCAGTTCCGCCGGCCTCCCCGCCGGAACATACACTTTCGAACAGACCCTGCCGGCCGGTCAGCCGGCCCTGCTCGCATCGCGCTGCTACCTCACGCAGAAGAACGGCACGAAACTGCGCTTCACGAGCGGCCGAATCACCGTGACCTCCGGCAGCATCGTCGCGGACCTGCGGACCGAAACGGGCTACCACGTGGCAGGCACCTTCTCGGGGACGCCCGCGACGACCGACTACACCGCAGCCTATCCCGCCCTGGGAACGATCTGCGACATGGTCGCCACGCCTTACAGCGGCGGGAACTGGTACCTCAGCTTCTACGATTCGCCCACCCGGGACAACTACCGCATCACGCTGGACCTCTACATCGATCCGGCCGATTTCACCAAGGAGGAGTGGCCTACGGGCGAGTTCCCCGTCGTCGCAAGTGGCTTGGGCATCTGCGCCAACGACTACACCGCCCTGGAGTACAAGGCCCGGAAGATCTCCTTCATCGACGAAGGTACGCTGACCGTCACACGCACGGGCGACGACTACACCTTCGCCTTCAAGGGCTCCTGCCCGGCAACCCCGATCGACTTCAGCTATACCGTCGCCAAGAGCGGCACGTCGGGGCTCTCCGCAGCGGCAGCCAAGAGCACCTCGCCCGCAGCGGCCCGGACCGCTTCGCCCGCGGCAGGTCCGAGGCGCCCCGTCAGCCCGATGCTGCGCAATGCGCCGCGCCGGGAAGGCCGCCGCATCATCGCCGACGGCATGGCGACCCGGCGTTTCGACCTCTGACACCACCCCTCGAAAACAGCGAGCCGCCCGGAATCCGGGCGGCTCGCTCGCTTACAGGGCGGACGCTATCGCATCTGCCAATGGAAGGCTTTCGGACGCTCCACCACTTCGCGCCACTTGCGGCCGAAGCGGTCGCGGACGGTGATCTCCAGCGGCGTGTCGGGCCCCGAGGCGGTCACCCGGAACATATGGGTGGCCTTGTACGAGGGCGTGAAAGCGTTCGACGACTCGAACGGAATGATGCCGTCGGCGATCAGCGAATAGAGCGGATCGCGCGCCATACAACGCTCCACGGGCAGTTTGCGGCCGTTCTCACGCACGGTGATTTTCCACTCGGGATCCCAGTTGTAGACGTTGACGAGCACCTCGTTGCCGCCCTCCCGGCCGCCGAAACGCTCGGGCACGGTGTTCATGTCGAAGGCGATGAACTGACAGCTGTCGACCGGACGCCCCAGCGCCTTGTACTTCCACGAAATCTTCTTGCCGTCGACCTCGTAGATGGCGTATCCGCCGGGCGTGCCGTCCTTGGCGTGGTGCCGGCGCCCCTCGCCGTAGAGCTTCCACGACGAAGCCGCCACGGCGACGTTGTTGTGCTCCAGCAGGTGCTTCGAATACCGGAAGAAGTCGTTCACGTGCGAGTGTCCCGTCAGTACGTAGACCTGCTTGAAGCCCTCCAGCTTCTCCAGCAGCCGCTCCGCATCCTCGGGAGTCGAGAACTTGGGCCGCAACTGCTGCTCGCCGTTTTCGAGCCCCACGCACCGGAAAAGCGGAGCGTGCATGCAGACCACGAGCGGCGTCGAGCGCTTCACGTAGCTCAAATCCTGCTCCAGCCAGGCGAGCTGCACGTCGTCGATGTAGATGTAATAGTCCCAGCGGGTCTTACCGTCGACCTTGCGGGGGCCGCGGTAGACGATGTTGTCGAGCATCACGTAGTGCACCTCACCCAAATTGAACGAGTAGTAGTTCGGACCGATCACGCGGCGGTAGGTCTTCACGGCCACCGAATCCCACTCCTTTTCGGAGTGTTTGCCGGCCGGGTCGTTGTCGTGGTTGCCCATGCAGTGGAAGAGCGGAATGCAGGGCACCTTCGCCATTTCGCCGAGGTACTCGGGCAGTCCGAAGTTATTGCGGTACCACCGCGAGTCGGTCGTCATGTCGCCCAGCGTCAGCCCGTAGAGTTTGCCGGGCGTCGTGCGCAGCGTTTCGCGGAAATCGGGCACGAACTTCTCATGGAACTGCTTGATATCCTGCTGCGCCACGGTGTTGGTCAGATGGATGTCGTTCAGCACGAAGAGCGTATAGCGCCGGTTGTCGACCTTGCGGAGCTCGAAGTCGGCGCGGTCCACCGCGTCGCCCTTCAGCGGCACGAAGTGACGCGGAATCAGTCCGTCGGCCTCCACCTCGTAGCCCGAGGGGATCGACAGAAAGACATAACCCGTATTTTTGGAGGAGACGAGCCCGTAGCGCCCCTCGGCGTCGGTCGTCGTCACCTTTTCGCCGTCCGAAACCACGGCGCCTGCGACCGGCCGGCCCTCGCAGAGGACCGAGCCGACCACATTGCACTCCTGCGCCGTCGCGACACGAGCCGCGAATGCGAGAGCGAGAATCAGCAGAAAGTTTTTCGTTTTCATCCGTTATGCGTAAAAAGTGTATCAGTGCATATCCCACGTGAAAGGCTTCGGACGGGTCACCGTCTGCTTCCAGGTGTTGCCGTAGCTGTCGGTGCACTCCACCTCGACGGTGCTGTCGGCAGCCGAGGCCGTCGCGACGAAGAGGTGCGGAAGCGGCACGGGCACGAACGCCGAGCTGAGGTCCTCCCGGCCGTCGGCGATCTGCGAATAGAGCGGATCGCTCTGCCAACTCATCGCGACCGGCAGCTCGCGACCGTTCTCGCGCACCGAGATCCTCCAGTCGGGATCCCAGTTGTAGACGTTGAGCAGCAGCTCGTTGCTACCGGGCTTACCACCGAACTTCGGCGTCACCGTATTCAGGTCGTAGACGATGAACTGACAATCGTCGATCTCGCGGCCCAGGGCCTTGTACTTGCGCGAGAACTCCTTGCCGCGGAACGTGTAGATCGCATAGCCGCCCGGCGTGCCGTCGGCGCTC
The DNA here is from genome assembly GCA_947178025.1 of uncultured Alistipes sp. Classification (GTDB taxonomy): domain Bacteria; phylum Bacteroidota; class Bacteroidia; order Bacteroidales; family Rikenellaceae; genus Alistipes. The sequence goes on along the minus strand of CAMWWU010000023.1, from coordinate 11,548 downwards.
AGATGCTGATTTTCGGGGCCGTAAAGCTGCCACGACGGACCGGATACCGATACGTTGTTGTGCTCGGTGAAGCGATCGGAGATCTTGCAGTAGTAGTTCTTGTGCGTATGGGCCGTAAGGAAATGCACACGCTCGAACTTGGCGAACTTCTCCAGCAGCCAATCCACCTGATCGGGGTTCGCGAAACCTTTGGCGAAAGCCGGTTCGCCGTTCACGAGCCCCGTGCAGCGGTAGAGCGGCGCATGGGTCATCACGATCACCGGCGTCGACGGGTCGACATAAGCGAGATCCTTTTCGAGCCAGGCGAGCTGCGTATCCTCGACATAGGTCTTGTAGGCATTGGCACCCGTGTAAACGATGTCGTCGAGCACGACGAAATGCACCTGTCCGAGATTGAACGAGTAGTAGTTCGGGCCGATCACGCGGCGGTAGGTCTCCACGGCCAGCATGTCCCACACCTCGGAGGCACCCGTGCAGCGGATGTCGTTGTCGTGGTTGCCCATGACGTGCCAGATCGGAATCATCCCCGGCACCCGGGCCATCTCGTCCAGATACTCCGGCAGTGCGAAATTGTTCTTGTACCAGCGGGTATCGGTCGTCATGTCGCCCAGGACGGTGGCGTAGACCTTGCCCGTCGCCTCGGCGAGCGTCCGACCGAAGTCGGGCACGAACATCTCGCGGAACTGCTTGATATCCTGCTGGGCCACGGTGTTCGTGAGGTGGATGTCGTTCATCACGTAGAGCGTGAAGTCGTCGTTGTCGGCCCGACGGAGCTCGAAGTCCACGACCTCCTCGTCGCGTCCGTCCAGGCGGGCGAAGAAACGCGGGATCAGCCCGTCGGCCGCCACCTCGTAGCCGCCCGGCACGGAGATGAAGACATAGCCGAGCCGCTTCCAGGACATGAGTTCATAGGCCCCGTTCTCGTCGGTCGAGGTCACCTGCTCGCCGTCCGACACCACGACACCGCTCACCGGCACGCCGTTGCAACGGACCGTTCCGACTACGGAAGTTTCGGCCAGCGGCTCCTCGGGTTCGGTATAGATGATCTTGCGGGCGATGGGCACGGCGCTGGCGAAGGTCGAAGTGGCGGGGATCTCCACGGGACGTCCGGCGTAGGCGCGCTTCATGTAGATAGCGAGTTTCACCACCTGATCGGTCGTGGCGTAGTTCAACTCCCAATCCTCGTGCACCGTATTGGGCACCACCGTCCACCCTTCGGGCTTGACCGACGCCGGAGCGACGATGTAGACCAGACCGTCGGTCTGTGCGGTGATCGTACCGCCGTTGTTGGCCCGGGCATTGCTGGTGAGCATCTCGAAGCCGTTGAAATAGTCGGGTACGTGCGATACCTTGTAGGCGCGATTGGAGAAAATACGGGCTCCTTCGGCGAAAGTCGACTTGCGATACCCCGTAGCTCCCGACACATAGATCGTTTCGGAGAGGCCTTCGGCGTATTCCGGCTCCTCGTCCTTGCAGGCCAGGAGCAGCGGCAGGGCGATGAGGGCCCAAAGCATCCGTTTGATGGTCGTTTTCATATTAGGTTTCTTTTATGGATTCGTTGAACTTTCATATCAGAGAGTTACCGTTACGACGAACTCCCGGACGATCTCCACGGCGCCCGTCAGCGACTGGCTCGTGCCGACGAGAGTCACCGTATAGGTTCCCGGTTCGGCGAAGACGTAGGAGTATTCGGCAGGCATGGCGTCGCCGGCCCGTTTGACGACTTCGGGTTTGTCCGGACCGAAGTTCTGCGGATTGCGCTCCATGCAGGGCATGACGGCCCAGGCATCGAACGGAACGGCGATCTTCTGGTCGCACCAGAAGCGCCATGCGTTGATATCCAGCCCGGCATCCTGCGTCTTACAATTCGCCCCCCAATCGGACTTCGTACTCGACGACGTGAGGATATTGGAGCCGTTGACGATCGTAATGGCCGCCTGGGCCGCATTCGTATCGCCCATCTGCGAGTAGAGCACGGTCCGCGAGTCGTTCTCCACCCGGTCGGCCCGGATATCGGTAAACCAGACGCCGGTGCGGATATTGGCCACCTTCGCGTCGTAGGCGTCGATGTGGTAGAAGAGCGCGACATAGAGCCGGTTGTTGTCCGAATAGTACGGTGCGAGGCTCGCCTCTCCCGAGGGAGTCATGCGTCCGGGCTCCTCGTAGCGCCCCGCCTTCGTCGGGCCGTCGTTCGAGGTCCAGATCTTCGTCGGCAGCGTGAAGCGCCCCGTAATATCGGTCCACGTGGCTTTGAGAATGTTCTCCTCGTCGCACGTACCGTTGAAGTCGGACGACACTTTCACCGAAACGCACTTGAGCTGCGTGCCGCCCTGAAGCTGCGACTTGAACGAGAAGAGAATGTCGGGATAAGCCAGACGATCCTGCTTGGCATAGGCCCACTCATGGAACATCTCGCCCGAATAGAAGTCCACCGTCTCGGCCAGACCGGTCAGGGAGAAGCGGATCGGCTCGCCCGCCTTGCAGGTCGTCGCAACGGTCGTCGCGGCGAACGGTTCGGCAGCCTCGAACTCCTCCAGACGCAGCGTGACGTCGCGGCGGTAGTTGCGGTTCGACTTGAACGTCGCGGCCGGCAGCGGCACCGTGCAGATCGAGTTGTCGATGGCCGTGACCTCCAACGACAGCGCCCCCTCGGGGTGCGCGCCGGGAGCTACCGTCAGGTAGAAGCTCTGAAACCCGGAGCGGGTTACCGAAGGCGTGCCGGGGAGCGAGAGAATCACGTCGCGGCTGCCGGTCAGCGCCGTGACGGGCAATTCGGCGTAATCCGCGGCAATCGGAGCCGTAAGGTCCACCGTACCGGCGGGAATCGCCAGATCGGCGGCCGTCGAGACGAGCCGGATCTGTCGGACGGGCACGTCGAGCGACGACGAAGCATCCATCTTCAGGCGGATCTCGACGATCGAGAAGAGATTATGGAACATGAAGTCGATGCCGGCCGGCACTTCGTCCGAGAAAACGCGCGAAACCGGAGCGGCTTTCATCACGGAATAGGCGGCCAGATGCTCCGCCGAACCGGGCTCCGACTGCTCCTGCACCGCGGGAAGCGATACGGGATACTCCTCCGGCGCACCGGCGGCATCCTCGTCGTAAGGACAGACGGCATAGAAATGCTGTTCGCCGAGGCCCCAGGCGAAGACCTTTTCGACGCCGGCCGGAGCGAAAGCACACCGCGAAGGCTCCTTGCGATCGGGCGTCGCCGCATAGGGATAGTTGTCGCCCGCGACGGCTCCGCGGCCGAAGATGCCGATCTCGTCATCTGCGGTCCATGCGATCGAAATCGCGGTATCCTCGGCCCCGAACGCGGTGCGGGTCGCCGAAGCGCCGCTGCCGGTGAAGCGCACGGCGCGCTCCGGCTGCACGGCCGGACACTCCGTCTTCGTCTCGCTGCATCCCGCAACGAAGAGAAGACTCGACATAATCAGTAGGATCTTTTTCATGGTTCGGTCGTTTTTCAGGAATTGCCCCACTCGTCGTGAATCGGCGGCGCGATACCGCCCTGATCGTCCACTACGGTGATCTTCAGTTCGCGCACCACCTCTTCGCGTCCGTAGACGCTGGAGTTGGCAGCCACGAACGTAACGGTATACTCGCCCGGCTTGTCGTAGGTGTGCGAATAGGCGGTCATCGTCGGGTCGGCCACCGCCTTGATGCCTACGCCGAAATCCGGCCCTGAATTGACATCCTCGGGACGACGGATCTCGCCGGAAACGGCCCAAAGCTCCATATCGGCCGCCGGCTGGATGTTGGTACGCAGCTGGAGGTAGGAGTTCGTAATCGAAGGCGGTGTCTTCGTGATATCGTTGTACCGGTTGAAGGCATCGGAGAACACGAGCTGGAATCCGGCGTTCTTGATATCGTAGAGCGCCGTCGTTCCGGCATCCGTGACGCCGTTCACCTGGAAGTTCAGAATACGGATCTCCGTGCGCCGGTTATTGCCGACATACTTCCGGACCGCATAGTGATACATGATGAAGATCGGCGCATCGTCCTCGGGGAAGAGTTCGTCGATATACATCGTACCGGCGGGAATCGACTGCCCCGTACCGGTCGGATAGGTGAAGTGCTCCGAGAGGTCGATCCACGTGGCCCGGCGAACGCCCTCTTCCGAATAGTCGCCGTCGAAATCGACGGAGTAAAAGACCGGAGCATAAACCGGATTGCTGTCGCCGGCACGGGTATCCTCCAGGAACGAGAACGTCACCTCGGCCGACTCGATGCGGTCGCGATTGCGGTAGTCGTAGGCATTGCCCGCCTCGCCCGAGTAGAAGGTGATGAAATCGGGATCGCCCTCGAACCGGAACGTGACCGGCTCGCCCACCTTGAAGACTCCGCCGGGAGCTGCGGCCGCGAAGTACGGCACATCGACCGTCTCCTCCTCGTTGCAGCCGACGCTCCACCACGGAGCGAGCGCCACGAGCAGCCCGACGGCCGCAGCCTGTATGTTTTCAGAAAGTTTCATGATTCGTAGTTTTTTAGATTACCAGCCTTTGTTCTGCACCAGATAGGGGTTGACGCTCAATTCGTAGGTCGGAATGGGCCAGAGCACGTCGCGGGCCGAGAAATTACCGTAGTAGGCGCGGGCGGCGACGTAGTAGTTCGACGTATAGTTGCTCGGCACCGTCGACCGGATCATCTCCATCCGATCCATAAATTCGCCCCAGCGGATCAGGTCGTCCTTGCGCAGCAGCTCGTGTCCCAGCTCGCGCGCACGCTCCTCCTTGATGACTTCGAGCAGCGTATTGCGGTCTGCGACCTCGATATCGACCCCTTCCACCGGCGTATGGACGGAACGGCCGTAACCGCGGCGACGCACCTGGTTCAGGTATTCGTAGGCCACGGCCAGCTCGCCGACGGCAGCCGACGGATCGGCCGCGACGCTCTCGGCGTACATCAGCAGCACGTCCGAATAGCGCAGCACCGGGAAGTTCGTCGCCGTATACGACGTACTCTTGGGTGCGATCAGTTCGTACTCGCGGCGGAACTTGCCGCAGAAACGGATCCACTGGTTCGCGGCCGCCTCCTTTTCGCCCGTATTGTTGTTGAGCGTATAGTCGGCGATGGCCCAGTCGCGACGCTCGTCATCATCCTCGAAAAGCAGGTAATAATAGGGCGTGGCGCGGATCGACCCGATCGAATAGCCCACCTCGGGCATGTCGGTATTCGTGAACTTGATGCCGTTGTTGCGGCCCACGCGGCCGGCGGTCGTCGAATAGGTACCCACGTTGTTGCCGTAGAACTCCACCTCGAAGATGCTCTCCCGAATGTCGTACTTGTCCTGAATGTAGTTGACGAACACCTGCTGGTAGGAGGGATTCAGCGAGTGGAAACCCGTTTCGATCACCTTGGCGGCATACTCCTTGGCGCGGGCGTACATCCCCGGCTCGTTGATCGGGTCGCCCGCCATATAGAGGCAGACGCGAGCCAGAATGCCCCACGCAGCCGACTGGCTGACGCGCCCCGCACAGGCCACCTCCGACGCAGGCAGCACGAGCTCGGCGGCGGCATCCATATCCTCGATGATTTTCAGATAGACCTCGCGGCGGGGAGTCTGAGCGATCCGCACGTCGGAGAGTTTGCCCGAAGCGGGCGTATGGAGCACCAGCGGCACGTCGCCGAAGCGGCACGTCAGCATGAAGTGATAGTAGGCACGCAGGAAGAGCGCCTGCCCGCGGATGTCGTCGCGTTCGGCTTCGTCCATCGCGGGTCCGTCGATGTGTTCGAGCAGTTTGTTCGCCCGACCGATCCCCTCGTAGAGATCGCGCCAGTAGGAGCGGATCTTGCTGTCGGCGGGATTCACGTCGTAATAGCCGACCGTACCCTCGTCCACGCTGTAGGCTTCGTAACCGATATCGGCCGACAAGCCCATGCGGCCCTGCATCGAGTCGCCGTAGACATTGGTCTGTGCCATCGAGGCGTAGACTCCGGTCAGCGCGCTCTGCAACTGCTCGGCCGTCTTGTAATATGCGTCCGGATCGATGAAATCCTGCGGCGTGGTGTCGAGCAGACTGCACGAACCGGCCCCGAAGAGCAATCCGGACAACAGTATCGTTTTGAACTTTTTCATGTTGCGAAATCTTAAGGATTAGAATACGACTTTCAGACCGGCCGTATAGACTCGGTTGCGCGCATAGGCCGAGTAGTCATAACCGGGCGTCAGGGCCGAATTGCGGGTCGAGACCTCGGGGTCGAGACCCGAATATCCGGTCCAGGTCCAGAGATTCTGACCCGACACGAAGACGGAGATCGACTCGATCCGGATGCGCGAAGTCCACTTCTTCGGAAGTTCGTAGCTGAGCTGCATGGTCTTCAGACGCAGGAACGATCCGTCCTCGATCGTGCGCGACGAGTAGACGCCGCGCGGCCCCTGTCCTCCGGGGCGGAAGTTGCGGCTGTCGGAGTTCTCGGGCGTCCAGTGATCGACGTAGGAGCGGAACTGGTTGATGTTCTTGCCGGCGTAGTTGCCTTCGAAGATGATGCGGTTGGCATTCATGATGTCGTTGCCGTAGCTCCACTGGAAGAAGACGTTCAGGCTGAGTCCCTTCCAGGTGAAGTTGTTGTTGAATCCGCCCGTATGGATCGGCGTACCGCGGCCGATGACGACCATATCCTGGTCGTTGACCACGCCGTCGCCGTTCTGATCGACGTACTTGATATCGCCCGGCACGATCTGCTCGCGCGGGTCGCCGTTCGTCGGCACGCCCTTCTTGAGGACGTAGGCGCCCGTCGCGTCGACCTCGAAATCGTCGAAGCCGTACACGCCGTCCCAGACGATGCCGTAGAACGCGGCCATCGGACCTCCGAGACGCGCGATGTAGAGAGGCGTCGAGTTGAAGTCGGCCGTGAACGCCACGGTCGAGAGCAGGCTCTGCTGCCCTTCGGCGAGCGCCCTCACGCGGTTGCGGTTGAAGCTGATGTTGAAATCGCTGGTCCAGGTGAAGTTCTTCGTTTCGACGTTCACCGTGCTCAGCGTGATCTCCAGACCGTCGTTACGCACCTTGCCGATATTCTTGTAGACCGACGAAAAGCCGCTCGTATAAGGCAGGTTGGCGTTGAGCAGCAGGTCGCGGGTCGTCTTGCGGTAGAGGTCGACGGTCAGGTTGATGCGGTTGTGCAGCAGCGACAGGTCCAGACCCAGGTCGATCTGCTCGGTGCTCTCCCACGTCAGATCGTTGTTGCCCAACTGATTCGGCACGATCGCCTCCGAAGGGGTGGTGTTGCCGAAAGAGTAGTAGTCCGAGAGGGTGAGCGACGGATAGGTGGCGAAGTCGCCGATGCGGTTGTTACCCGTCACGCCGTAGCTCACGCGCAGCTTGGCGTCGTCGACGAACTTGAGTTTCTGCATGAACTTCTCCTGTCCGAGACGCCAGGCGAAGGCGCCCGAGGGAAAGAATCCCCACCGGTTGCCCGGCACGAACTTCGACGATCCGTCGGCACGGAACGAGGCGGTGAACATGTAGCGCGAACGGTAGCTGTAATTGATGCGGCCGAGCCACGACATGAGCGTATTGTCCGAGAGCATGGCGGTCGTCGAGTAGGGAATACCGTCGTCCATACCGCTCAGGCCCAGGAACTCGTGGGGAATGTACGAAGTGTCGAAGCCGTATTTGCTCGTCGCGGTGCCCTGCATCGTGAAACCGGCGGTGACGTCGAGTTTGTGCTGCTTGCTGAACTCGCGCTTGTAGACGAGCGTATTCTCGTTCATCCAGTCGTCGATCATGTTCTCGCTGAACGAACCGTTGACCCCCTTGTTGTTGGAGGCGCGCGGAAAACCCTGATAGGTTTTCGAGTTGTTGAACTCCTCGTTGCGGATCGTCTTGCGACCGTATCCGGCGCGGACCGTCAGTTTGAGGTCCTTGACGATCTCCCACTCCAGTTTGGCGTTCGAGAGGAACGTCGTGACCTTCTTGGTCGTATTCTCGTTCGCATTCGACACGATCGGGTTCATCACGCTCGTGTCGTTCTCGTCGTCGAAGAGTTCGTTCTCCTCGGAGAGGGAGAGCTGCACGGGGCGGTAGGCCCAGGTGCGGTACATCAGATACGACGCATAGGCATTGGCCGACGCGAGCGACTTCGAGGTCGTCTGTCCGTGCGTGCGGTCCTGCGTATAGTTGGCGTTCACGCTCAGACGCAGGGTCTTGGCCAGCTTCTGGTCGAGCGAGAAGCGGCCCTGATACTTCCGATAGCCGGAGTTGCGGATCACGCCCTGCTGATCGACCAGAGCGCCCGACACGACGTAGCGCGTCTGCTTGTTACCGCCCGACACGGAGATGTTGTGCGTGTGCATGAGGGCGTTGCGGAAGAGCCGGTCCTGCCAGTCGATACCGCCGTTGGTCCGGTAGTAGTCGAGCGTGCGCTCGGGCTTGGTCAGATAGCGGTCGAGGTTCGAGGGCGAACGCTCGATCTGATAGACGACGAACTCGTAGGGGGTCATCAGCTCCATGCGGTTGGTCACCTCCTGGAAGCCGACCGTGCCGCTGTAGGTCACCTTGGCACGCCCCTCCTCGCCTTTCTTGGTTTCGATGATGATGACGCCGTTGGCACCGCGCGAACCGTAGATCGCCGTGGCCGAGGCATCCTTGAGGACCGTCATCGAGGCGATGTCCGCGGCGTTGACCGCAGCGCTCGAAAAATCCTCGATCGGGAAGCCGTCGACGACGTAGAGCGGGGCATTGCTCTGCGTGAGCGAGTTGGCGCCGCGGATCACGATATCCATCTCGCTGCCGGGCTGACCGTCCGACGAGGTGACCGACACACCGGCCATGCGGCCCTGCAACGCCTGGTCGAACGAGGCGACCGGCGCCTTCACGATGTCCTCCATCTTCACGCGGCTGATCGTACCCGTCACGTCGACCAGGCGCTGATTGCCGTAACCGACCTCGATCACCACGTCCTCGATCTTCTGGGCATCCTCGGCCAGCGTCACCGAGAAGTGGGTCTTGGCTCCGACTTCGATCCGCTGCTCGGCATAGCCCAGCATGTTGATCCGCAACGCCTGCGACGCATCGGCCGCGATCGTGAACTTACCGTCGACGTTGGTCGTCGTGCCGCGGGAGGTCCCCTCGACGAGCACGGTGACGCCGACCATCGGATTGCCCTCCGTGTCGACCACCACGCCGGTCACGGGTCGCTGCGCGGCCGTCTGCGCCACGAGTGTCGGCAAACCGCCGCCCGAAAGCAACAGGACGGTCATGCCGGCGCAGAACCAGTTGAATAGAAATTTTTTCATTGTCCGGATTTCGTTTAGGTTGGTAGTTTGCTATCTGTAAATGGGGCCGTAGTTCCGGCAGGCGCGGTAATCGGCGCCCTCGGGATCCATGCCGAACGCCGCCCAGGCCGAGGGCCGGAACAACTCCCGGCGCGACACGTTGTGCATGCAGACCGGTATGCGGAGCATCGAGGCGAGCGTGATCAGATCGGCCCCGACGTGTCCGTAGGTGATCGCGCCGTGGTTGGCACCCCAGTTGTTCATCACGTCGTAGACGCTCGCGAAAGCCCTCTCGCCGGTCAGACGCGGCGCGAACCAGGTCGTCGGCCACGACGGGTCGGTGCGGCGGTCGATGTGGCGGTAGATCTCCTCGTCGACGTTCACGGCCCACCCCTCGGCGATCTGCAACACGGGGCCCTGCCCCTTGATGAGATTCAGGCGGCACATCGTCACGGGCATGTCGCCGCGCGTGAGGAACTTCGACGAGAAACCGCCGCCGCGCATGTACTCGCGCCCTGCGGGGTGCCACGTCGTGGCGTCGAGACACGCCTCGGCCTCGGCCTCGGTGAGCTCCCACCAGGGTTTCATCGTCGGGTCGCCCGCGGCGTCGCTCACGGCCCCCGTGGCGTCGAGCGTCGACGAACCCGAGTTGATGAGGTGGATGATGCCGTCCGCGGCACGGCCCGTCAGCTCGCGGCCCGTGGCGCGCTTCACCGCCTCGGGGCTCCAGTAGGTGCGCACATCGGAGAAGAGCTGTGCACGCCCCGTCAGCAGGTGCATGAAGAGCATCGACACGCCGTTGAGCGTATCGTTCTCGGTGGCGAAAGTAAAGGGCTCGCGGATGCCGTTCCAGTCGAACGACGTATTGAGAACCGCCTCCGAGAAGTCGCCGTCGGGCCGGAAGTCGGTCCACTGGCGCTGGCCCTGGAAGCCGCCGGCGATGGCGTTATGGCCCGCAGCCTCCTCCTCGAAGCCCATTTCGGCCAGCTTCGGATTGCCGATCATCAGATCGCGGAAGATCATCGTCATCTTGACCACGTACTCCCACACCTCGTCCTTCTTCTCACGCGAGTAGCGGAGATGTTCCGGATTGAGGTCCTCGCCCTCGCGGGGCTTGCAGTACTTTTCGACCCACGCCATCGCGCGGCCGAACTCCTCCTTATCGTAGATCTCCAGCTCGATGCGGCGGGCGATCTCCGAGCAGTCGACCGCTTCGCTGCGCATGCCGAGATACTCCTGGAAGAAGTCGGGATCGGGCATCGAACCGGCGATACCCATCGAGACGGAACCGATCGAAAGATAGGACTTGCCGCGCATCTCCATCACGGCCACGGCGGCACGGCCGAAGCGCAGCAGCTTCGCCTCGACGTCGGGCGTTATGGAGTCGTCCTCGACCTCCTGCACGTCGGCGCCGTAGATGCCGAATGCGGGCAGCCCCTTCTGGTTGTGCCCGGCCAGCGCCGAAGCGAGATAGACGGCTCCCGGGCGCTGCGTCTTGTTGAAGCCCCAGATCGCTTTGGGCATCAGCGGATCCATATCGATGGTTTCGGCGCCGTAGCACCAGCAGGGGGTCACCGACAGCACGGCTCCCACGTTCGCGTCGCGGAACTTCTCGGCGGCGGCCGCCGCTTCGGCCGCGCCGCCGATCGTCGTGTCGGCGATCACGCACTCGACGGGCTCGCCGTCGGGATAACGCAGCTTCTCGGCATAGAGCGCGGCGACGCGCTGCGCCATGCCCATGGTCATCTCTTCGAGCGACTCGCGGATACCGCCGCGGCGCCCGTCGATGATCGGGCGGATGCCGATTCTGGGATGTCTGGAATTTTTCATCGGACAAAAGTTTTAAGGGTTATTGGTATAGTTTGGGATGGGGAAGGGTCACGAAATCTTCGTCCTCGATCATCTTGTAGGTGAGCTTGAGGATCAGTTCGTCGCGCACGGGCTTGAGAGCGGGATCGTCGATCAGGTTGCGCTGCTCGGTGGGATCCTCCTGCAAGTCGTAGAGTTCGAACATCGGGCGCCGCGGCGAGAAGTAGAGGCGGCTGAGGTAGGGCGAGAGCTTGCCCGCGGCATCGAGCTCACGCAGTTCGCGGAACATCGGGAACTCGGCGAAGTCGACGGGCACCCACGGCAGACCGGGCAGCAGGTTGTAGATGAGTTTGTAGCGCTCGCCCACGACGCAGCGCATCTGGTCGAACACCGACGTATCCTCGGGCAGCGTGTTGGTGGCATGGCAGCTGCGCACGGAGTAGACCCCGCGCTCGGCGGGCGTGTCGGTCCGTTCGAGCAGCGGGAGCAGGTCGCTGCCCTCCATCTCCTCCGGTA
>CAMWWU010000022.1 GCA_947178025.1 uncultured Alistipes sp. | reverse complement strand
AGGCGCCGATCGACTGGATGATGACGTTCTGCCCGAGCATGTTCTTCTTGCCCAGGATGTTGCCCATGCCTACGGCGATGATGGCGATCGGAATGGCGGCCTCGAAGACCTGGCCGACCTTCAGTCCGAGGAAAGCCGCGGCGGCCGAGAAGACGATGGCCATCGCCACGCCCATCAGCACCGAGTAGGGCGTCACCTCCTGCGGCGTGGCGGAGGCCGGCATCAGGGGCGTGTACTCTTCGCCCGGCTTGAGCTCCCGGTAGGCGTTCTCCGGCAGCGAAACGTTGTTTTTCTGTTCCATGGGATTATTCTTTCGGTTTCTTTTTTATATTTTTCATGCCGCTGCGCTCCCGTTTCGGTCGAACGGCGTCGCTCGCGACGTGCCGCTGCGGATCCGATCTTTCCCTGAATCGGAGGGATTTTCGGGGCGGATCCGTTCGGCATCCGGTCTGTCGGACCGGCTCCGTGCTGCGTTCGGTTACCGGTTGTCGCCGCTGCCGTGGAGCAGGTTGCGCTGCATGCGCGAGCGGAGTTTGTCGACGTTCATCTGCGCTACGTCGTCCAGCTCGTAGCCCAGGTCGCGCGCGAGCGTCGCGCAGTACCACAGGACGTCGCCGATCTCCTTGACGATTTCGAGCCGTTTCTCGTCCGAGAACTCCTCGTGCCCGTCGCGGATCACTTTCTTCACTTTGTCGGCCACTTCGCCGGCTTCGCCCGTGAGACCGAGCGTGGGGTAGATGATGCGGCGGTTTTCGGGATAGATCGCCGTTTCGAGGGCGTGCTGCTGGTATTCGTTGAGTGTCATGTCGTTGTTTTTGAATGGTTGCAATCGGACAAATTTAACAAAAAATATCGGAAACCGCACGCAACTTCGCCCCTCATCCGCTTTTCGTCTCCATTTTCGCGCGGAACGACCGGTTTTCATGCTTCGGACCCTGCCGAACCGCAGGCTGCGGGGCATACGAAAAGGCGGGACCGTCCGAAGAACGGTCCCGCCTGGCGTATTCCGTGTGAATCTACCGCGCGGTCATGCGGCAGTACTTGTCGTAGCGTCCCATCACGTCGTTCACGTAGGCCAGCGTCTGCCGGCTGCCCGTGAAGCGGCCGCATCGGACCACCTCGTTTTCGTAGTACTCCGGTTCGGACTTCAGCGCCAGATAGCGGGCCACGACCTCCCACGAGTCGGGGTTTTCGCCGTGCAGGCGGGCCAGCCGCCGGGCGTCGCTCACGTGGCCGATGCCGCTGTTGTAGGCCGCCAGCACGAGCGCCATGCGGTCCTGGGCGGAGACGCCCGCGGGGAGCCGGAGCGTCGAGCCGATCTTGGTCAGGAGCTTGTTCGCCAGCCAGACGTTGGTCTGCGGGTCGGAGATCGTCTCGACCGGAACGTCGAACTGACCGGCCACCGACGGCATGATCTGCATCAGTCCGCGGGCTCCGCGGCGCGATACGATGTCGGCCGTGAAGCGCGATTCGTGGTAGGCGATGGCCGACATCAGCCGCCAGTCGTTGCCCTCGCGCTCGCTGATCGAGCGGATGATCTCGTCGTAGGCCGAGATCACGTACTGCCCCTCGGGGAGCAGTGCGACGGGAGTCTGCAAGTCGTCGGTACGGTTCAGCGTCTCGTCGTCGAACGCAGGAACGTCGCGGCGGGTGCCGATGCCGTAGAAAGAGGTGAAGAAGAGTAAGAACGCAAACGTTAAAACTGTTTTTTTCAGCATAAAAGGTTGTTTTGCGGGCAGTTCATACCGCGCAGAACAGTACGCTAATCATAGAAACCCCACGAGATACCCATCTTGAACATGCCCGGATTGAGCGGATAATGCGCCGCCGAGAAATACTCTCCGTTGCCGAACAGTCCTTTGTTGATGTGCTGATATTTGAGAAATATCCGCATTCTCTTCCACTTGCCCATGACGAATGCGTCCAGGTAGGGGTAGTTGCCCACCTCGACGTCGCGCTGGTTGTAATAGGTCGACAGAGCCGGGTTGTAGCTGGGCGCGTAATACCGCGTATTGTAGTGCCCGTCGAAACCGACCTGAAGCCGTAAAACGTTGCGCACCACCCAGAACTCGTAGTAGTACGAGAGGTAGGCGCCCAAAAGCGGAACGGGGATAACTTCCTGATCCGTACTCCACTGCAACAATACCCTGTTGTCCAGATGAAGTCCGCCCAAGCGGAAATCCTTGCGTGCGTACACACTCGTCAGGCTGACGTTTCCGCCCTCCTGGGCGATGCGGCTGTCGGCGGCGTAGTAGATTTTGTTGCTGACGACACCCTGCCAGGCCCCGACTTCGAAAGCGTAGTCGGGAACCGAAAACTTGACCTCGAAACGAGTTTCATTCTCCTTGTTCAAAGGAGTGGACCACACGAAGTGGTTCGAGAAGAGATTCTCCTGCCAGTAATTCGGCGAGCGGCGGTCCATCGAGAACCGGCCTTCGAGAATCAGGGGATGACCGCGGAGTACGCCCGTGAGCGCCAGATGAGCGCCTACGGAGAGGTCTCCGCCTCGGTAACCCGACGGGTAGAACTTGAGGTTCGCGTCCCAGTCGACGTATTTTTTGATTTTGCCTCCGATCGAGCCGTAGGCGAAGTAGCTGGTCTTGTTCTCCTTCGCGTACCTGCCCGAAAGGTAGTCGTCCGGCAGGAACTGCGAATAGGTGTGCAGGTCGATGCCGATGCCCGCGTCGATCGTGCCCACCACGCCGTCGCGGTCCCAGGGCTGCGCCTGCACGAAGAAGCGGTTCGAGATCACCCGTTCGTAGATCGAGTCGCGCGTCTGGGTGGGGTTGATGTACCAGTCCTCGTAGTATTCGCCCGTCGCGGGGACGAACTCGCCGTTTTCGTCGCGGTGGTCGCGTTCGTTGGTGTATTCGGCCCGGATGTCGGAGTAGACCTTGCTCCACGAGTTGTACTCGAACGAGTGGCCGACGTAGACGGCCGAGAGCCCGGCCATCGAGAAGTCGTTCTCGGTGAGGCGCTGGAGCGGAATGCCGTAGGACTGCGTGACGAAGAAGGCGTTGTTGCGGTAGATGTTCTCCGCCTGGGCGTCGGCGAGCTTCATCGGGACGCCCGAGGGCATCTCGAACGTCGTGTCGGAGATGGCCCATTCGCCCACCACGCCGCCGTTCTCCTGCTGCTCGATGTGGTTGTTGTAGAAGCCCGCATGCACGGCGTAGCGCTTGCCCGTATGGCTGAAGGAGACCGCGAGGTTGTGGTTCTTGGTCTGCGAACGGTCGTACTTGCCCTTGGTGCCGCGCGCCTTGTAGTCGATGTTGAAGCCCGTCGTCGGCGAGACGTTCTGGGCGTGCATGATGTCGAAGTTCTCTTCGCGGTAGCGCTTCTGTCCCGATTCGAGGTAGGTCATGCGGATCAGGGGGCGCTTGGTGTTGTAGAAGGGGACGTTCTCCGTGTCGTAAATGTAGGCGTAGTAGGGCGACGAGAAGCTGAAGTCGAAGTTCTGCGGCCGTTTGAAGTAGTTGATCGGCAGCGAAGTCTGTCCCAGGGCGCCCTGTGCGATGTCGCCCACGCCGTCGAGGTAGAACGGGTAGTCGATGCGCCAGTTTTCGAGCGTCGTGTCCAGCGGCTGGATCTCGATGCGGTTGTAGCCGCGGCGGAGGTTCCACTTGAAGTTGTTCAGCGCGCGGATCGAGTCGTTGAAGAAGTAGGATTCGAGCGGTTTGCGGATCCGCTTCTCCTTCTTGGTCGTGTCCTGCGGATTCTGCCCCTCTTCGCCCTCCTCGTCGGGCTGCTCGAAGGGATTCGAGCCGTAGAGGTTGGTGTTTTCGCCCCGCTGCTGGGCGCGCATCAGGTCACGGGCGTTGAAATTCTGCGCGTGCGCGCCTCCCGGTGCGGCCAGGAGCAGCATCGCGAAGAGCGTCAGCAGTATGCCGTGGAACGAACGTGACATGGGCGTGGATTGCGGGCAAAGATAGTGTAAATTTCCGAAATTCCGTTATCGGCCGCTTCGCCGCACGAGCGAGACCAGTACGTAGAGCGCCACGATGGCGGGGATGGCGAACAGACGCAGCAGGGGGATCAGCACGACGCATGCGGCGAGGAACGCATAGCGCACCTCGTTGCCGCGCCAGCCGAAGCCGTGGAACTTGAGGGCGAACATGCGCAGCGGCGAGACCATCAGCAGACCGAAGATCGCGGCCGCGGCGAGGGTCGCCTCGCGCGGTACGGGCAGGGCGTAGCGTTCGCCGATCAGCCCCAGCGAGGCGCAGAAGAGCGCCGCGGCGGGCGAGGGGAGGCCGCAGAACTCCGTGCGCTGCGTGTCGTCGATGTTGAACTTCGCCAGACGCAGGGCCGCGCAGGCCGTGAAGAAGAAGACGCCGAATGCGGGCCAGAAGATCTGGTCGAGTCCGGTGAGGCCCGGCATCCGGTCGTAGAGTGCGAAGAGAATGGCTGCAGGGGCGAATCCGAACGTGATGTCGTCGGCCAGCGAGTCGAGTTGCAGCCCGATGGGCGAGCTCTGATGCAGGAGCCGCGCCACGAATCCGTCGAGGAAGTCGAAGAGCGCCGCGGCGACGATCAGCGCGAAAGCCGTCGTCAGGTCGCCGAACGAGAGGGCCATGACGGCGGCCAGCGATCCGCAGAGCAGATTCGAAAGCGTGAGCAGATTGGGTATCGTGATGAGTCTGATTTTCATCGGATGGTCGAAAAATTAAATGAACCGGCAGGCGGCAAAGTTACAAAATATTTTTATCTTTGTATCACATTATTATTATAACTCATGGCAAACAACAAATATTGCGTCATCATGGCGGGCGGTATCGGCGCACGTTTCTGGCCCAAGAGCCGGCAGTCGATGCCCAAGCAATTTCTCGACATCCTGGGAACGGGCAAGTCGTTCATCCGCCACACCTACGAACGCTTCGCCAAGATCGTCCCTTCCGAGAACTTCCTCGTGGTGACCAACCGAAAATACAAGGACCTGGTGCTCGAACACCTCCCCGAGCTGCGCGAGGAGCAGATTCTGTGCGAACCCGTAGGGCGCAACACCGCACCCTGCATCGCTTATGCGGCCTACACGCTCGCGGCGCGCAATCCCGAGGCGGAGATGATCGTCACGCCGTCGGACCACCTGATCCTCGACGAGGAGAACTTCCGCACGATCATCGGCGAGTGCCTGGCGTTCGCCGCGGAGCACGACGCGCTGCTCACCGTGGGCATCAAGCCGACCCGCCCCGAGACGGGCTACGGCTACATCCAGGTGTCGGACACGCAGCCCATCAGCAAGGTCAAGTGCTTCACCGAGAAGCCCGATCTGGAGCTGGCGCAGACTTTCCTCCAGTGCGGCGAGTTCTTCTGGAACTCGGGCATCTTCATCTGGAAGGTGAGCGCGATCATCGCGGCGTTCGAGAAGTACCTGCCCGAGCACCACGCCTTGTTCAGCGGCGTGCGGCGCGCACTGGGAACCGACGCCGAGCGGAACATCGTCGAGCTGGCGTTCGCCGAGTGCCGGGCCATCTCGATCGACTACGGCGTCATGGAGAAGGCCGACAACGTATATGTCCGCTGCGGCGAGTTCGGCTGGAGCGACGTCGGAACCTGGGGCTCGGTCTACCAGCATTCGCGCAAGGACCGTTATGCGAACGCCGTACCCGAGCAGGGGTGCTACCTTTACGACACGCGCAGCAGCATCGTGTCGCTGCCCAAGGAGAAGATCGCCGTCATCAGCGGCCTGAAGGAGTACATCGTCGTCGACACGGACGACGTGCTGATGATCTGCCCGCGGGCCGAGGAGCAGAACATCAAGAAATTCATCGACGAGGTAAAGTTCCACAATGGCGACAGGCACATCTGATCTCTACGATCTTTTCCGGCGCCATCCCCGCATCTCGACCGACACGCGCCGGATCGAGCCCGGATCGATTTTCTTCGCGCTGCACGGCGCGACGTTCGACGGCAACCGCTTCGTGCGGGAGGCGCTCGACAAGGGGGCGGCATACGCCGTGGCGGACGATCCGTCGGCGGCCGACGGCGAGCGGGTGCTGCTCGTCGACGACACGCTGCGCTCCTTGCAGGCGCTGGCCCGCGAACACCGCCGGGCGCTGGGGATTCCGATCCTCGCCGTGGCGGGAAGCAACGGCAAGACCACGACCAAGGAGCTCGTGAGCCGCGTGCTGGCCGAGCGTTTCGACCTCTACGCCACGCGCGGAAACCTCAATAACCACATCGGCGTGCCGCTGAGGCTGCTATCGATGACGGCCGAAACGGAGTTCGGAGTCGTGGAGATGGGGGCCCGCGCCTGCGGCGAGATCGCCCTGCTGGCCTCGATCGCCGAGCCGAACTACGGCCTGCTGACCAACATCGGCCGCTGCCACCTCGAAGGGTTCGGCGGTCCGGAGGGGGTGCGGCGCGGCAAGGGCGAGCTCTTCGACTTCCTGGCCGCGAACGGCGGCCGGGCGTTCGTGCGTGCCGAGGACGAGGTGCTCCGGGCGATGGCTGCGGAGCGTCCGACGCTGGCCGTGGAGTGTTATCCGACCGCTCTGGCGGACGGCGTGGAGAGCCTGCTGGAGGGGGATTACAACCGGTTCAACATCGCGGCGGCGGTCGCCGTGGGGCGTTATTTCGACATCCCCGACGAGCGCATCCGCCACGCCATTGCGGGCTATGAGCCCGACAACAACCGGTCGCAGCGCATCGAAACCGCCCGCAATACGCTCATCGTCGACTGCTACAACGCCAACCCGACCAGCATGCGCGCGTCGGTGGGCGACTTCCTCGCCCGGCCGCTCGGCGCCCGGGCGCGTCGCGTGCTGATTCTGGGCGACATGCTCGAACTGGGCGAATGGTCGCTCGATGAACATGCCGCCGTGGTGCGGCTCGCCGCGCAGGATCCCGAGGCGGAGCTGCTGCTCGTCGGCGGGGAGTTCGCGCGTGCCTGCTCCGCTTCCGATGCACTGCCTCGCAACGCGTCGCTCTATGCGTCGCGCGCCGAACTGGCCGAGCATCTCGAACGGATGTCCGTCGACAACGCCCTCGTGCTGATGAAGGGTTCGCACGGCATCGGACTCGAAAAGGTCGTGGAGCTGCTCTGACGGGGCGAACCGCAGTTCGCGCCGGATTGCGAACGAAGAACGGGCCTCCGAGTAGGGAGGCCCGCAAGAGCCCGAGGGCTCTTTTTTCGTATTGTCTCGGCTCATGGAGCCGATCGGTCAGTCGTATTCCAGCACGAAGTCGTCGACCCACATCTCGCTCTTGGAGCTGCCGGTGAAGTAGTCGCCCCAGCGCGAGGCCGAGCAGACGACCATGATGTTGGTCGGCACCAGATCGTAGCGGTTGTAGTTCAGGTCGATCGTGAACTCGGTCCACTCCTCGACGCTGCTGTCGAAGACCTTCTCGCCGTAGGCGATCACGTCCGGTCCGTCGTTGCGGAAGAAGGTCGCCACGTCGCGCGTGTCGACGCAGACGGGCGAATCGGCCGTGCCCGTGAGCACGCCCTTGCTGTCTTTGCCGTATTTCTCCAGATTCTCGGGGGCGCCCCAGGTGCCCAGGGCGATGTAGATGTGCCCGTGGTCGGGATCGCCGACCTGAATGTCCGAGCCGGCGGGCACCGACTTCACGCGGTCGATTATGCCCTGATGGTATTTGGCCCAGATACGCAGGCGCGTGGGGCGCAGGACGAAGCTGCGGCCGAAGGTCAGCACGCCGTTCGTGCCCTCGTTGCGCACGTAGTCGCCGATGAAGAGGTTGCCGGCTGCGAACTTGCCGACGCCGAAGATGTTGGCGAATTCCGAGCGCAGGTCGGCAGCGTAGCGGCCCTCCGATCCGGGGCGCGGGTCGCACTTGTCCGTCAGGGTCGATCCGGCGATCTTGGCGCCCTTGTTGCCCGAGCTCCAGTAGGGCGCGGCGCCCGGAGCGTAGGGGTAGACGATCTCGTCTTCGGTGCACCACTCCTCGAAACTGCTATTGGGAAGCTGGCGCACGGGATCGGTCGTGACGGTCGCGGGGTCGCTCTCTTCGTCGCCGCAGAACGCCTTGATCTCGTAGGTGGTTTCGGGCGCGGCCGCGAGACGTGCCGAGAAGCTGCCTCCGGAGGTCGCGACGTCGGGCACGTCGAGCCACTGCGTGTCGCCCGCCTTGCGGTAGCGGAAGCCCATCGCTTCGCCGGCGACGCCCGTTCCGTAGAGCCAGATCACCTCCGACCAGGCGTAGGCGCCGGTCAACTCGACCAGACGGTCCGTTTCGCGGACGTAGAGCAGCCAGCGCTCGGTCTCTTCGTAGTAGGCGATGTCGACGAATCGCACCGTCTCGAAACTCGTCCCCGAGAGCTCTTCGGCCGTGGGCGAGTAGGTCGTGATCCGGGCGGGGCCCAGCTTGAGCGACGCGACGTCGATCCGCGTCAGATCGGTTCCCTTGGCGACGTAGGCCGTGGCGGTGAAGAGCTCCGGATCGAACTCCGTGGCGCCGACCTGGCGGCCGACTTCGAAGCTGCGTTCGATGTGTTGCTCGGCCGTGATCGTCCACTCGAAATCTTCGTAGAGCGAGAGGGTGACGTAGAGCGGGGCCCGCAGGTCGAACTCACCGGTCAGCGGCCGCGAAAGGCGCATTTCGGAGAGCATCTGCTCGTCGGTGAGTTTCGACGTGTAGGAGGAGACGCCGAATGTCACCTCGTCGATCGCGACGCGGCGGATGTCGGTCTGCTCGTCGAGGGTCAGCACCACCGAGCGGGTCGAGGGTTCGATCCTGGCGGTGAATCCCTGGCCCGTGATGCGCTCGATGCTGAGCGTCGCGTCGGGATAGGGTATGTCGTTCTCGATGCACGAGACGCCGAGCGCCGCAAGGAGGAGCGTGAAGAGTATGATCGGTCGTTTCATCGTTTACTTCTTTTTCTTGTCCCACATGTGTACGGTCATGCCGATGTTGATGGCGGCGATGTTGAGTTTGAACTTCATGTTCGAGGCCTTGCGCGATCCGACTTTCGTGCCGTTTTCGTCCTTCTGCGTCACGGAGGTGTACTGGATGCCGCCCAGTCCGAACGAGAGCGTCGCGCAGACGTTCGGGAAGATGTAGACCGCAGCGCCGGGGTTGAACGCCAGCTTGACCTGCATGTTGTCGGAGTAGACCTGCTTGAGGGCTCCGCTGCGCTCGTAGGTGAAGTGGGTCGAACCGGTCGATACCGAGAGCTCGAATTCGGCGAAGAGACCGAAGCGTCCCTTCGGGTCGAGGCCGGCGT
Source organism: uncultured Alistipes sp. (assembly GCA_947178025.1). GTDB lineage: Bacteria > Bacteroidota > Bacteroidia > Bacteroidales > Rikenellaceae > Alistipes. The sequence goes on along the minus strand of CAMWWU010000022.1, from coordinate 14,280 downwards.
AGGAGCGGTGGAAGAGTCCGAACGAGTAGTTGTCGCTCTGCAAGTCGAGGTAGGGGATATCCAGGTCGTCGATGTCGTTGCTCGGGCCCAGGTCGATGTCCACGTTGTCGAGCGTGCCGCTCAGCCGGCGGTAGCCGAACCGGGCGCCGAGGCAGTTGTTGTCGCGGTAGAAGTAGCCGACGAAGGGCTTCACCGAGGCGACGCTTCCCGAGGCGTTGATGTTGTCTATGATGAGCATGATGTCCGTGTCGTCGCTCGAAAGCGTGCCGTAGGAGGCCGTGAGACCCATGATCACCTCGCCCTTGTAGGCGAATTTGAGTTTGTCGATCTCGCGGTCGATGCGCCGGCGCGTGGGCAGGAAGCGTTTTTTGGGCGCCGCGGGTACCTGCGGCGCGTCGACCGGTGCGTCGAACGAGGATTCGGCCGTCTCTTGCGTTGCGTCGAGGAGCGGCGCAGCGAATTCCGGGGCGTTGCGGACGATCGGCACGACGCGGAAGTCGGTCGCGGCCTCCGCGGCGAAAGGCGTTTCGGCTACGGCTGCGAGCACGCTGCCCGTCGCGAGCATGGAGAGTAGTATTCTTTTCATGTGCATGCCGTTTTAGAGATAGAAGGCCATACCGAGGCCGATCGAAAAGATGTTGACCTTGAAGTTCATCATGCTCGTCTGGCGGCGGCCCACCTCGACCTGGTTGTGCACCTGCTTGGTGCTGGTGTAGGAGATGCCCATCACGCCGACGTTCACCTCCACGGCCATGTTGTTGGTCGCGAAGGCCACGATGCCGGGGCTGATGCCGAGCGAGCAGGTGAATCCCTTCTCGAAGGTGCCCTTCACGGGCGAGTCGTTGGCGAATCGTCCCTGCGTGGCGCCGAACGAGAGCTGCGCTTCGTTGAAGAGCGCGAAACGCTTGCTGCGCCCCAGCGGAATGTACTGCCGCCACATCAGTGCGGCGGTGTAGCTGTGCGTCAGCCGGTAGAAGTCGTTGGCCTGAAGGTGCGTTCCCGAATCGTCGTCGCCGAGCTGGAGCTCGGCGTTGTCGATGCGCGTGAGCGAGCGTCCGTAGATGAAGCGGGCGCCGAGGGCCATGTTGTCGCGCAGGGCGTAGGCCACCATCGGGCTGACGCGGACGTTGTAGCCCTTCGAATCGATGCCTTCGATGATCAGAAACTGGTAGCTTTCGTTCGAGTGGGTCGACCAGGAGGCCGTACCTCCGAAGATCCACTGTCCCTTGGGGACGAACGTGTTGTGCGTGTCCGTGAGGCCGCGCTCGCGGCGCAGTTCGTTGATCGTCGGCTGCCGCACGGCGAGCGTGTCGGCCGCGTCGGCGGTCTCGACCGTCGGAGCGAGGTCCCGGGCGCACAGCCCCTGCGCCGCGAGCGAGAGGCCCAGGGCGAGGAGCGTGGCGAGTGAGGTTATTTTGCGCATGTTCGTGCGTTTGATGTTAGAAGACCCATTCGAAATCATCGACGTACATCCGGTTCGTGCTGCAACCGTTCATGTAGTCTCCGTAGGCGTTGGCCGAGCAGGAGATGACGATCTTGTACGGTTTCGACGGCTTGGCCGCGGTGTCGTAATAGTTGATCGGAAGCGTGAGCTCTACCAGGTCGTCGCCCTCGGTCGACTCGGTTACCCACAGGGAGCCGTAGCCGATGATGGCGCCCTCGGGGAGCGACGAGGCGGTCGCGGGGTCCCACATGCCCGAAGGGGCGGAGGTTCCCGAGGAGACGTTGCGGGGCGAATCCCAGTCGACGATCGCCACGTAGATGCGTCCCTTGTCGGGCTGCCCCTTGGCGATCGGGTCGGAACCCGAGTCGTCGGACCATTTGGTGTAGTCGACCGTGCCGATCGTCGCGTGGAAGCGCATGCGCAGGGCCGTCGGACGGGCTTTCCAGTCGTAATCCTTGCCGAAGCCCACGGTGCCCTGCATCGAGGGCTTGTCGAAGGTGCCGGTGAAGAGGTTGCCGGCGGCGAGCATGTAGATGCCGAACATGCCGGCAGCCGAGGATTGCAGCTGCGCGCAGTGCGAACCGCCCTTCATGACCTGCGAACAGAGGTTCGACGCATAGGAGTTGTTGCCGCTGCCCCAGAAAGCGGTCGACTTGTTGCCGGTGGTGAAGCAGGAGAGGCCGCCGTCCTCCATGTCGCCGTAGGGGATGGGCTGTTCGCACGGCGTCGAGAAGGTGCCCGTATAGGGCGTCCCGTCGAGCGTCATGCGGTAGTCGTAGGTATGCTGCGCGAAGACGCCCGTTCCGGCGACGGGGGTGCGGACCTTCAGCCCGGCGTCGTTGACCGACGTCTGCCATTCGGCGCCGATCGTCGCTGCGTAGGTCTCCTCGCCGGCCGGCGCGCCTGCGACCTCCTGCCACTCGCCGCCCTGCGTGCGGAGTCCGAAGCGCACGTCCGGAGCATCGGAGCCGAAGATCAGGGCGCGCAGCGTCACGGTGTTGTTCCACAGGTCGTAGTCGGCGGTTTCCACCGGCAGCAGACCCGGCAGGCGGAACGGCGTGCTGAGGGTCAGCGCTCCGTTGGCGGAGTCGGAGACGGAGAGGGCTACCGTGTGTTCGCCTCCCGTGCGTCCGGTGAAGAAGTCGCCGGTGAGGGTGACGGTCATGTGCGTGTCGTCCGTCTGTTCGGTCCGGATCCCCTCCGCACCGCTTCGGGTGCCGAAGAGCAGGTAGGTCGTGTCGTCGAACGATAGTGCCACGCGGCTGATCGGGGCTACCGTCGTGATGCGGTAGGTGCGGTCGCCCGAGATGCCGGGCAGGTAGTCCTGCCGTTCGGCGGGGTCGAAGCCCTCGGTTTCGATCGTCGGGTCGGGGCTGAAGACGATCGTGTCGTCGTAGTCGTCGGTCGACGGATCGACCGTCACGGTCACGCCTTCGACGTATCCGGGCAGATCCTCCGAGAAGCGGAACGTCAGCCGGTAGCGGTAGCGGCCCTCCGTGCGGAGCGGCTGCGCCCCCTGCTTGACGATCTCGCCGCGCTCGGGGTGCGTGCCCGAGAAGCTCCAGGCGAGCGTTTCGGCTCCTGCGGGGAGGGTGAAGTACCCCTTGCCGTCGGCCGTGAAGCGGAGGGCGGTGCCGGCCGCTTCCTGCGCCTCGTCGGCGCTCCGGCCGATGGCGACCAGCGCGTGGAAGGCCGGGCCGAAGTTCGCCGCGACACTCTCGTCGAAAGCGACCTCGACGACGGTGTTCTGCAATTCGCATGTCACCTCGGCCGTCGTCGTGCCGCCCGGGGTGATCGCGAATCGGTTTTCTCCCTTGTAGAAGCGTTTGGTGTGCGAGGCGGCGACCTCTTCGCCCGCCTCGACCGCCACGCGGTAGTCGCCGGCGAGCAGCTCGAACTGCTCGGGCAGATCCTCGCGTGCGGTGTATTTGCGCAGGAGCGCTCCCCCGGCGTCGTAGAGCCGCACGGTGAGCCGTTCCATCGGGTCGTAGTCGTTCGTCGCCTCGGTGCGCGTCGCGGAGATCGTCATCCGCAGTCGGCCCGTGTCGTCGGTCTGCGGCTGCATGCCGGCGTCGTCTTTCGAGCAGGAGGCCAGCGCGGCGAGCAGGGCGCATGCGTATAGGATTCGTTTCATGGAGCGCATGTTATTGGACGTTGAGGGATACGGTTACCTTCTTCGAGGCGCCGTCGTTGTCCGTCACTTCGAGGTGGAACTTGTGCAGCCCCTGGAAGCCGGAGAGCAGCGGCACGAACGGCGTGATGCAGAACTGCAATTCGGTCTGGTCGCGCACCTGCTCGTTGATCGGGAATCCGAGGCCGTCCGGCTGCGGCGTGCCGAGCGACTCGACCAGCGTCGGGTAGGCGTCGCTGTTGCGGATGTCGGCCAGGTCGAACGTGGCGGGGAGTCCCACGCTCTCCAGATCCGTGGGCGTGAGCGTCTCGGAGTCGATCGTCACCAGGAGCGAGCGGATGCCGGCCGGAACGCGGATCGCGATGTCGATCTGCATGTCGGAGGTCACGTCGTACACCTGGTCGAAAGAGTAGCCCGCCCATTCGATCGCGATCTCTTCGGTCTCGCTGCCGCGGTCGACCACCAGCGTCAGGGTCGCTTCGGAGCTCTGCCCCTCGGCGTCGGCGATGACGAATGCGAAGCGGTGGGTGCCGTCGAATCCCGGGCGGTTGTAGAGCATCGGCATGGCGCCCGCGAGCGAGAAGCTGCGCGACGTGGCGCCTGCGAGGTCGGCGCCGAGCGGGAATCCGAGGGCCGTGAGGATCGTGTAGGCGGGGTTCGCCGCATCGATCGTGCAGAGGTCGAAGCTCTCGGGAACGTTCGCCACGCCGAGCGCTTCGATGAATTCGGGGTTCGTCGAGGAGATGTTCACCCGGAACGAGGCGACGCCTCCTTCGGCCGTGAGCTCCATGTCGAACGGTTCGGTGCAGCGGCCTTCGTCGTCGAACATCGAGGCCTTGAGGCGGAACGGATCGGCGAAGTCGTGGCCCTCCCAGGCGAGCCGGGGAGCTTCGATAAGCGGATTTTCGTCGTAGACCGGCTCCCAGACATCCTCCGTGCCGTTGATGACGATCGTTTCGTCCTGGATGAAGCTGTCGACGCGGATGTCGAGCCCGATTTCGCCCTTGTCCGCATGGGTGATGACGAGCGTGATCTTGCGCCACTGTCCGGCCTTGACGCCGGCGATGGTCTTGGTCAGGGGCACGGGGGCGCCCGAATCGGCGAACTTGCCGTCGAGCGAGAAGCGGAGCGTGTTGACCTCCTCCGCGGCGAGGAAGTAGCCGGCCCGGCCGTCGCGGATCGGGAAGACGAGCTGCGTGTCGCCGAGCGAAATCGTCGCCGAGGTGTCGTCCGAGAGCAGGTCGGCGAGGTCGGCCGACACTTCGAGCGTCACCTTGATGTTTTGCAGCGTGCAGCGGATCTCGCCGAGGGCGGTCTGCTGCGCCTTGCTGATCGCGAAGCTCTTCGATTTGCCGTAGACGGGGTGCTCCCAGTCGGCGGCGGGAATCGTCTGCTCCGAACGCACGGCGATCGTGTAGGCGCCGACGGCCAGAGCCAGCGGCTCGGCTGCGAGTTGCCGGCTCAGCTCGCCGTAGGTGGTCGAAAGCACGGCCTTGTCGTCGCTGTCGAGGATGTCGACCAGGAAGGCGTCCGTGTCGGGCGCCGTGCGCGTCGCGGCGGCAGGCTGCGCGTCGCCCGTGTCGTCGGGCTGCGTTTCGGTGGCCGTGTCGAGCACGACGCTCAGGTTCATGCCGGCCCCCGTGAGGTAGCCCACTTCTTCGCCCGGTCCGGTGGCCGGTTCGCGGGTCAGATAGGAGGGATCGTCGTCCTTGCAACCTGCGGCGAAGAGCGTCGCGGCGGCCAGAAGCGTGAAAAATCGGTTGAAAGTTTTCATATTGCGTTTCGTTATTTTTCGTTATTCGATCGCGTCGTCGTTCATTTCGAGGTCGATGTCGACGATTTCGGCCTCTTCGCCGCCCAGATAGATCGTGAGCGTGGCGCTGCCCGCGTCGGGCGCGTCGAAGAGGAAGGTGTGGCAGGTGCGGGGCTGTGCGGCATCGAGGCGCTGCGCGGGGAAGGTCACCAGAGGGCCTTCGGTCTGTCCCGTCTGGCTCTGCTGCCGGGCCGTGCCGGTCACCGTGAGAGTCGTTCCGGCCTGCACGAATACCGGTTCGGCGTCGCGGCCGGCGGCGGGCGTGTAGTCGAACGAGTTGCCGGCACCGGTCGTTACGGTGAACTCGGCGTCGTGGAAGTAGCGCAGGAACTGCTCCGTGGCCATGACCCGGGTCTGGGAGTTGGCTATGCGCGCCTCGATCTCGATCGTGTTGACGCGCCGGGCCAGCACCGGCGTCGTGACCGTGCCGAGGAAATAGGGCAGGTCGGGACCTTCGGCCTCCGGATCGCCCCAGGCGATCGTCGCGGTGTAGGTGCCTGCGGGGAAGAGGCGCTCCTCGGCGGCGAACTCGGCCACGGTGGCCCAGCTTTCGGCGTAGTCGTCGCCGCTGAGCGAGAGCGAGAAGTCGTCGCCGGCGGGGAGTGCGGTGGCGCGGGTATCCACCGTGAGGTCGGCGCCGCACCGCACGGCGATGCGTCCCATGCCCTGCGGGAGGGTTTCCGCCTGCTCCTCGTTCGAGCAACCGGCCAGCAGGGCCGTTGCGAAACAGATGTATGCGAGTCGTTTTTTCATGGCTGTCGTTATTCGGTGACGATGGATACGCGGATGTTGTCGAGGTAGAGCCAGAAGTTGCCGTTGGCTCCGGCGACCGGAGCGTCGGACATCGTGGAGGATACCGACCAGGATGCGCGGGTAGCCGGGGTCGCGGACGGAATCACGAAGGAGTTTTCGAGCGAGATGTCGTCGTAGTTCTGATTCTGGTTGCGGTCGCTGCCGGCGGTGCCGGGGATCGTCATGGTGCTGCCGATGACGTTGGGAATCGCGACGGAACCGCCCTGCCACCCCTGGACGGTCGTGTAGCCGTGGGTGTAGACGGCGTCGCCGTTTCCGCTGCCGCCGTCGCCGCCGAAGATGTTCTTTCTGACGACCGAGTAGCGGCCGCCCTTGTAGTTGTAGGTGACGCGGACCGGAACGTCTGCCTCCGGCCGGAGGCAGTCGAACGGTGCGGAGTCGATGCGGGCGTTGTAGAGGTTTTTCTGGATCTGCTGGTTCTCGACGCGGGCGCAGATGCGCACGGCGCCGTTGCTGCCGCCTCCTGCCTGCACGCCGACGCGGGCTGCGGTCCAGCCGCTCGTCGAGAGGCCCCATTGGCTGAGGTCTACGCCGGTGCGGTCGCCGCTGACGATCGTCGCTCCGCCGACAGCCGGGTTGTCGTCCGAACCCGCCGAGGTCGTGAGCGAGCTGAAATCCTCCGCGAACAGGTAGGGCACGGCGAGCGTCGCCACGTCGTTCTGCGCGCTGGCCTGCAGCTGCGGCATCGTGAAGGAGTTCGTGACGACGGCGTGTTCCGAGTCGTAGGTCACCGTGACTGGCTTGCCCGAAAGATTGTCGGAGAACTCCTTGAAAATCATCGTGTAGACGCCTTCTGCATTCGGCTCGAAGGTGCGCTGCGCCTCGCCGTTGTCGAACCGGGCGCCGTCGGCCGAGAGGGTGATGCGCTGCACGGGTTCGCCGAGCGTCGAAGTGCCGTCGCCGTCGAGCGTGAAGCGCACGATCGTGTAGCGGATCTCCATCTCGGGGATGTTGTACTCGATCGGCGTGGTATGACCTGCGGCGAACGTCCGGCCCGCGAAGGTGTCCGTGCGGCTCTCGCCGGTCTCGGCGTAGGTGCGGATCGACACGGTGCCCTCGGCGGGGATCGCGACGGGGGCGATCGCGGCGTAGACGGTCGTGCCGGCGTCGATCGGCTCGGCGAAACGGAGCGTCAGATGCGAGGAGCTCTCCGTGAGCTGCGGTTCGGCCTCGGGATCGCTCGCGTCGAGGGTCAGCCGTCCTGCGACGGGCTGCGGGAACTCCAGTTCGATCGCCGTGGCCCGGTCGCCCATCTGGTTGGTCGGCACGGTGATCTTCAGCAGGTGGATGCGGTGCGCGAAGGCGAAACGTATGCGGTCGCTGTTGTCGCCCTCCTGAAGCGCGGGGCCCGTGCAGCAGGCCGTCATGATGTCGTAGTCCGCGCGGTAGGCGCCGTCCTGCACGGCCGGGATGTCGAATCCGACCAGCGTGCCGTCGACCGAAGCGGGCTCGGGGTATGTCGCATAATATACATAGGTGCCGGAGGGCATCGCCGGGATGTCGGCCGTGAACTTGGCCTCGCTGTATTCGGCTTTGTAGTGCCAGAGGCGGAAGGGGTGCTGCGCGAGCTGCGCCTCGCCCGAGGCGTCGAATGCCCAGAGGGCGATCCGGTCGTCGGTCTCCCAGTCGACCCGGCCGTCGGGGCCGAGCGTCGTGCGGGACAGGACGTCGAGCCGGGGGCCGGAGCCGACCGTGACGCGGACGGTTTCGGCTGCGGGCTGCACTGCGGTCTCCTCCTTCGTGCCGACGCACGAGGCGGCCGTGAGCGACAGCGCCAGTAATAGTGTCCGGAATTTCATGTGTATGAGTTTGGTCTTGGTAATCTCTTTTATCGGATGGTGGCAAAAGTAGCGATAGACCCCAGTTTTTTAAAATATTTTCAACGAACGGGCGGTTTTTCATCACGAACCGGGCGGTTTTCCCGGATACGAGTGGGCGGAAAATGCAAAAAAAGCTGCCCCGGCGGGACAGCTTTTTTGCAGGGCGCCGGCTCTCGGAGCCGTGCGGGCCGCACCTGCGGCCGAGGGGGCTACTGCTTCACGTAACGGTCGAGCCAGCCGAAGAATTCGCGGTTCCAGACCAGCGAGTTCTGGGGCTTGAAGACCTGGTGCGCCTCGTCCTCGAACTCCACGAGGCGGGCCGGCAGGCCGAGCATGCGGGCAGCGGTGAAGGCTTCGAGCGACTGGGTGTAGGGGATGCGGAAATCCTTCTCGCCGGTGAAGATCAGGATCGGCGTGTCCCACTTGGCGACCGACTTGTGGGGCGAGTTGGCGTAGGAACGCTGCGCCGTGGCGTTCGTCTTGTCCCAGTAGGGGCCTCCGTAGTCGTTGTTGATGAAGAAGAGTTCTTCCGTTTCGCCGTACATCGAGTCGAAGTCGAAGATGCCGCAGTGGGCGATGAAGGCCTTGAAACGCTTCTCGTGGCAGCCGGCCAGGTAGTAGACCGAGTAGCCGCCGTAGGAGGCGCCGACGCATCCCATGCGCGTCCGGTCGGCCCACGGCTCGCGGGCCACGTCGTCGATGGCCGAGAGGTAGTCGCGGATGTTCTGTCCCGAGTAGTCGCCCGAGATCTGGTCGAGCCACTCCTGTCCGAACGAGGGGAGGCCGCGGCGGTTGGGCGCCACGACGATATATCCCTGCGCGGCCATCAGCTGGAAGTTCCAGCGGTAGCTCCAGAATTGCGATACGACGCTCTGCGGGCCGCCCTGGCAGTAGAGCAGCACGGGGTATTGCCGCGACGGGTCGAAGTCGGGCGGCAGGATGACCCACGTGAGCATCTGCTTGCCGTCGGTGGTGCGGACCCAGCGCTTCTGCACCTGGCCCATCTTCACGGCTTCGTATACCGGGGCGTTGATTCCGGAGATCTGCGTCATGGCGCCGTCGGCCGGCGAGATCTCGAAGAACTCCGTCGCCATCGAGATCGTGCAGACCTCGGCGACGATCCGGTCATCGGCCATCGTGAAGGCGTCGATGTCGTGGTCGCCGCGCGTGACGACCTCGACTTCACCCTCTGCGAGCGCGATGCGGCAGATCTGGTGCGTCGCCTCGATCGGGGCGATGAAATAGATCGTTTCGGCGTCGGCCCAGACGACGTTCAGGGCGTTGTAGTCGAAATCCTCGGTCAGGTCGCGCATCTCGGCCGTCCGACAGTCGTAGAGGAAGAGCCGCTCCTTGTCCGACTCGTTGCCGGCGCGGCGCTGCGAACGGAAGGCGATGTAGCGGTCGTCGGGCGACCAGACGGGGTACTTGTCGTAGCCGGGCATTTCGAGCGGGAGTTCGGATGCCTCGCCCGTGTACTCCGCTTTGCTGCCCGTGCGGGGTTTGCAGATGTTCACGGTCTTGCCCGTCGCCAGGTCGTAGACGAAGATGTCCGAGTCGGTCGAGATGGCGTAGGCCGTGCCGGTCAGCGGCTTGCAGGTGTAGGCCAGCATCGTGCCGGCGTTGTTCCAGGCGATCTCGGCCATGTCGAAATAGGGGGCCAGCGGGGCGTCCCATGCCGCGTCGGCACCGATGATGTCCGTGCCGCCCGTCACGAGGCCCTCGCCCAGCTCGGCGACGAAGATGTGGCGGTAGTCGCCCTCGTCCCAGTAGTCCCAGTGGCGGGCCATCAGGTCGTCGTAGATGCGGGCCTTCGACTTCGGCATGTCGGTGTGGACGTCCGACGACTTGCGGGCGGCGACGTGTACCGTCTGCACCCACCAGATGTGCTTGCCGTCGGGGCTCACGCCGAATCCCTCGACGTCGGGCACGCCCTCGCCGTCGCCGGCGCCCGTCACCTGCCGGGCCTGCGTGCCGTCGGCGGCCATGCGCCACACCTGCATCGAACCGCTGCGGTCCGAGAGGAAGAAGATCTCCGTGCCGTCGGCCGACCACTGCGGCGCGAGGTTGTTCGACGTGCGGTCGGTCAGCTCCCGCACTTCGCGCGTGGAGAGGTTCTCGGTCCGGACGGTCGTCGAACCGCGGTTTTCGGCCATGTTGTAGTCGGTCTGCTGGTAGAGCAGCGTCGTGCCGTCGGGCGAGAGCGACGAACCGCCCGCACGGCCCATCTTCCACAGGATCTCGGGCGTGAGGCGTCCGGCGGCGATCTCTTCGGCCGTCAGGGCGTTGTCGATCGTAAGGGGCGCGGGGCGCTTGTCGCACGAACCGGCCGCCATCGTTGCGATAGCCATAAAAAGTAGAATTTTTTTCATCAGCGTATGGGTTTTCTCATTACTTTTGTGTCAGCATCTGCCGCAGGTCGGATGTCGGGGATAATTTCTAATTTTTAATTCTTCATCCGGAATGACTGTCTATTTCGCCGACAAAGCGCTTGTCTTCACCTCGGAGGCTCCCGCTGCCGGGTGCGTCGTCGAGGGCGACGTATCGCGAGACAAGATACTCGAAATTTTCGAATCGCACAACTGCGCGACGGTCGTCGTCGCCGATCCCGATGCCGCGTTCGCCGCATTCGCCGCAGCGTTCACCCGGGTGGAGGCGGCCGGCGGAGTGGTGGTCGACGACCGCGGCGAGGCGCTCATGATGCGCCGCAACGGCCGCTGGGACCTGCCCAAGGGGCACATCGAACCCGGCGAAAGTCCCGAGGTGTGCGCCGCGCGCGAAATCGCCGAGGAGACGGGCGTCCGGGCCGAGGTGGTGCGTCCGCTGTGCGACACGTGGCACGCCTACTGGTTTCCGAAGACCGCGCGGTGGGAGCTCAAGCGCACGCACTGGTACCTGCTGCGGGGCGGCGAGGGCATCCCGACGCCTCAGACCGAAGAGGGGGTCGAGCAGGTCGTCTGGTGCTCGCCCGAACGGACGGCGGAGTACGCCGCGCAGGCTTTCCCGACCGTGCGGCGGGTGATCGCCTGCCTGAACGGCGAGGAGTGATCGGCGCCGCGCCGGGTATGTGCCGGCGGCTACATCGGCGGTATGCCGTTCATCGCGTTGGCGAGGCCTTCGGCGACCTTGTCGACGGCCTCCTGCAACTTGCCGCCGATCATCATCTTCATCATCATGTTCAGCTCGATGTGCAGCACGAGGCGCAGGCGCGTGTCGCAGTCGTCGACCTTGTGGAGCTGGAGCCAGAAGGCGAAGTCGATCGGCACGCCGCCCTCGTCGCCCACGATCTTGATGTGGCGGGGCTCGGCGCGCTCCTCCATGCGGAGCTTGACGGTGAATCCTTTGGCCTTGAACGAGCAGTGCTCCTCGTCGGCCTGCCACTCCTCCACTTTGTCCGCCAGGGCGGGCGTGAGGTTGTCGAAGCGGCTGATCGCAGCGTAAATCTGCTCCGCGGGGCGGAGAATGCGGTGTTGTTTGGAGATGTATTCCTGCATGGGTTGTCGGTTTTGCGTCATTCGATTTCGAAGGTGCGGGCGGTCTCGCTGTCGACGGCGATGCGCACCGTCACGACCTCCTCGGGAAGCAGCTGCTCGATCTTCTCGGGCCACTCCACCAGACAGAGATCCCCCGAGAAGAGGTACTCCTCGTAGCCGAAGTCGTAGGCTTCGCGCGGATCGTCGATGCGGTAGAAGTCGAAGTGGTAGATGTTGCGCCGGTCGGCTCCGCGGTAGTGGTTCACGATGGCGAACGTCGGGCTGGTCACGGTGTCCGTGGCGCCGAGCTGTGCGGCGATTTCGCGGATGAGCGTGGTTTTTCCGGCTCCCATTCCGCCGCGGAAGACCACGACGTTGCGGCGCCCCGTGGCGGCGATCACCGCCCGGGCCACCTCCGGAAGCTCCTCCTGCGAGGTGATGTGGATGATTTTCATATCAGTTTTTCGGTTTCAGAACGATGTAGGGCACGATCATCTCCTCCATCGAGATGCCGCCGTGCTGGAACGTGTTGCGGTAGTAGCGGATGTGTCGGTTCGCGTCGTTGTTGTAGACCAGGAAATCGGTGTTGTAGGCGAAGATGTAGCTCGACGAGAGGTTGCCCGACGGCAGCTGGACGTCCTCGGGCCGCAGGATCTCGTAGACCTCGCGCGAGTTGTAGGCCAGGCTGCGGCCCGTCTTGTAGCGCAGGTTGGCCGAGGTCTCGCGGTCGCCGGTCACCTTCACCGGATTGTCGACGCGGATCGTGCCGTGGTCGGAGGTGATGACCACGGTGTGTCCCCGTTCGGCGAGGAGCTTGAGGATGGTGAAGAGGTCCGAATGCTCGAACCACGAGCGGGTCAGCGATCGGAACGCCGCCTCGTCCTCGGTCAGTTCGCGGATGATGTCCGTCTCGGTGCGGGCGTGCGAGAGGATGTCGAGGAAGTTGTAGACGATCACCGAGAAGTCGGCGTCGTACACCTTGTTGATGTTGTCCACCAGGCGGCGGCCCTGCTCGGGGCGCACGAGTTTGTCGAAGGTGAACTTCCACTGCTTGCCGTTCTGGGTCATCAGCCGGCGCAGGAACTCCTCCTCGTACTGGTTCTTGCCGCCGTCCTCGTTGTCGTTGAGCCACCGGTTCGGCATCAGCTTGTCGATGGCCAGCGGCATGAGCCCCGCGAAGATCGCGTTGCGGGCGTACTGGGTCGCCGTGGGGAGGATCGCGCAGTAGAAGTCGTCGAGCGCCACGTCGTAGTAGCCGTGCAGCAGCGACGAGATGGCCCGCCACTGGTCGTAGCGGAAGTTGTCGATGAGCAGCAGCGTGGTTTTGGCGTTCTCGTCGGCCACGGGGAAGATCTTCGAACGCATGAGCGTGTGCGACATGACGGGCGTGTCGTCCGAGCGGCGGTTGATCCAGTCGTAGTAGTTGCGGCGCACGAACTTGCAGAACTCCTGGTTGGCTTCGTGCTTCTGGTAGGCGAGCACCTCCTTGATGCTGCGGTCGGTCGAGGCGTCGAGCTCGATCTCCCACGACGTGAGACGGCGGTAGAGCGAACACCAGTCCTGGAACGTCTCGGCCATTTGCAGCGAGGCCGAGATGCGCCCGAATTCCGAACGGTAGTCGGCCGTCGTCTGCTCGGTCACGAGCTGCTGGCGGTGGACGTTCTTCTTGATCGAAAGCAGCACCTGGTTGGGATTCACCGGCTTGATGAGGTAGTCGGCGATCTTCGAACCTACGGCCTTGTCCATGATGTTCTCCTCCTCGCTCTTGGTGACCATGATCACGGGGGTCGTCGGACGCACCTCCTTGATCTTGGGGAGGGTTTCGAGCCCCGTCATGCCGGGCATCATCTCGTCGAGGATGATCAGGTCGTAAGCCTCTTCGGAGGCCATGTCGATGGCGTCGTAGCCGTTGTTGCAGGTCTCGACCTCGTAGCCCTTGCCTTTCAGAAAGAGCACGTGGGGCTTGAGCAGCTCCACCTCGTCGTCGACCCAGAGTATCTTGACCATAGGTTGTCGTCGTTTTTTATCGTTACAAAATTAGCGCTTTTCCCCGTAAACGCAAAATGCGGGCTTTTTATTGGCTTCGATAGCGTATTTTTCGCCTCCGATCGGGCATCCTGCGATTTTCCGATGACTTTTGCCCGATATTTGTTATCCGCTTGTGTGAGTGCGCCGTAGGACGTCGCAGAAAAAAATGAAAAAAAACGGGGTTTGTTGGCGGATATGTAAAAAATACGTATATTTGCACTCCGAAAGTTTGATTCTTTTCGAAATATTTTTTAAATTTTACGCAATATGACAAAGGCAGATATCGTAAGCGAAATCGCTAAGAGCACCGGTGTCGAGAAGGTACAGGTGCAGGCAATCGTCGAGGCTTTCATGGATAGCATCAAGAGCTCGCTCACTAATAAGAATAATGTATATCTTCGTGGTTTCGGTAGCTTCATCATCAAGAAGCGTGCGCAGAAGGTAGCCCGCAACATCTCGAAGAACACGACGATCACCATTCCCGAACACGACATCCCCGCTTTCAAGCCCGCCAAGAGCTTCGCAGCGAAGGTGAAATAATTTTCGATAAACCAAGAACCTCAAAAAAATTACAACTATGCCAAACGGAAAGAAGCATAAGCGTCACAAGATGGCTACCCACAAGCGTAAAAAACGTCTTCGCAAGAACCGTCACAAGAAAAAGTAGGGTAGCACCTTTGTGCTAAACGATAGGTAAAGCCGAAGGAGCCCCGGGCTCTTTCGGCTTTACCTGTTTTTCGGACGAAAGTCCGAGTCCGGAC